>DATHSI010000245.1:0-33042 GCA_035464315.1 Candidatus Sulfomarinibacteraceae bacterium
CTCAAACGCCGCCCGCGTCTCGCGTAGGTCCAGGCCGGACCAGGAGGCGAAGTCGCGCGGCCCGACCGTACCGTAGGCCTGCACGTAGCGGCGTACCAGGCCGGCGTGGCCCTGCGCTTCGTCGATTTCGTCCGGCGCAGCCAATTCGACGTCGACCCACGCCTCCAGCAGCACGTATGTGTGCTCCCCGTCCGCTGTGTCCGGCCCGAAGCAGATAAGACCCTCCATCGCCGCCCGCGCCGCCAGATGGGCGATTGCCTGGCCTTCTGTGGGAATGTCCCGTTTTGCCAGCCGCTGCGCCAGCGCCGGGCGCGTCAACGGCCCGTGCCGGCCCAGAATGTCGCGGATGGCGGGCGCTGCGCGCTCCCAGGCGGCCTCGTCCAGCCCCAACTGTTTGCGGCGGCGCGCGCCCTTGCGCACGAACAGCGGGCCCAGCAGGGGCAACAGCCACGCGGCGTCTTCCGCCGTCACCATGTGCAGCGTGCCGCGCATGAGCCAGGTGCGGATGATGGAGCGGTCTTTCTCCAGCGCCGCGCGCACGTGGTTCACCGTCAATCGCCGGGTGCGCGGCTGTGGCGCTTTCTCCGCCGCCGGCCGGTCCTGGGCCTGGATGCCGCACAGATCGCGCACCAGCTGCGTCACGTCCGCAGCCTCCGCCCCTGGTTGTAGTCGCTGCGCCCGCAGCCGCGCCTGCCGTACTTGCTCCAGCGTGACCAATTCCATAAGCCCTCCTCCTTGCTGACAGGACAAGGGTATCCGCAGCAACCGGCCGCGGCAAACGACTGAACAGCGGAACACGGAGAAACACGGAGCAGGGCGGCCGATGGCCGCTGGGGAGGGGCACGGAGAATTCACCACTCACAAACTCCTCTCTCCGTGGCCCTCCGTGTCACTCAGTTCCCCAATCTCCAATCAACCAATCTCCGATCTCCCCAGCGCCAACCGCGCCCTATTGCACCGCGCCGTCCCCAATGCTATCCTGCCTTCAGACGTGTGAAAGGAAGGAGGTCGAGCCATGACCCAGCAAGAAAACGGCGCGTACCGGCGCATCCGGCAGATGATTGCCGGCGAACAGTGCGTCATCCTGGATGGGGGTGTGGCGACAGAGCTGCAGCGCATCGGGGTGCGCGGTTACCGGCTGAACGACCGCGAGCTATGGGGGACGTCGTTGTTGGACCAGGCGCCGCACGCCGTGCTCGACGTGCACCGTCGCTACGTGGAGGCCGGTTGCGATGTCATTTCCGCTGACACCTGGGGCATCCTGCGCGCGCCGGAGTATGAGGCGAGGGGTGGCTCACCCTTCGGCGCCGGCGGGCACTGGATGGACATGGCCCGGCTGGGCATGCGCCTGGTGCGCCAGGCCATCGACGAAGCGGGCAAGACGGGCGAGCTGGCGGCGGCGTTCACCATCGGCGGCGACGTGGACAGCCCCAAACGGCGCGAGACGTTGCAGTTGCTGGCGCGTGTGTTTACAGACGATCCGCCGGACCTGATTCTCATGGAGACGCTCTCTCTCATTCGTGAGGACCTGACCTTCCCCGCTGTGGAGCTGATGCTGGAGACGGGCATCCCCGTGTGGCTCAGCTTTCGGCGCTGCCGGCACGGGGTGTGCGGCGTCTTTGGCCAGCATTGGGGCGGGCCGGAAGGGGATCTGTTCGGCCGCGCCGCGCGTAAATTCGAAGCGATGGGAGTAGAAGCGCTGCTGATCAACTGCCTGCCCGTGGACCACGTGCCGGGCATGTTGCCCTGGCTGCGCGATTTCACCGACCTGCCTTTGGGCGTCTATCCCAACCTGGGACGTTATCTGGATCCCGGCTGGAAGTTCGACGAGAACGTGGATCCCCGGGCCTACGCCGAACTGGCGCGCGAGTGGCGCGAGGAAGGGGCGCAGATTGTGGGCGGCTGCTGTGGCGTGACCCCCGAGCACATTGCCGCGGCGCGGGAAGCGTTGGAAGGCACGCGGCCCGGTCGCAAGCGTGGTCGCGCCACCCGCGCGCCGCTGGCGGCTGACGCCGCGCCCAGCCCGGCCCGCACCACCTACCGCCCCTGGACGGACGAGGCCGGGCGCACACTCTATCCCCTGCCGTTCCCCGAGATCATCGTCGATCCCGGCGTCTTTCGACCGACCCAGGGCAGCTTTCTGCTCTGGAAACACCTCTTCCAGACCGGCGTGGGTCGCGGGCAGCGCTGCCTGGACGTGGGCTGCGGCTCGGGCATCCTCACCGTGCAACTGGCGCTCAACGGCGCGGCGCAGGTGCACGGCATCGACATCCAGCAGGAGGCGATTGCCAATACGCTGGCCAACGCCTTTCGCAATGGTGTGGCGGAGCGGGTCAGCGGCGAGGCGATTGATCTCTACACGTTTTTGCCCGACCGCGCCTATGACCTGATTGTGGCCAGCCTATACCAGATGCCGGTCGATCCGCAGGGCGAAATCACGGGCCACCGGCCGGTGGATTTCTGGGGCCGCAACCTGCTGGACCACCTCATCTCCCTGCTGCCGGACCTGCTGGCGGACGCTGGCGTGGCCTACGTCATGCAAATTTCTATCCTCAGCCAGCGCCGCACGGCGGAGCTGCTGGACGAGGCCGGTCTGCAGCACCGTGTGGTGGATTTCAGCTTCTTCCACTTCAGCCCGGTGTTCTACGAGAATCTGGAGCAGATCCACATCGTAGAGCGTCTCTCCGACGCTTACCACCTGAATTTCGGGGAGGATGATGTGATGGTGATGTATTTACTGGAGATTACGCATTAAGAAAACGAAGGAAGGACGATCTGCGTGGTGTGCTGGAGGAGGTGGAGAGTGACCGGTTCATCCGGACGGTTGTAGGCTTGCCAGAAGCGAGCTGTCGCCAGCGAAATCACAATTTGTCCAAATCTAATCGCTTTGTTTTGCCAGCGCGGTGCGCGACGAGCGCCTCATTGACGAGCTCGACCAATGCATCCCGACTCTCACTAAATAGTTGGTTCCAGCGTCGCTCTGAATCAATCTCTTTAAGGATAAGCGCTGCAATCATTTCCTGCTCAGCTTCTGGCAGTTGTGCAGCCCCAGTAAACGCCTGGACCAACAGTTCTGTCGCACTCATGCCTCTACCCACAACGAGAACTCCTCACCGCTCGAAATCCGCCAGCATCTGTTTTAGCTGTGGCTTCACCTGCGGAATACGTTCCTGCACCGTTCTCCAAACAATCCTCAAATCGACGATGTCGTATCCATGGACGATTCGGTCGCGCATACCAGCCATTTCTCGCCAGGGCACATCAGGATACTGTTCCCGCAATTCCATGGGCAAGCGCTTGGTAGCCTCTCCAACGATTTCTAGCGCTCTTACCACTGCATAATTGATACGGAAATCCGTCTCGAATTGCTCGAAGTCTACGTCCTGCACCAGGAGTTCAGCCTTTTCCATATTCTCGATCATGTCTTCGACATAGTCGAGGAATTCGTTGGTCATACTGGCACAGCCTCGTCCAGAATACGCTTACCAATTCGCTTGCGAAGGTTGCCTTTCAGTGCAACATCAACCTCAAGCCCAAGCACCTCACTTAAATGCGCTTCAAGGCCCACAAGGTCAAAAAGATCAATCCGTGGTGGATCCTCCAATTCAATCAGAACATCGACGTCACTATCGGGACGTTGCTCACCGCGCACATATGAACCGAACACACCGATTTCAGAAACGCCATACCTCTGAACGAGGAATGGCTTTTGCTCTTCTAGCAACTTCCTTATTTCGGCTAACGTTTTCATATCGCACTTTACCCCAACAACCGCTCCGAAGCAATCGCCGCCCCCTTAGCCAGGGAGCGCAGCTTGGCCCACACGACCTCCTCGACGACCATCTTGGAGCCGGCGGCGGTTTCGAAGCCGCAGTCGGTGCCGGCGATGACGCGGTGGGGGTCGCCCAGGGCGCGGGCCACGCGTTCGATGCGTTCAGCGACGACCTCCGGGTGCTCCACGTAGCTGGTGGTGGTATCGATCACGCCGGGAATCAACACGCGGTCCGGCCCCAGCAAGGCAGGCTCTTCGAACAGCCGGTACTCGTGCGCGTGGCGCGGGTTGGCCATGGAGAGCATGAAGGCCCCCGTCTCGATCTGCGAGACCTCGGGCCAGATATCCTCCAGCGGCACGTCGCTATCGTGGGGCCCTTCGTAGTTGCCCCAGCAGACGTGCAGCCGCACCCGTTCACGCGGGATCCCTTCCAGGGCGCGGTTAATGGCCCCTACCACCAGGCGCACGAAGGCCAGAAACTCCGCCAGCGGCTTGCCCTGAAACAGCGTGTGCCGCTCCAGGGCCAGGTCCGGGGCGTCGATCTGCAGCAGGAAACCGGCGCCGGCAATGGTGTGGTACTCCTCGCGCAGCGCCCGGCCCACGGCGTCAATGTAGCTCTCCAGGTCGTCGTAATAGTCGTTCTGCATGGCGGCGCAGATGATGCCCGGCGACGGCGCAGACATGAAGGCCTCGCTATAGCACCCCTCCTGCTCGTCCAGCAACCGCTGCAACTGGGCGCACTCCTCGCGGGCCGGTTCGCGGTTCTCGTAGCGTACCTCGTCGACGGCCTTCGGCGCGCGCAGCAGGTCCACGCGCTGGTCGCCGCCCATAGACTGCCGCCGCCGCTCCAGGATGCCCGGATAACGCCGCAGGTCGGCCATGATGAGCCGCTCGCTCGCGCCGCCAAACCCGGACATGCGGTGGCGCACGTAGGTGAAAAAGCTCTCGCGGCCCAGCTCGCCGTTGTTGATCACGTCCAGGCCCGCTTCAATCTGTCGCGAAATCACGGCTTGCGTGGCTGCCTCTACCGCCTGCGCCACGTCCTCCGCCGGCGCTGCCTTGCCGCCAAAATCGGCGGTGTGCGCCGCCACTACCGAACTGGGCCGCGGCAGACTGCCCGCATGCGTGGTCAAAATGCGCTCCGTGCTGGTCTTCACGCCAACCCTCCTGTCCGTCGAATGTGGTGGAACGATTTACAACAAAAATCGTTCTACACTTATTCTTCCAACAAACCCCCACCAGGTCAACCAATCCCCGACCTCCAGCCTCCAATCTCCAATCTCCGATCTCCAATCCCCATTCCCCCTCGATCATTCTCCCCAACTTATGGTATGCTATTATCGGGTTCCAACCCCTGCCGCCGGGCGGGTCCCCTATCTGGCGCGCCGCGCCGCCCGCCTCGCCGCTGCCGGGAACTCACTTCGACTTATCCAGTCTATCTAAGGAAAGGGAGGATCAACAATGGCTATTAACCCCATGGAATATAGCAGCAAGGACGTTGTCCTGGACGTGGTGCGCACCGAGCGCGACAAGTTCTATGAGATCATCGACGATCCGGACAACTGGCGCGCCGAGACGCGTTGTGAGGGCTGGGAGGTGCGCGATCTGGTGGGTCATATGATCGACGTCAGCGAGGCCTATCTGGAGCGCTGGGAGTTGGCCGAGAACGGCGAAGAAGCGCCGCCGCCGCTGGGCTGGCAGGTGATGGCCGAGACGTTGAACGAGGGCGCGCTGGCCCACCGCGAGCTTTCCCGCGAGGAAGCGATTGCGCGGCTGAAATCGGCCTCCGATCGGCTCATGGAGATCTTCGAGAATCTGAGCGAGGAGGAGTGGAACAACTTCATGGTCTCCCACGTCTTCTCCGGCCCCACGCCCGCCTTCTGCTACCCCGCCTTCCAGATCATGGACTACGGTGTGCACAGCTGGGACATGCGTTGGGGCCTGGGCGAGAAGGACAGCCGGCTAGACGAGCGCACCGCCGGCGTCTTGCTGCCCTATATGTTCATTATCTGGCAATACTCGGTTGACCCCGAGAAGTCAGAAGGGGTGGAGGCGGAGTACGGCATCAAGGTCGATGGCGAGTGGGGCGGCCAGTGGAAGGCGTCGATCCGGGACGGCCAGTTTGAGTACGAACCGGTCGAGGACCTCGGCGACCTGGATACCGTGTTCCACTATGAACACCCCTCCGACATGGTGTTGACCACCTACCAGCGCATCGAAGGCGGCGAGGCCACCGGCGACCCCGAGGTCATCGACGCCGCGCGCAACGCGTTCTTCCACATTTAGTGGTGCCTTGTAGAACGATTTTGTAAATCGTTCAGTCACGCCAAACGATTTACAAAATCGTTCTTCAGGACAGGCAACCGCACAACCAGACAGGAGTATTATGGAGAAGATTCAGACACAGGGCGTGCACCATATCACGCTCGTCGGTTCCAACCGCCAGGCGACCATCGACTTCTGGGAAGGGGTGCTGGGCATGCCCTTCGTCTTCGAGCAGCCCAACCTGGACAACGCGGACGAAAGCCACCTCTATTTCGACCCCGGCGACGGCCGTCTGATCACGGTCTTCACCAACGAGAACCGCGAGGTGGACCCCACGCCCAACCCCGAAGAGATCGGCAACCTGCACCACATCGCCTTCAGCGTTTCCCGCTCCACCTTCATCGAGACGGCGCGGCGCTTAGACGAGCGCGGCATCAAGCACACGGGCGAAATCGACCGCGGCTTCATGTATTCCATTTACTTTCGCGATCCCCTGGGCCAGCGCTACGAGTTGTCCAGCTATAAGTTTGAGCCGCCGCCGGGCTTCACCCACGGCCAGGTTCTCTACGAGGCGCACTGCATCCGCGTGGAAGAGGGCGCTTACAACATCCAGGACAGCCACCTCTCCCGCGCCATCGAACGCCTCGTGCAACGCTCCCAGCCGTCCCTCTCCGACGACCGCAGCGCCAAACACGCCTACCCGCAGCAGGTCGACGGTCCGTAGAACACAAAGAGTGGGGACACAGATAAACACAGATGAACACTGATTTATTGCTCGTATGGGTGCCGGTCTCTCGCGAGTCTGACCGCTGCTACACGGCGCCGGTCCCCTGCCCAGAACCCTGGCCCGCACGCGTAGCCCAGAATCAAAAATAAAAAATCTGTGTCACTCTGTGTAATCTGTGTCCCCCTCCCCAACCCAACAAGGATTAAAACCACCTATGCCAGAACAATCCAAAAGCGGCGCTCGCTTCATCGCCGAAACGTTGAAAGGCTACGGCGTCAGCCACGTTTTTTACGTCGACGCCATTTTGCGCATGACCATGGTCGAGTTGGAAGACCTGGGCATCCGGCGTGTTATTACTCATTCGGAGAAAGCCGCGGCCTACATGGCCGACGGCTACGCCCGCGTTTCGCACCGGCCGGGCGTGTGCATGGCGCAATCGGTGGGCGCGGCCAATCTCGCCGCCGGCCTGCAGGACGCCTATCTGGGCCGCTCGCCTGTGGTGGCGTTGACGGGCAAGAAGCCGCCCCTGTTCCAGGAGCGCAACGCGTACCAGGAGATCGAGCACGGCCCGTTATTCGAGCCTGTGACCAAATACAGCGCGGACGTGGTCACGCCTGCTCAGTTACCCTTCTTCTTGCGCCAGGCGTTTCGCGAATCGACTACGGGCACGCCGCGCCCGGCGCACCTCGATCTGTTAGGCCACAGCGGGCGACCGCTGGAAGCGGCGGAGGGGGTGGGCCCCGTCGTGATCGAAGAGGCCTACTCCCGCACCCCGGCTGTGCGCCCCGCGCCGGACCCCGCGGCCATCGAGCGCGCGGCAGAAGCGATTGCCGCCGCGGAGCGACCGGTGCTGGTCGCCGGCGGCGGCGTGCGCCTGTCGCGGGCCCAGCAGGAGCTGGTGGCCCTGGCCGAGAAACTGTCTATCCCCGTGGCCACCTCCGTCAATGGCAAAGGGTCCATTCTGGACAATCACCCGCTCAGCGTGGGCGTCGTGGGTTCCTACTCCGTGCGCAGCGCCAACCAGGTGGTGTCTGAGGCCGATCTGGTGGTTTACGTGGGCAGCAACACGGGCGACCAGGTGACGTATAACTGGCAGGTGCCGCCCATCGGTACGCCCGTGGTGCAGATCGACATCAACCCCGCGGAGATTGGGCGCAGCTACCCCGGTGCGGTGCCCGTCGTGGCCGACGCGCGCAAGGCGCTGGCCGCGCTGCGCGACGCCGTCGAGGCGCGGGAGAACGACGCCTGGGTACAGCAGGCGCAATCGCGGGTGCGCGCCTGGCGCGAGGACGTCGAGGCCCAGCGCCGGTCAGACGAAGTGCCCATCCGTCCTGAACGACTCTGTCGCGAATTGAGCGAATTGTTGCCCGAAGACGCCGTGCTGGTGGCCGACACCGGCTACTCCGCCATCTGGACCTCGACCATGGTACACCTGACGCACCCGGGGCAGACCTATCTGCGCGCGGCGGGCTCCCTGGGCTGGGCTTTCCCCGCCGCGCTGGGCGCTAAGTGCGCCGCGCCGGCGCGCCCGGTCATCTGCTTCAACGGCGACGGCGGCTTCTGGTATCACCTCAGCGAGCTGGAAACGGCGCGCCGCCACAACATCAACACGGTGACGATCATTAACAACAACGGCGGCCTGGGTCAGGGCATCAAGGACATCCACAACGTCTACGGTGACCGGCCCGGCAACCCCGAGGAGCTATACCGCTTCGAGCCCGTCAACTTCGCGCGCATCGTGGAGGAGATGGGCTGCTTTGGCGTGCGCGTCGAAGACCCAGAGCAGATCGCCCCCGCCATCCGCCAGGCGTTAGAAGCCGACGCCCCTGCCGTCGTGGAGGTCATCACCGGCCTGCACCACCGCGCGCAAGAGCCCTGGGCGCCGGGCAACTGACACCAGAATGGTCATTCAGATCGCGCTGCTTTTCCTGTAGATCATCGGCGTTCCCGCCTACCTCGTGGCCATCCTCTGGCGCGGGCGAGACGCGAACCGGCTGGACTGGCTGACGAAGGCGGCGCTCAGCGTCGTCTTCATGCTCTATACCTTCCTCATCGGCCGCTGGGATTGGCTCGGCTACTACCTGGGCTACATCTGGTGGCTGGCATTCGCCGCGGCCCTCGTTGTTTCTTACCGCCGCGTTCGCGATGCGCCTCTCGCGCCGGGCGTGCCCATTGTCATCAACGGCCGCGCCCTGCAGCGGAATTCGCTGCTTGGCAGGTAGGTGGTGTATTAATGTCTGCACGTTGCTTGTGACCTTTGGGGACGTCTGGGGTGAAAGTAGTCACTTTACACAGGGGCTGTCACAGGCGTACGATAGGAGGAGGCAAGGCAGAGTAGCCTGGCGGTATCGCCGCCAGAGGGAGTGACTGCCATGAACGTCTGTATTGGTCAGGTAACCCACTACTACAACCGCATTGGCGTCGCCGTGCTCGACCTCACGGACCGGGTGCGCCTCGGCGACCGCTTACACATCTGTGGACACACCACCGACTTCTACCAGGTGGTCAGCTCATTGCAGATCAACCACCGCCCGGTGGAGGAAGCCGCGCCCGGCGACGACGTGGCCCTGAAAGTCGCCGCCCGCGTGCGCCCCGGCGACGAGATATTCAAGCTAGACGTGGAAGATCACTTCGAACCGTATTGGGAACCGGATGATTTGACGGTGGTTTGAGGAGCCGACGCGGTTCGTAAGATGTTCGCGGTGAAGTGCTGCGCTACGCAGAAATTATTGGAGCGGCTGGCCTGAGCCGGGCGGGCGGCGGGGCCGCACGCTCCTACGTCAGGGGCAGCGGCGGGCCGAGCAGGGCCATGCCGTGCGCCTGCCAGAGGGCCGGATCCTGCGCCGGCATGGCGTCGACCTTCGTCACCTCTCTGAAAAACGCCTCCATCTGGCCCGCGGGCGTAAAAGTGATCAGAATACGCCCGCGGCCGTGGCCCACGTGGGCCCAGACGTGCGGCACCTGGCGCGGCGCGAAGACAGAGTCCCCCGCTTTGAGCGTGGTCCGCTCTGCCCCCACCTCCATCAGGAACTCGCCTTCCAGAACGTAGAACCACTCGTCCTGCGCGTAGTGCAGGTGACGGGCCGGGCCACCTCTGGCATGGAACGTGTTCTCCACAATGAAAATGCCACTGCTGTCCAGCGCAGACAGTTTGAAGGCCAGCGTGCTGACACCCAATCCGCGCTGCTCGCCAAAACGGTCGTTGCCGCTGACAACGCGCAGCAGAGGAGACGGTGCTCTCACGGCCGGTGTTGAATTGTCCATTCTTATCCTCTATTGATGGCGACGCTCATTCTGAGCGCCGTCCTGGATATTAAACCCGGCGGACCTGCCCCTGTCACGGCTTCCACTGCCGGAAGAAGCTAATCACATTCAAATCGCTCGGCGTCAGGCGGCGGGCGCTGTTAGGCGTGCTGTCGGAGGAGGAGCAGGTGTAGCAATGCTCCCAGACCTCGACCATGGCCGCCACGGGCACCGTCTTTCCGATCTTGCTGTCGTAGAAGTAATGGTACACGGCGCTGCCGCTGTGGCCGCCGCTGATGTCGCACGAATTGCGGATCACGCGGTTCCAGCCGTCGCTGCCCTGGAACGAGTAAGTGCCCATGGTGCAGGTGTTGCCGTCGCCAAACAGCGCGCCGGTCTCGCAGCCGTCCGGTACGTTCGGTTTGCCGGTGTTACACGCAGGGTAGCCCCGGTTGTAATGTAACTGCGGGTTTAGACTGCCCGCCGGTCGTGCCACGTAGCCCATCCAGCCCGTCTGGTAGCCGAGATAGTCGGGGATGATGATCAGGCCCCAATCCCACTCGGTGGCCGCGTAACAGCTACCCGGGCAATTGCTGCTGTTGTAGGCAGAGGAACGCCACTGTGCCGGTGTGAAGTACCAGCGGAAGGGATCGCCCGGCTGCGGGTTGGGATCCATCGCCGAACTGCCGTAGGGCATCTCGTCCGCATTGCGCCCGGGGCGAACGGTGAAAGAGTACCAGTTATTCGTGCCCCGCTGGTTGATGCAGTGCGCGGCCGTCAGAATGTGGCGCGGCCCGATTAGCGTGCCGCTACAATTGTTGCTGAAGTGAGCAATGGTGCGCCAGGGCCAGGCCGTGGTCCACGTCAGTCGCACACGGTTGTCCACACCGTTGCTCAGGCCCAACGGATCTGGCCCGGAGTCCTGGGACGCGCCCGCGCCAGGCATGGCACCTACCAGGGCATCCAGGCTGGCGCCGCCCAGACCGAGCGCGGCGCCCGTGTTGCTCTGCGTCTGCTGCAGCCGGTGCAGTGTCTGCAACAACTCGCCGCCGATGGTTACTTCATATTCCATCTGGTTGGCCGTGTTGAACATCCGCAACTTCTGCTCGGTCACCGGCGTCTCACCCGGCGCCGGTTCGTCCGGCTCGCGCGTCCCTTCTGGCGCGCGGTCCAACGACGGCATCTCCACGGGCTCGTCGATGAGCTGGCCCGGGCCCACCACGCTCACCATCAGGTTGTCGCCAATCTGCAGCGACTCAGATGGCGGCGTCTCCGCCTCCAGAAACTCCGTCAGGGCCTGCAGACCGTAGGGATCGGGGGTGCCTTCGCCGCCCTGAAGCAATGGTAGGTAGACCTGTGGCGGCGGGACGGGCGAGGCGGCTACGTCAA
This sequence comes from Candidatus Sulfomarinibacteraceae bacterium, assembly GCA_035464315.1. Lineage (GTDB taxonomy): Bacteria > Chloroflexota > Anaerolineae > Promineifilales > Promineifilaceae > JAAYYY01. Next base: position 11,397 of record DATHSI010000245.1, read on the forward strand.
AGAGGGACAGCGAGGAGAGGTTACGCCCGCGCAGTTCCAGCCGTTGCAAAAGACGCGCCGGGCCGTCGGCGGGCGGCTCCATCATCAGCACGCGGTCGGCCAGTACACGGCCGTCCGGCGTCTCCATGCCGGTGGGCTCCGGCAGCAGGATCTCCCAGAACGCCGCGCCGCTCGCAGGATCCAGACCAAACGCCAGTTGCGGCGTACATCCCAGCAGTGTTGCCGCACCGGCGCAGAACCACTGTGGTGTGCTCACGACGCCGCTGCCGGATGGCACGTCGTCGTGCATAAATACCTGATCGTCGCCGTTATACAGGGCGACGGTGTAAGTAGGGTTGGCGAACGTGGGAACGTAGGTCATCGCGTTGCTGTGCTGTATCTCCAACGTAGCGAGTGGCATCTCGCTCCCGGTCGCTATGGCCGACAACAGCAGGCCTCCGCCGTCGGCCGGTTGTGGTGACCAGCCGAGAAGGCGTAAGAAACGGGCGCGCGCGTGCAGCGCCACCCCGTCGTCCCCGCTGTCGCCCAGCCCCTCGACCATCAGCGTTTCCCCTTCAAGCGCCAACTGCGCGCCGCCCAGCGGCTCGTGCCACACGTCGGAAAAGGCGACGTTTGTTTCAACATTGTCGGCGCAGTCGCGGACCTCAATTTCGTAATCCGCGGTGAGCGCGTCCCATTGCACCTCCACCGCGCTCTCGCAGGAAAACGTTTCCTCCGCTATCAACTGCCGGCCGACCGCCGTGGGCACATACACGCGCACCAGGCTTACGCCCTCGGTGGCGGCAATGCTGCACGACACCTCGTCGGACACCTCGCATTCGATCTCGGGTCCCGCGCCCAATGTCCTCCCCACTGCTAACACCGTAGTGAACAACGCCAGTACAAGAGACAGAAGTAACAGAGCGCGACGCATGGCACGACCTCCTTAATAATCTGCATAGCAGCGATGGACGGGCGGTTGTAGCGCCGGCAGCGGGCTCGAGCGCCAAGCACTACTGTCTATGGTAATGATGAGCTGGCGAAAGTCAATGGGAGGACTGACCAGGCAGATGCACGAAGGCAGAGGTAAGCGATGCTGGCCAAAGAGAGGATATGAGGCCGAACGAACAACACGCAGCGACAGAGTTCACTCCCCCAGTACCAATCTCCTAGTAACGAAATCCACCCCTAATCCGTTATTAATAGTAAGTGCACCCTATAAGGCACAAGCGTTTTTAGAGTACTGGCGCTTACAACGCACAAGGGATAGCAGATTATGACGGTATTGGTGGTAGAGGACAACGTTTATCTATTGCAGGTAATCGCCGACATTGTGGAGATCGCCGGGTACCAGGTGACCACCGCGGGTAGCGGGGAGGAGGCGCTGCGCCAACTCGAGCAGTTGGATGACCTGCAACTGGTCATCACCGATTACCAGTTGCCGGACCACGACGGGCACGAGTTGTGTCTGACCATCCATCGCCGCTTTCCCCAGTGCAAGGGGTTGATCATGAGCGGCTATGAGCGGGGACCGGCGGTTGAGGCCATCAAACACAATTCCTTCCTCTCCTTTCTCCCCAAGCCATTTGGTTACCCCGAGCTAAACGAGCGCATGACGTCTTTGATTGGCAACTGACGCCTGGCGAAGACGGTCCGCTTAAAGCGAAAAACCTCCGGGAGGTTGGCTTAACGCTGGGAACCTCCCGGAGGTTTTCTGTTGCAAAAAAAGTGAGGTGGCCGGTGTCGCGGGCGCGATCCGTGCCACCTCTGGGCGGGGAGCAATTGGGAGTATAGCAGCTATTTTTAGCCTGTCAAGACGTTGTCAGACAAATCTTCACGATGTCCGCTCTCTTGGCGGCAGGGGGTCTTGACAGCGCGAAACCTTAAACGAAGCCCTGCGCCAGTTCGTCCGGCGTGGCCGGGCGCAGGTCCATAATGCGCACCTCGAAGTGCAGCGTCTGGCCCGCGAGGGGGTGGTTGTAGTCCAGCACCACCTCATCCTCGTCCAATTCTATGATGTAGGCGCGAAACTCTTCGCCCGTCTCCCGATCGCGCAGGCGCAGCCCCTGGCCCAGACTCAGCGTAAGCTCTGTAGGCAGCGCGCTGCGGGGGACGCGTTGCACGTCCTCCTCGTCATATTCGCCGTAGCCGTCGGCGGGGCTGACGACAACTTCTTTTTGGTCGCCGACGGTCAGGCCATAGAGGGCTTCCTCCAGGCCGGGCACGATCTGCCCGTGACCCTGGATGAAGCCCACCTGGCCATCCGAGCGGTCGATTTCGCGACCGGTCTTAGAGCGGAGCACGTAGGCCATGCCCACAATGACGTCGTCGGCGATGGTAAGTGGCTCCTTACTCATGATTATTCCGAAAGACGACGCACGTTCTTGGCTGCCGGCCCTTTCTGACCCTGGACGACTTCAAAAGCCACGCGCTCGTTGTCCTCGGGCAGCCGCGCCATGGGGTCGGCCATCTCGTTGGCGTGTACGAAGACGTCTTCGCCGTTATCGCGCTCGATGAAGCCGTACCCTTTTCTGGCGTCAAACCACTTGACGGTTCCGTTTTCTGTCTGTGCCATTTGTAACATTCTCCTTGAAACTAATCTGCGCCACTGTGGCGCAGCCGCAACCGGGTAGACGGCAGAAAAAAAGCCGTCCAGCGTACTAAGATCTGGACGGCTAGCATTTCGAATGACGTTCTTTCCAGTGCAGAACTTGTATAATACCTATGCAGCATAGTGCATTGTGCCCCGGCTGTCAACTTCAAGCGCGCTCATATGAGAATCTGCACAGGATAGGGCGTCATGGTCCAACATCAACTTTACCTAAAATTCCCGCTCTAAATTTGACTTTCTCTTCTGAACCGCTTACACTGGAAGCAGCCTTCGCTTTGGGGAGCATTGACATCAAGCAGAGCTATTAGGCGTGGCCCAGGCGACCGTAAACTGCCAGTTGGATGACGCAAATTACCTGACCGCCAATATTACTGTATCCAGCGTTGCGCCGTTTGCGTATTTCGTCGCTGAACTGTGACCGTGGAGTCCCAGGGTTGTCGCCCAGGAGGTCGCAGGGCCATAGCCAGAAGTCTCTGGGTTATGCCCAGAGAGAGTACGCCTAGGAGAGTGTCCTTGTGACAAAAAAAATATATATCGGGAACCTGCCCTTCGAAACGACGGAGGACCGGGTTCGCCAGTTGTTGGCCCCATATGGAGCCGTGCAATCCGTGGCCATGATCAGAGATCGTGACAGCGGACGTTTTCGCGGCTTCTGTTTCGTGGAGATGGACGAAGGGGCGGCCAACAAGGCTATTGCCGGCCTCAAAGGCAAGAAAGTGGATGGCCGCAAGATTAAGGTGAACGAAGCGCGGCGCTCCAAGAACCAACGACAGCACCAGAGCAACAAGAACAACAACCGCCGTTCCGATGATTCCATTCCCCTGCACGAACGCACGGCGCGGGGGGGATACGGGGCCCACGATGAGGGCGGGTATCCTCACAGCGGCGGCATGCGCGGCCGGCGAGAATGGAAGAGAGAGAAGAATCGCGACGGAGACAGCAAGTTTCCTCACAGCGGCGGCTCCCGCTTCAACCGTTAAACAACCCTGACCGCGCCCGCCCCTGGTTGGCGGCGCTGGTTCCCCTGCCGGCCTATGTCCTGCTGACGATCATCGCTGCCTGGCCGGTGGTCACGCAACTGGACAGCGTGATCATCGGCAACGACACCGATATCTATATCAACCTCTGGGCCGATTCGTGGACGTTGTGGGCGCTGCAGGACCCGCAACGCGCTTTCTGGACCACCGACCTTCTCTTTTATCCGCAGGGCGCCGACCTTCATTATCATAGCTTCAGCCACCTGACCACGGCTGTCTCCCTGGCCCTGCGCCCCTTGCTGGGCGCGCTGCCGGCTTACAACGTGACCATCCTGGGGCACGTGGTGTTGGCGGCGCTGGCCATGTACCACTTCGGCCGCTACCTGACCGGCTCGGCGGTGGGCGGTTTTCTTGCCGGTCTCATCTTTGCCTTCAACTGGCACAACCAGTGGCAGACGTGCCATCCCGTGCTGGTCAGCATCTGGCCCCTGCCCTGGGCCGCCCTCTTTCTGCTGCAGGCCATCGAGCGACACAGCTATCGCCGCGCGCTTGTGGCTGCCTTTTTTGTTCTCCTGGCCTCCCTCAACAGCACCCTGATTCTGATCCTGGCCGCGTTGTGGCTGGGGTTTATCCTGCTGCTGGCCCTGGTCACGGGTCGCCTGACCCGCGCCGCGCTGCCCGTCCTGATCGTGTTTGGCCTCGCCGGTGCTGCGCTCGCCGCGCTGCCACTGCTGCCGCTGTTGCGCGAGGCGCTGCTGGGGGGCAACACGACGTTTGTCATTGGCGACTTTTACTCGCTGCCCACCGACGCCCTGGCCGTGATCCAGCCGCACTGGGTGGGCACGCTGGGGCGCAGCCTGCATTTTGGCGTGGGCGGCCTGCTGCTGTTGGGCGCGGCCCTGCTGCATCTGCGCCGGTCGTGGCCCTGGTTCCTGCTCCTGGTCCTGACCTACCTGTTCGCCATCGGACCGCAGCCCATGGTGGGCGGCGAGACGGTGGACGTGACCCTGCCCTGGAGTTACGCCGTGCGCCCCCTGCTGCGCCACACCTACCGGCTCAACGTGATCCTCTCCGGGGCACTGGCCGTGCTGGCGGCCTACGGCTGGGTGGCGCTGGCGGCGCGCGCGTCGCGTGTTCCGCGCCCTGGCTCCCGGCGCTATTTGCAGGGGGCGCTGGCGCTCTTGCTGGGCGCGCTGATTTTCGCCGAATACACGCACCCTCCATTCCCACGCCGCGCGCCGCAGGTGTCCGCCTTCTACACGGAGTTTCTGGATGACGTGCCCGACGATGTGGCCCTGGCCATCCTGCCCACCGGTCGCCAGGAGGACAAGGCGTATATGTACTACCAGACGTTGCACGGCCACCCCATGACCGGCGGCGTCATCTCGCGACCCACGGAAGACGTTTTCAACCTGATCCGCAGCAATCCCCTGCTGCGGGCCGGAGCCGTCAACTGGTCGCCCGTGCCCCTGCCGCCCGACGCCGGGCCCGCCCTGCAGCAGCTGGCCGACGTTGGTGTGGGCTACGTGGTGCTGGACAAACCAAACTTTGCGCAAAGCGGCCTGGATCTGGCGCAGTGGCGCGAGACGATGCCCGGCGCGCCGGTGTATGAGGATGAGCTGGTGGTGGTGTTTTCGACGGGGTCGTTTCCGGTTGTGTCGCGAAACTGATGTGACAAGGACCACAGAGAAGGGCGGCCCACAGAGTGAATCGAGAGCAGGAGATCCTCCGTGGTTCTCGCCGTGGTTTGCCTCCGTGGCCCTCCGTGTCACGTCCGTTCTGCCCAGGTGGACAAAGCAGGCGCGGCCGGTACAATAATTTGTGACAGGCAATGGGCCTGTCCTTATCCAGTGTGACCCGCGACGTCGCCGAAAAAATAGCAGCCGCCCGAGTGAGTCCGGCGGCGGAATAGGGCCATCATGAGCGAATCGATTGCGCCGGAAAACGTGCGACGGTACGAACGGCTGGAAGCGCTTTACCACATGGCGGTGGAGCTGTCGGCGCTGCGCAGCCTGGATTCGGTGCTGAACACGGCGCTGCGCCACTGCCTGGACCTGACAGAGTCGCAGTTCGGCTTCGTGGGGCTGACCACGGCCAACCACAAGGCGCTGGACGTGGTGGCTATCCAGGGCTTCCATCCCACCCAGGCCTTCTACCAGGACCACCGCGTCATTCCCCTGCGCCCCAACGTCTTCGCCCGCGCCGTGCTGGAGAACCGACCGGTGCGTTCCGACGACGCCACCTCCGATGAGAACCGCGTGGGACAGCCGGCGGGTCACCCCATGGTGGTCACCTTTCTGGGCGTTCCCCTGTGCATCCGCGACGAGCCGATTGGTATGATCGGCGTGGCCAACCGGCCAAAGCCCTATGATAAGGAGCACGAGCAGTTGCTGGCGACCTACGCGGCGCAGGTGGCCATCGTCATCCGCAACACGCAGCTTTACGAACAGCTGGCGGCGGCCAACGAGGAGCTGGAGCAAAAGGTGGCGCGGCGCACGCAGCAGTTGCAGAAGGCGAAAGAGGCACTGGCGCAGAAGGCGTCGCAACTCCAGAAGCTGCTCAGCGAAACGGTGGATGTGCAGGAGCGGGAGCGGCAGCGTATCGCCCACGACATGCACGACAGCACCAACCAGTTGCTCATCGGTGCCATGCTGGAGCTAAAATCGGCGCATAAGCGGCTGGCTAACGACGATCTGGATCGCGCGGAAGAATCGATCAAAGCGGTGCAAGAGGTGCTGCGGCGGGTGGAGGCGGAGACGAAGCGCGTCATCTACCATCTGCGCCCGCCCACGTTGGACGCCCTGGGTCTGGCTCCCGCGCTGCGCCGCCACGCGGAGCAGTTCCAGCGCTACAGCGGCATCCCCTGCGCTGTCACGGTGCAGGGCAGCCCGCTGCGCCTGCCGCCGAAGGTGGAAATCAGCGTGTACCGCCTGGTGCAGGAGGCGCTGCAGAATGCCAGCATGCACGCCGAGGCCAGCGAGGCGCAGGTCACGATGGAATTTGCGCCCTCTCAGCTGCGCCTGACGGTTGCGGACGACGGCAAGGGCTTTGACCTGCAGCAGGTGCAGCGAAACAACGGCGGCAAGCTGGGCCTGCTGGGCATGCTGGAACGCGCGGAGGCGCTGGGCGGGCAACTGGCTATTGAGACCGCGCCGGGGCAGGGAACGTGCATCGATCTGACCATTCCCATTGCCGCCGTGCGGGGCAATGGGCAGGAGTGAGTGATGGAGCGCATCAGGATATTGGTGGTGGACGACCATCCCATCGTGCGCCAGGGGATTACCAGCTTGCTGTCCAACTATCCCGAATTTGAAATTGTGGATGAGGCGGATTGCGGAGCCGCAGCCATTCGCGTGGCGGAATCGCATACCCTGGATGTGGTGTTGCTGGACATCCGCATGCCGGGCGAGTCGGGCCTGGATGTACTGCGGCGCGTCCGGTCCATCCAGCCGGAGGCGCAGGTGCTGATGCTGACCTCCTTCGACGACGATGAATATGTGGTAGGGGCCTTGCGGGCGGGGGCCCGCGGCTTCGTCCTCAAGAGCGTGTCCGACGAGATGCTGGTCAACGCCATTCGCGGCGTGCACCGCGGCGAGCGCATCCTGAGCCCGCAGGTGGCCGAGCGCGTGGTGCAGCAGTTGCTGTCGGACGAGGCCGCACCGGCGGTGACCTTTGACGAGGACGAACGCCAGATCTTGCGCCTGCTGACGGAGGGGGCCAGCAACACGCAGATCGCCGATGCGCTCTATATCAGCGTTTCTACCGCTAAGCGCAAGCTGCGGGCCATCTTCGACAAGCTGGACGTCGACACCCGCGCGGAGGCCGCGGCGGAGGCGGTGCGTCGCGGCGTGGTCTGAGTGAGGAGCGCCGGCATCCCTGCCGGCTTTTCTCGCAACGAACAGTGCCGGCAAGATGCCGGCGCGCCGAGGTTGGTGATTTGAACCGTTCGGGTCACCACTTTGAGCCTGTTGATCCTTGGTGCCCTGTCACGATCTACTACTATTAAAAGAGAACTGCATCCGTTGCGCTTATCCAGTACAACGATTGTTACGCAAACAACGCACATACCGTACAACCTATGCTCGATTCCGTTGAGACCGTTGCGTCCCTGCTGGCGACCCACGACTACGTCGCCGGCGTGGGCCTGAGCACGAGCCTGTACCTTGCCCTGAAAATGGAAAAGGCCATCTTCCTGGAGGGCGAGCCCGGCGTGGGCAAGACGGAAGTGGCCAAGGTGCTCAGCCGCGCCTTCGACGCGCCCCTGATCCGCCTGCAATGTTACGAGGGCCTGGACGTGAACCAGGCGATCTACGAGTGGAACTACCCGCGCCAGTTGTTGGAAATCCAGGCTAGAAAGGAATTGGACCGGGCGGGCGACGAGCCGCTGACGGACGACATCTTCAGCGAGGAATTCCTGATTAAGCGCCCTCTGCTGCAATCCATTGCCCACAGCCACGAGAAAGCGCCGGTGCTGCTTATCGACGAATTGGACCGCGCCGACGAAGAGTTCGAGAGTTACTTATTGGAGATCCTCTCCGACTTTCAGATTACGATTCCTGAGATTGGTACGGTGCGCGCCGAACACCGGCCCATCGTGGTCATCACCTCCAACCGCACCCGCGAGATACATGACGCTTTGAAGCGGCGCTGCGTCTACTGCTGGATCGACTATCCCTCGCGGGAGAAGGAGCTGGAGATCGTGCGCCTGAAGGCGCCGGGCATTTCCGAACAGCTCTCGGCGCAGGTGGTCGATTTCATCCAGGCCGTGCGCCGGCAGGAGGAGATCTACAAGCGTCCGGGCGTGGCGGAGACGCTGGACTGGGCCCAGGCGCTGATGCACCTGAACGCCCGCTCGCTGGACGTGGCGGTGGTCACGGCGACGCTGGGCATCATTTTGAAATACCAGGATGACGTGGACCGCATGCAGCGGTCGCTGGTCCGCCCGTTGGTGGAACAGGTGACGGCTGGTTAATAATGTTGCACGGAGAACGGCCCGGGGACGGGCCATCCTCCGTGTCACTTAGTTCAAGATCACAATGCGCGTAATGGACACAGGTCACTTTCTGGAGAACATTTTGCTGCTGCCGCGGCTGATGCGGCAGGCGGGCATTCCTGTGTCCCCGGAGCAGAGTCGTGACTTCGCCCGCGCCCTGACCCTGATCGACCTCGGCAGCCGCGACCAGGTCTTCCACACGGCGCGCAGCCTGCTGGTCACGCGCAAGGAGCACCTGCGGCTGTTCGAGACGCTGTTCAACCGCTTCTGGCGCTCGGTGGTGCGCGGGGGGCAGGCGCCGCGGCAGGAGGAGCGCCGCCCGCGGCGTGCGCGCCGCGAGAAACGAATCGACGTCGTCTCCCTGATGAGCCACAAGGCGCAACCCTCGGATCCCGAAATTGAGATCGGTGACCGCAGCGGCAGCTTCAGCGCCGCCGAAGCGCTGCAGCGCAAGTCGTTTGCGGAGATGACGCCGGAGGAACTGGAAACGGTGCGGCGGCTGATCCAGGAGATGCGCTGGCAGGCGGCGCGGCGGCAGACGCGGCGGCGCGTGGCGGCGAGCAAGGGCGGCAGCCTGGACCTGCGCCGCGTCTTGCGCGCCGCCGTGCGCCACAACGGCGTGCCCCTGGAGCTATTCTGGCAGGCTCGCAAGGAGAAGGAGCGACCGCTGGTGCTCATCGCCGATATCAGCGGCTCCATGGAGAAGTACGCCCGCGTGGTGTTGCAGCTGTTCTACAGCGTGACGCACAGCATGCGCGACACGGAGTGTTTTGTCTTCGGCACGCGCCTGACGCGCATCACAGCGGCCTTGCAGATCAAGAACATCGACCGCGCCATCGACGACGCGGCGCGGCAGGTGGTTGATTGGTCCGGCGGCACGCGCATCGGCCAGAGCCTGCAGAGGTTCAACCGGTGCTGGAGCCGGCGTGTGCTGCGGCGCGGGGCCATCGTGCTCATCGTCAGCGACGGTTGGGAGCGGGGCGACGTGACGTTGCTGCAGCAGCAAATGCAATTTCTCAGCCGCCGTTGCTACCGGCTGATCTGGCTCAACCCCCTGCTGGGCCACGAGGCGTACGAGCCGCGGGTGGAGGGCATGGCGGCGGCGCTGCCCTACATCGACGATTTTTTGCCGGTGCATAATTTCCACAGCCTGCTGGCGCTCTCCCAACATCTGGGCCAGTTGCGGTCGCAGCGTGGGGCGCGGGCGGGCGTGACAACATAGGCGGGTCGTTGGCCCACAGGCCACGGCGTGCATGACGTAGAGGAGGAAGGATATGGAACTTAAGGGAGAGTATCTGTTTGACGCCCCACAGGAACGGGTGTGGGAGGCGCTGCAGGACCCCGACGTCCTCAGCTCGGTGATGCCCGGCGCGCAAGGGTTTGAGCAGACCGGCGAGAACCAGTACGCCGGCAAGCTCAACATCCGCGTGGGGCCGGTGCAGGGCCGGTTCAACGGCGAGATTGAGCTGTATGACATCGAGCCGCCGGACAGCTACCGCATTAATGTTGAGGGCAAGGGCGCGGTTGGCTTCGTCAAGGCTTCTGGCGGTATGAATCTGACCGACCAGGGCCAGCAGACGCACATGGCGTATGAGGGGGAGGCGCAAATCGGCGGTCGCATTGCCACGGTCGGCCAACGGTTGTTGGACGCGTCGGCCCGTTCTATCGTGCGCCAGAGCCTGGATGGCCTGAACGAGTATCTGCGGGCCACGGCGCCCGCGCCACAGAGCGCGGATGACGGCGTCGTGGGGGTTGAAGAAGCCGGGGCCGACCCGCAGGCGACCGGCGAAGCGGCTCCCACCGTCACTGAATACAAAGCGCCATCACAAACAACAGTGGCGCTAAACGTGGCCCGCGACGTGGCCGGCGAAATGATTCCGTCCCGCTACGCGCCGGCCATCCTGGTCGTCGTTGTACTGATTCTCGTCGGTGTTTATCTGATTTTGCGTTGATGTACGGCATAAGGAGGTGCCCGCTATGATAACGGACAAGTTCGACTATTATGCGCCACGCACGCTGGAGGAAGCGGTCCAGGTGCTGGACGAGCATGGGTACGGGGCCAAGGTGCTGGCCGGCGGCCAAAGCCTGATTCCCGCCATGCGTTTCCGGCTTTCGTTGCCGGAGGTCCTCATTGATATTAACGAGATTGAGGATCTGGAATACGTGCGCGAAAGCGACGGCTACCTGTTGATCGGAGCCATGACGCGGGAGTCGGCGTTGGAGGAGTCGGCGCTGGTGCAGGAGAAGTACCGTATGCTGGCCGACGCCGCGCGTGTCATCGCCGATCCGCTGGTGCGCAACCGGGCCACGGTGGGCGGCAACCTGGCCCACGCCGATCCGGCCAACGATCATCCCGCGGTGATGCTGGCCTACGGCGCGGAGCTGGTGGCCCTGGGCCCCAACGGCACGCGGACGATCAGCATCGACGACTTCTTCGTGGATCTGTTCCAGACGTCGTTGGCCGAGAACGAGATTCTGACCACCATCCGCATCCCCACGCCGCAGGCGAACAGCGACGGCGCTTACATCAAGGTGGAGCGCAAGGTGGGCGACTACGCCGTTTCCGCCGTCGCCGCGCAACTGACGCTGGACGGCGACACCTGCACCGCGGCGCGCATCGGCCTGACGAACGTCAGTCCCGTCCCCATGCGCTCCGGCGGCGCGGAAGCGGCGCTGATTGGCCAGCGGCTGACAGACGACGTGCTGGAGGCGGCGGGACAGGCCGCGGCCGAAGAGTGCGATCCGTCTGCGGACCTGCGGGGATCGGTTGAATACAAACGCGATCTTACCCGCGTGTTGACCAAACGAGCCATCGCCAGGGCAGCCGCGCGAGTTAGAGGAGAGGAATGATGAGCAAGCACACGATTTCTGTAACGGTCAACGGAGAGGAGCAGCAGCGCGAAGTCGAAGCGCGCACGCTCCTGGTGCACTTTATTCGCGAGGATCTGGATCTGACCGGTACGCACATTGGCTGTGATTCGACCAATTGTGGCGCGTGCACCGTGCTTCTGGACGGCCAGGCGGTGAAGAGCTGCACGCTGTTCGCCGTGCAGGCCAATGGCAAGAGCATCCAGACCATTGAAAGCATGGCGCAGAACGGCGACTTGCACCCCCTGCAGGAAGGGTTCTGGGAGAAGCACGGTCTGCAGTGTGGTTACTGCACGCCGGGTATGATCATGAGCGCCAGTTATCTGCTATCGAAGAATCCGCAGCCAAGCGAGACGGAAATCCGCGAAGCGATTTCGGGGAATCTGTGTCGCTGCACGGGCTACAACAAGATCGTGGAAGCGATCCAGTACGCGGCAGAGAAAATGAGCGAGACTGAGGAAGAGGAGGTAGCGGCATGAGCGACCATAACGGAGGAACAGCGGCGCAGGTAGAAGACCGGGTTCAGAAGCTGCACGATGTACCGGAATCGTCGTCGGCAGCCACGGAAACGAGCGAAGAAGTGCGCGTAACCACGCCGCCGGAGATTTGCGGCATGGGCCACCGCATGAAGCGCAAGGAGGATCCGCGCTTCATTCAGGGCAAGGGGCGCTACGTGGACGACATCAAGCTGCCGGGCATGCTGTACATGGACATCGTGCGCAGCCCCTACGCCCACGCGCGCATCGTGGACATCGACGCCAGCGAGGCCCTGGCCATGGACGGCGTAGTCGCCGTGATTACGGGCAAGGACCTGGAGGCGCACGACCTGCACTGGATGCCCACGCTGATGGGCGACACGCAGATGGTGCTGCCCACGGAGAAGGTGGTTTACTATTCCCAGGAAGTGGCCGTGGTCATTGCCGAGGACCGCTACACGGCGGCGGACGCCATCGAAAAGGTGTACGTGGAGTACGAACCGCTGCCCGCGGTGGTCGATCCGTTCGTGGCCCTCAAGGATGAGGTGATCATCCGTGAGGACAAAGAGGTAAAGTCCAACCGCATCTGGCACTGGGAGGCCGGTAACAAGGAAGAGACCGATCGCGTCTTTGAGGAAGCGGCGCACGTCGTGCACCAGGAGATGTACCTGCCGCGCATTCACGTCGCTTCGATTGAGACGTGCGGCATGGTGGCTAACTACAACCCGGCTACGGAAAAGATGCAACTGTACATGACCACGCAGGCGCCGCATGCCATCCGCACCGTGTTCGCCCTGGTCAGCGGGCTGCCCGAGCACAAGATCCAGGTCATTTCGCCGGACATCGGCGGCGGTTTTGGCGGCAAGGTGCCAGTCTATCCCGGTTACGTGGTGTGCACCGTAGCCAGCCTGCTGCTGGGCCAGCCGGTAAAGTGGATCGAAGACCGCAGCGAGAATCTGACGGCGGACAGCTTCGCCCGCGATTACCACCTAGACGCCGAACTGGCGGCGGATGAGGACGGCAAGATCGTGGGCCTGCGCGTGAAGGGGCTGGCGGACCACGGCTGCGCCGACGCCGCGGCCAATCCTTCCAAGTTCCCCGCGGGCCGGTTCAGCATCTGCACCGGTTCCTACGACATGAAGGCGGCGCACGTCAGCTTCGACGCCGCTTACACCAACAAGCCGCCCGGCGGCGTGGCCTATCGTTGTTCCTTCCGCGTGACGGAAGCGGTGCACATGATCGAGCGCCTGACGAGCATGATGGCGCACGAGCTGGGCCGCGATCCCGCCGAGTATCGCATGGCCAACTTCATCAAGCCGGAGCAGTTCCCCTACAAATCGCCCACGGACTGGACCTACGACAGCGGCAACTATCCCGCCGCGCTGCAAAAGGCGCTGGACGCCCTCGGCTACGAAGTTCTGCGCCGCGAGCAGGCGGAGAAACGGGAGCGAGGCGAGTTGATGGGCATCGGCATCTCCAGCTTTACCGAAGTGGTGGGCGCCGGGCCCTCGCGCGACTTCGACATCCTGGGCATCAAGATGTTCGACTCCGCCGAAATCCGCATCCACCCCACGGGCAAGGCCATCGCCCGCTTCGGCACCAAGTCGCAGGGGCAGGGGCACGAAACGACCTACGCCCAGATCGTGGCCGAGGAGCTGGGGCTGCCCGCGGCGGACGTGGAGGTGGAAGAGGGCGACACGGACACTGCGCCCTACGGCCTGGGCACCTACGCCAGCCGCTCCACGCCCACGGCGGGCGCGGCGGCGGCCATGGCGGCGCGTAAGATCAAGGCCAAGGCGCGCAAGATCGCCGCGCACCTGCTGGAAGTGGGCGAGGACGACCTGGAGTGGAACGTGAACAAGTGGCAGGTGAAGGGCTCGCCGGATCAGGCCAAGACGATCCAGGAGATCGCCTTCGCCGCCTATACCAACCACCCGCAGGGCATGGAAGCGGGGCTGGAAGCCACCGATTACTACGATCCGCCCAACCTGACCTTCCCCTTCGGCAGCTACATCTGCGTGGTGGACATCGACAAGGGCACGGGCGAAGTGCACGTGCGGCGCTTTGTGGCCATCGACGACTGCGGCCACATCATCAATCCGCTGGTGGTCGAAGGCCAGATCCACGGTGGCCTGACCATGGGCCTGGCCCCCGCGCTGTACGAGGAGATCGTCTACGACGAGAACGGCCAGTGCCTGACGGGAACGTTGGCTGACTATCTGGTGCCCACGGCGGTGGAATCGCCGAAGTGGGAGACGGGCCATACCATCACGCCGTCGCCCCACCACCCGCTGGGGGCCAAGGGCGTGGGCGAATCGCCCACCGTCGGCGCGCCGCCGGCCATCGCCAACGCCGTGGTCGACGCGCTGTGGCACCTCGGCGTGCGCCACATCGACATCCCCATCACGCCGGAAAAGGTGTGGAAGGCGCTGCGCGAGGCGGGGGTGACAGAGTGACATTGGTTGACTGGAGATTGGAGATTGGTTGACTGGAGATTGGTTGATTGGGGATTGGAGATTTTGGCCGCTGATGGACGCAGATGGACGCGGATGAGAACGGGAGGTTACCGGCCCATATCTGTCAAATCTGTGGAAATCTGTGTCCCTTCAATCTCTAATCTCCGATCTCCAATCTCCCCTCAAAGGCGGTTGCTATGTTTGACGACTTTTACGCCAGAGTGCAGGAGTTAGAACGGGAGGGCCGGCCCTTTGTGACGGCCACGGTGGTGCGGGCGGAGGCGCCGACGTCGGGGAAGCCGGGGGATAAGGCGATTGTGACGGTGGACGGCGTGATGTACGGCTGGATCGGCGGCAGTTGCGCCCAGCCGACAATCATCAAGGAGGCGCTGGAGGCCTTGCGCGCCGGCGAGAGCCGCCTGATCCGCCTGTCGCCCGAGCCGCAGGCGCAGCCCTCGCGAGAGGGGGTGATGGAACGGCCCATGACCTGTTACAGCGGAGGGACGATGGAGGTCTTCGTGGAGCCGCACCATCCGCGGCCGCGCTTGCTCATCGTGGGCGCCCTGCCCATCGCCCGCGCCCTGAGCAAACTGGGCGCAGCCATGAACTACGAGGTGGTCGTGGTCAGCCCCGATGGCGAGACGACGGGCCTGGATCATTGCGACCGGCTGATAGGAGGGCTGGACGAGGCGCCATCGGCGGTGCGGCCCTTCACCTACGTGGTGGTGGCCACGCACGGCAACTACGACGAGCGGGCGCTGGAGCTGATCCTGAAGGCCAACCCCGGCTACGTGGGCCTGGTGGCCAGCCCCACGCGCGGCGCGGAAGTGCGCGACTACCTGCTGGCGCAAGGCCTCACGGAAGAGGAGTTGTTGCCGCTGAAGGCGCCGGCGGGCATCGACATCCAGGCCCAGCGCGGCGACGAAATCGCCCTGAGCATCATGGCCGAGATCGTGCAGAAGCGGCGCAACGCGGAGCTGCTGGACCTGGCCCTGTTTTCGGGCCAGCAGGGAGAGGCGGACCACGGTGGAGGCCATGAGGAACGCCATCATGCCGGGGACGAGGAACCGGAGGCGGGCGAAGCGATTGATCCCGTGTGCCACATGACGGTGCAGATGGCCAACGCGGCCTATACGTCCGAGTACCAGGGCCAGACCTACTACTTCTGTTGCGCAGGCTGCAAGAGCGCCTTTGAGGCCGATCCTGTCTCGTACGAGGAGGCCGTGAACGGTTAGGGATGCCGGAAAACGAGCGGCGCGCTCGTTTATCAGGTCGTGACCCAATCTCATAAGGAAGGGTCGCGGTGCGCGCGCAGGCGAGACGGATGTCTTGCGTATGGTGCGCCGCGGCCATCGTAGCCCTTCTGCGCCACGTGATGAGGGGGAGGGGAAGCGGCGCGAAGGCCAGGCCCCGCCTGCAGCGGCGGCTTGAGTTGCTGGCTGGCATAGATACCACAGGAGGCGCGACATGGATGGCAGGCTCAAGCAGTTCTTTTTATTGGCGGGCATGATGATAGGGGTCGCCCTGTTGGCCCAACCGGCGCAGCAGGGATGGGGCCAGACAACAACGCCGCTGGCGGACCTGGGCGACGCGCCCGACAGCAGCAACAATTTCGGCGTCGCCATGCAGGCCTATCCAGGCGTGACTGCCCATTTCCCAACCGTTTTCAGTGGCGACGCGCCGCACGGCCCGCGCCATGAGTTCGCCGCGCGTCGCTACTTTCTGGGCGCGGCGGTGAGCGCCGAGGTGGAGGCGGATAGCGATGTGGACACCGACCCCGACGGCGCCAACAACATTGATCCCCTGGCAGACAGAGCCGACCAGGACGGCGCGGACGACGGGCTCCTGCCGCCGCGCCGGCTGGACCACTGTCAGACCACGTCCTTGCAGGTTACGGTGACCGTGAACGGTGTGGGTAGCGAGTCCGTGGACGCCTACCTCAATCTGTGGGCCGATTGGGACCGCAGCGGGGCCTGGAGCAACGCCCCGGACCTCTTGTGCCCCGACGAATCGGCTCCCGTGGCGGAGTGGATCGTCAGCAACCACCTGATTACGCTGCCCGGCGACGGCGTGCACACCATACAGACGCCGCCGTTCCGCGTGTGGAATCCGCAACCCCGCCAGGAAATGTGGCTCCGCGTGACCCTCAGCGACGCACCTGGCGGCGCAGAAGATGGGTCGGGGCCGGCGACGGGCTACCAGTACGGCGAGACGGAAGATTATTTGCTGCCGCCCCAGCTCACGGAGATCGCCCTGCCGCTCGTCGTGGGCGGCGGCGGGGCGCCCCCGCCGCCGGAGGACGGCCATCACGAAGATCCGGAGTTTGAGCCGGAGGTGCTGGTCAGCTGGCCCCAGGTCCCCGAGGGTGAAGAGGTGGCCGTCGTGGACCCCGAGGATCTGATCCTGCGCGTCGAGAATAACGCCGGCGAGACGCGCATATTAGACGTGCGGCTGACATTTATGGCCGGTGGGCGCAAGCACCACCGGTCTCTGGATCCGATGCCCGTCGTGCAGCCGGGCGTCACTTACGAGATCGCGGTGGGCAGGCATATGACGGACGTCATTGTCTACCCTCCGTCGTCGGGCGTGGCTGTGGGCGAGGTGTTCAATCTTAGCGCTGACGGCGCGGTTGCCTCGGTGACGCCGGTGGAGCCTATTTCCTTCCACGGGCACGAATCGGCCGCGGGCCACATTGTGATCTACGGCGAGGAAGCGCTGTCGAAACAGGTCAGCGATCTGGAGTTTATCCACGCGCCGGCCATGTCCAGCCGCCTGACGGCGCTGATGCCTGCCGAAGAGGATCTTTCGACGCTGGATCAGATTGCTCATTACACGTCGGCGGACCCTGTATTGCACGAACCGGCGGTAGATCCCGACTCGCAGGAACTGGTGGACTTGCCCCCGCCGCCGCATTCGCCGGCGCCGCTCAATCACAACCAGTACATCCTCTGTCCGGAGTGGTACACGGCGCCCGTGGACAACGGATTTGGCGAAGATTATGGGTTGAACGATGACGGCTGGCGCGCCCGCGGCGCGCGCGTGCGCGTGTGGCAGTCGGGGACCAAGCTGTTCGATGGCTGGCTCAACCGCTATGGTTGCACCGCCGTCTATAGCGCCTCCAATGCCGGCCTGCTGATCTGGTTTACGGGGGAGTCGCGGCTGGAGAGCGGCAGCGGCTACATCAACATCCGTTATATCTCCAATAATTCCACCGCGCTGCGCTCGACGTCGGCGTGGATCGACAACCCGCAAAACGGCGCGGTGTACCGGCCGGAAGTGCACTATCGTGACGCCGTGGGCATGCTCTCTTACGCGGCGCAGGAGCGCTTCAACGGCGGCGTCTCCGGCCAATGGTTCTACCTGCGCAAAGCGGGCTGCAACAACGATCCCGACAAGGGCAGTTGTTCCACTGGACTCAACGGCGAGCACATCATCTACTCCAGCCCCGGCCAGTGGCGGCGCAAATTCGTTGTCATCCACGAGTACGGTCACAAGATTCTGAGCATGGCCAGCAGCTATAAGAATGATTGCTCCTATGGTGGGAGCGGCCACAGCATGAAGTCGATAGAGTATGCCAGTTGCGCGGCGATGGAAGGCTGGGCGCACTTTGTGGCCGCCGATGTGTGGAACGAGGGCCACAGCAGCCAAAATCCGGGCGCGGCCTTCGTCTACTGGGATAGCAGCAGCACGGTGTACGACGTGGAGATCGGCGGCGATCAACAGTATTGCTACTCGCAGTTCCTATCGGCCTGGAAGGCGCTTTGTGACTGGGTGGGCACGGAACTGGACTGGATGCGCCACTGGTGGGACTTCCACACTAATAACCTGCCCAACGACCCCGGCTTCCGGCCCGCCCATAGCTGGATGTTTGATCTGGTAGACGATGTGAGCTGGCAGACGGGCATGTGGAAAGCGTCGGAGGCCTTTGAAAACGAGCTCAGCGGCGGGATGAGGACGCGCTGGCGCAATTATGGGTGTTGGAATGGGATTAAGTTTGGGGGATGCTAGCGGTGAGACGCGTCCGCTTCCTGTTACTTGTTTCTTGCTGGTTACGTGGCCGGCCGGTATATGGCGCTGCGTGAAATGGCTCTGGCCCCCGGCGGGCAGCCGCCTGTAGCCCCTGAGGTGGCCCAGCCCGCCGGCGTGGATCTACCAACCCACGATGTCACAGTGAGCGACGTAGAGGGGCTGCCACGGTATCCCGGTGCGGTACGCGTCGAGTACCGCTACGTCATAACCGATGGCCTGGCTGAGACAGAGCTGGAAGGCGCTGCCGCTGACCTGTTGGAGGAGATCGGGCGCGAGGCGGACCGCATGACTCGCCTCGTCGACGATCTTCTCTTTCTGGCGCGCTCGGACTCGGAGTCTTTGCCCCTGGAACTGGAGCGGGTCAACCGCTGAAGCTACCGCTGCTGCTGTCACCATCGCCGCCTGTGAGCGGAGGAGGAGGCGGTGGTGCGCTGGCGCCGGAACTGCCGGATCCGCTGCCGCTTGAGAAGGCGCTGGCGCCTGTGGCGGGCGGTACGCCGCCATACTCGCCGCTACAGCGGCCGCGCCATTCGCTGGCTGATGCCCAGCCCGCTGGTGCGTCGGCGCAGCTCCCTGAGTCGCGCCATACATGACCATTATCGTTGGCGTAGATCTGGTTGCTCAGGAAGCCCAGCCGGGTGTTGCGCACGGTGACGAAATGGTCGTCGTCAATGTCTGCGTCGATGCCATCATCAAAAAGATCGTCAAGGCGGTCGTCGTCGACCTCGCCGCTGATGCGCAGCACGTCGCCTACCATCACCGCCTGCAAGCGGGGATCATCGTCTAGCTCCAGGTCAAAGCCGTGAATGCGCACGCGATTGTCTCTGAGCGCCTGCACCGGCCCTTCAATGACGAAGGGAATGATGTTGCTTTCGGCCGTCGCCGTGGGGGCGGGCGTTGACTCTAGCACCCACACATACTGAGTCGTCACGGCTCCCTGCGGTCCCTGCTTGCCCTGGACCTGCGCCGTGGCGCCGGTAGCCAGTTCGCCGTCGATGCCCGCGCCGGCAATATCAATCGTCAGGCCACTGACGGCGATTACGGCGTCCGTCACCGATTCTACCGCGCGGATGACCTGGATCGTTTCTGAGTCCGGCTGCTGCACGTCATCCTGCACAGCCAGGAGGCTGGTCACATGGGGTTCGGTCTCGGAATCCACCCCCTGATCCTCCTTTCGGAGGAGCACATTCCACCCCCTTTCTCGATATCATGCACATCAGATCGTTAGAGAATTGCTTGTAGCAAGTAAGGAGGTGCGCATGGGGAAGATCGATTAGGGAACGTCGTAAAAGGGTATTTTGAACCAACTCGCTAGATAGAGAGAAGTAAGATCTGAAATTGACAAGGAGAAAATGATGCTTACTGTAGATTTAAACAACCTGGAACTGAACGAATTGCGCGGTAAGGACCATCCCACAATGCACAACCGCTCCACGTTTCCCCTGGGCGGCCCGCTGGGAACGGAAAACTCGGCCATGGTCTACTTCGAACTGGACCCCGGCGATTCGCTGGGCCGCCACACCGACAGCGTTGAGGAAGTGATTCTGCTGCTCAGCGGCACGGTGGAAGCGGAGGTCGGTGAGGAAAGAGGCCGACTGTCCGCAGGGCAGGTGGCCGTCGTGCCCGAGATGGTGCCCCATGATTTCCGCAACGTGGGCCAGGAGACGGCCAGGGTGATTGGCTTCTTCGGCGCGCCTAGCTGGGTGGCTACGTTCGATGTGGCCTTTGAGCCGGGCGGTTTCAACCAGGTAGACGTCGGTCAGGTACTGGCGGAGGCTTTGCGTCAGCCGGCCTGATGATAAGGGGGCACAGGATGCCGGCGCTTCTCGTCAGTGGCGCGCCGGCGTCCTGCCCCGGTACAACAACTTCATTCCATCCCCGATAGCGGTGAGCTGAGCGTACAACTGACAGAGTAGCCCAGGACGTCGGTTGCCGCGGGCCCGCTACTGTGCCGGTGCGTCGGGCGGGATGGGTCCCACATGGTAGGGGCGCATCATCTCATTGTCTTCATGTTCCACAATGTGACAGTGCCAGACGTAGAAGCCAGGTAGATCGAAGCGCGCTTTTACACGCGTGATTTCGCCCGGATAGGCGATCACAGTGTCTTTTGGACCGGTTTCCCAGGCTTCACGGGGTACCACGGCACCGACGTCAAATTGCGGGTAGTGGGGTGAGCTTTCGTTTAGCACTTCCCGCTCCAGTACTTCGAATTGCACGAGATGGATGTGTATGGGATGCGCATCCTCGGTGAAATTATACATGTCCCACACCTCCGTGGCGGCGACGGCTGGATTTTCGGTGATGGGATCGCTCCACAGGAGCGGTGTTGGAGTCTCGCTGCCAGTATCCTGGGTTCCCAGGAGCGCGGCTACCGGTCCAAATGGTTCACCCTCGGCACAGTCAAGAATTACGTTTCCGGACTCATCCTCAGACACACGAACCGTGGCGGATTCTTCTTCGTTCAGTGTGAGGTAACGCACCTTATCTGCCTCTCCCAGGGAGGAGATTTCTGGCAACCGCAGGTACATTGGTGGTGTGGTGCTGTCTGCGCTCGCTGAGGGGACGACGCGGAACTCTAGTACCTGACCGGTGCTATCTGGGTCCGCTGGTTCGAACGCGTCGCCGGGTGCGCCGCCTCCGAATGGCTCGTCCGGCGCCAGATTGCGCAAGAGGTAGCTACCCGTGGGGACGTTTGTAAAGTCCACGATGATATCCGCGCGCTCGGCCGGCGCCATCAACGCCTGGCTACTATTCTCCGCACTGAGGTTAACCGGAGCCGGCAAGAATCCACCTTCAGCCCCGATCTGCCACACTTCAATCCCCGGTGCGTCGGAGAAGTCGAGGAGCAGGAAGCGGGAGTTGCAGCCGTTGAGCAGCCGAAAACGATAACGACGTTGCTCGACTTCCAGGAAGGGCCAGGTGAAGCCGTTGACGACCATCATGTTGCCAAAAAATTCTGGGTTCCAGATGGGGGACACGTCGCTCGGCAAGCCGTCACAGGCCTCTTCAGCGATATAGGGTATGTCCAGGTAGGGAGCTGTGGGCGGCACGTTGAGGCCTTCGAAGAAGGCGCGGTTATCGGGATAGAAGAGGGAGCCGTCGGCATTGAAGGAGCGATCCTGTATGGCGATTGGGATTTCATAGAAGGTGTCGAAGGGATTGGCGCCGACGCCGGGCGCTGGCCCAGGCAGATTGGCCGTATTGCCGTCGCGACTGTCGAGGACGACGTCGTCTGGGCCGCCTCGAAGCAGATAGAA
>DATHSI010000246.1:0-23488 GCA_035464315.1 Candidatus Sulfomarinibacteraceae bacterium
GGTGTGGGATCTACGGATCTCGCCGCGGTGCTGCTGACGGGCAAAATCTGGTTGAAGGCGCCGCAGACGATGCGCATTGAATTGGCCGGCGCGCTGCCGAGGGGGATCGCGGCCAAGGACGTGATCCTGTTCTTGCTGGGCGAGCTGACCATTTCCGGGGCCACGTACATGGCCGTAGAGTTTGGCGGCCCGGCCGTGGAACCGCTGTCTCTTGCCAGCCGCATGACGCTGGCCAATATGACGGCGGAGATGGGGGCCAAGACAGGCATTGTCGATCCGCAGGGGCTGGCCCTGCCTTATGAGTTTGAGCCGGTGCGCGCCGACCCGGACGCAGAGTACGCGCAAATGCATCGCTTCGACGTGTCCGACCTGCGCCCGCAGGTGGCCCTGCCCCACGCGCCGGACAGGGTGCGGCCTCTGGACGAGGCGCTGGGGCAGCGGGTAGACCAGGCTTTTATTGGATCGTGCACCAACGCGCGGCTGGAGGATTTGCAGATGGCGGCGCGGATTTTGAAGGGGCGACGCGTGCACCCGCGCGTGCGCCTGGTCATCGCCCCCGCTTCCAAACGCATCTTCGAAGAAGGGCTGCGTGACGGCACCGTGCAGGCGCTGAGCGAGGCCGGGGCCACGTTTATCACCTCCGGTTGCGGGCCGTGCGTGGGCACGCACCAGGGGGTACCCGGCGACGGCGAGGTGGTTATTTCCAGCACCAACCGCAATTTCCAGGGGCGCATGGGCAATCCGCGCGCTTCGATTTACCTGGGGTCGCCCGCCGTGGTCGCCGCGTCGGCGCTGCGCGGCGAAATCAGCGACCCCGTGGCCCTGCTGGAGGAGGAGGAAGACGAATGGGAACTTCTCTAGGCTCCGTGCTGCAGGGCTCGGCCCACGCCTATGGCCACAACATCGACACCGACCGCATCATTGCCGGTAAGTACACCAAGACGCTGGATGTGAACCATCTGGCGGAACACGTGCTGGAGGACCTGGACCCTGAGTTTAGCAGCCGCGTACAGCCGGGGGACATTCTGGTCGCCGGCGACAATTTTGGCTGCGGCTCCTCGCGGGAGCAGGCGCCGCTGGCCTTGAAGGCAGCCGGGGTGTCGGTGGTGGTCGCAGCCTATTTTGCGCGCATTTTCTACCGCAACGCGATCAACATTGGCCTGCCGCTGGTGGAGATCGGCGAGCATGACATCGAGAGCGGGCACGAGTTGCGCGTGGACCTGGGCCACGGCGTGCTGGAGGATCTGACGGACGGACGCAGCTACCGGGCCACGCCTATGCCCGAGGTGATGATTGAGATTCTGGAGGCCGGTGGGCTGGTTGAGTATTTGCGCGGGCGGGGTGATTATGTGTGATGGGAATTGGAGGATGCGTTCGCGGATCAACCTCCGGAAGGTTGACAACCTCCCGGAGGTTCAGGGGAGCACACCATGACTGATACTCCCCTACCCCTGGCTAACACACGCGTGCTGGAATTCACCCACGCCGTGATGGGGCCCGCAGCGGGCCTGGTGCTGGCCGATCTGGGCGCGGAGGTGATCCGCGTGGAGCCCGCGCCGCACGGGGACCACACGCGGCGGCTGAAGGGCTTTGGCACCGGCTACCACACCTTTTTCAACCGCAACAAGAAGAGCCTGGCGGTGAATCTGAAAACGGAGGAAGGGAAGGAAGCGGTGCACCGCCTGCTGCCGTCCACGGATGTGCTCATCGAGAATTTTGCGCCGGGCACCATGGAGCGGCTGGGCTTCGGCTACGAGGAGGTGGCGGCGCTGAACCCGCGCCTCATTTACTGCCGGCTGAAGGGGTTCATGGCCGGGCCTTACGAAGGGCGCACGGCGCTGGACGAAGTGGTGCAGATGATGTCCGGCCTGGCCTACATGACGGGGCCGCCGGGTCAGCCGCTGCGCGCGGGCGCTTCGATTGTGGATATCATGAGCGGCACCTTCGGCGCACTGGGCGTGTTGGCGGCGCTACAGCAGCGGGCGCAGAGCGGCGAGGGTCGGCTGGTCACGTCGGGCCTGTTCGAGACGGCGGCTTACATCATGGGCCAGCACATGGCCTATGGGGCCATCGCCCAGGAGGAGGTGCCGCCGATGCCGGCGCGGGTCAGCCCCTGGGCCGTGTACCGCCTGTTCGACACAGCCGGCGGGCAGCAGGTGTTTGTGGGCATCACCAGCGACAAGCATTGGGAAGCGTTCTGTCGCGCCTTCGAGCGCCCGGACCTGCTGGCGGACGAGAGCCTGGCGACCAATAACCAGCGGGTGGCGGCGCGCGAGCGGCTGCACCCGGAGCTGGAAAAGCTATTCGCAGACATGCCCCTGGAGGAAATCGTGCACCGGTGCGAGGCCGCGGGTATCCCCTTTTCGCCCATCGCGCGGCCGGAGGACCTGTTTGAGGATCCGCATTTGAATGAGGGAGGCAGTCTGCTGCGGACGACGCTGCCCGACGGGCGGCAGACAAAGCTGCCGCGACTGCCGCTGGGCCTCAACGGCAGCCGGCCCGGCCTGCGCAACGACCCGCCGGTGGTGGGGCAGGACACGCGCCGTTTGCTGCGGGCGTCCGGCTACAGCGAGAGCGAAATCGACAGGCTGCATAACGAGCAAATTGTTGTCGCACCCCGTGCAACGGAAGGAGACGAGAGTGATGAGTAATCGTACACCGTATGATTTGTTGATCAAGAACGTGCGGCTGGTGCGCCCGCACCAGGAGGAAGTCGCCGAGAGGGACGTCGCCGTGCGCCAGGGCAAGGTAGCCCGCGTGGCGCCGCAAATCGCCGCGGACGAGGCGCTGGAGGTGCACGACGCCCGGGGGTTGCTGGGCTTTCCGGGCCTGGTGGACGCGCACATGCATGCCGGTATCTACTCGCCGCTGGAACAGGACGCTGTCAGCGAGAGCAAAGCGGCGGCGATGGGGGGCGTGACCTCCATGCTCACTTACTTCCGCACGGGGCAGTATTATCTGAACCAGGGCGGCGCTTACGCCGATTTTTATCCGCAGGTGCTGGAGATTTCGGAGGGGCGTTACTGGACCGACTACGGCTACCACCTGGCGCCGATCCAGAGTAGCCACATCGACGAGATGGAGCTGTTGGCCACGGAGTTCGGGGTGCCTTCCTTCAAGATATTCATGTTCTACGGCGGTTATGGACTGCACGGCAAGGCGGGGCGCGACGCGCAGCGGCAGTTCTTGATGCTGGAGGATGACGAGGACAGTTACGACCTGGCCCATTTTGAATTTATCATGCGCGGGGCCACGCGGCTGATGCAGGCGCGCCCGGAGCTGGCGGAGCACATCAGCGTCAGCCTGCACTGCGAGGTGGCGGATATTCTGAACGCCTACACTAAGATTGCGCGCGAGGATCCGTCGCTTGAAGGGCTGCGCGCTTACAGCGCCGCCCGCCCACCACACTCTGAGGGGCTGGCGATCTGGATCGCGGCTTATCTGGCCTACGAAACGGAGTGCGCCAACATCAACCTGCTGCACCTCAGCTCGCGCAAGGCGATTGAAGCGGCGCTGATGATGCAGGAGGTCTTCCCGCACATCAATTTCCGGCGCGAGGTGACGGTGGGGCACCTGTTGCTGGATTATGACAGCAAGGCGGGCCCGCATGCCAAAGTGAACCCGCCCATTCGCTCGCGGGAGGACGTGGAGTGCCTGTGGGAGAAGGTGCTGGAGGGCAGCGTAGACTGGATCGTGAGCGACCACGCCTGCTGTTCGGCAGAGCTGAAGACAGATCCCTCCGATCCGGACGACATCTGGCTGGCCAAATCGGGCTTTGGCGGCACGGAGTATTTGCTGTCCGGCGTGTTCCACGAAGGCAGCCGGCGCGGGCTCTCCTACTCGCGCATGGCGCAACTTTTGAGCTGGAACCCGGCGCAACGGTTCGGTCTGTTGAACAAGGGCGACATCGCCGAAGGGTACGACGCCGACCTGGTGTTGTTGGACCCGGACAAAACATTCACCGTGCGCGCCGCGGAGTCGGAGTCGACGCAGGGGTACACGCCGTTCGAGGGATTGGAGTTGACGGGGCAGGTGCAGACGACCTATTTGCGCGGGCAGAAGATTTTCGAGAAGGGGTCGGTGGTGGGGCCGGCCCGCGGCCAATATTTGCGGCGTCCCACGCCCGGGCCGCAACAGGACGGGGCCCGATGACCTTTCGCGTGCGCATTCTTTCGCCGTTGAAAGCGACGGCAGACGACCTGGCGCGCCGCCAACGGCGCTACGAGCAGCACGCCGGGCCGCAAACGCGGGTGCAGGTGGAGAATCTGGACGGCGGGCCGGCGGCGCTGAACAGCAGTGGAGACGTGCTGCTGAGCGCAGCGGCGATTTTGCAGCAGGCGCTGGACGCTGCGCCGGAGCAGTGGGACGCGATCCTCATCGACTGCGTCTTCGACCCCGCCGTAGACGAAATCCGGGAAGCGACGGGCGCGCCCACCTTTGGCCCCACGCGCACGACGCTGCCGCTCATTCCTCTGGTCGCGGACAATTTCGCCATCATCGCCCGCAGCCGGCGGCAGTGCGAACTGCTGGCGGAACTGGTAGCGCGGGAGGGGTACGGCGATTATTTGCAATCGTTGCGGGCGCTGGACATCAGCTACGAGGAAGCGAAACAGCCGGCGATTTTTGAACGGGTGATGGTCGACCGCCTGCGGGCGGCGATAGACGAAGACGGGGCACGGTCGATCATGTTTGGTTCGACGACGATGGACATCAGCGAGGAGATGCGGGCGGCGGCGAGAGGCGCGCCGCTGTTCATGCCGGGCATGGTCAGCCTGCGCCTGATGGATCAGTTGTGGCAGATGGGGCTCGTGTCGCCGCCAGCCAGCCGCGGCGCGAGCAAAGAGGTCAGTGCGTGAAATGGCGGCTATAGAACGAGAATCACCAACGCCCTTATACCACCAGTTGAAGGAGCTGCTGGCGGAGCGCATCGCCAGCGGCGACTGGCAGCCGGGCGACATGCTGCCCACCGAGGAGCAGTTGCAGGAGCAGTATCAGATCAGCCGCACCACGGTGCGCCAGGCATTGAAAGAGCTGGAGGTGGAAGGGCAAATCTCGCGCCAGCGCGGGCGCGGAACGTTCGTGACGCAGCGCAAGATCAGCCACAGCGCCGAGCCTCACTTCCGCCTGGCAGACACGTTGTTGCAGCAGGGGGAGCAGCCGGGATGGAAACTGTTGCGCGCGGAGTGGGTACCGGCGTCGCCCGAGATTGCCGAGCGGCTGAATATCGAGCCGGACACGCCCGTTTTCGAGTTGCGCCGCCTGCGATTGGCCAGCGACGAGGCCATCGGCTATCACGTCGCCTACGCCTCGCCGTCTGTGGCCACGGCTATCGACCGTGAGCGGTTGGAAAGCGGCGGATCGTTGGACTATCTGCGGGGCAACAATGCCCCAGGCGACAGCGCCCTGGGCGAAAACGTGCTGGACGGCAGCTACGCCAACCGCATTCTGGAAGCGATTCCGGCCACGGAACAGGTGGCGGAGTGGCTGGACGTAGCGCCGGGTACGCCGATGTTTCTGATCCGCCGCGAGGTGTTGAACCGCCAGAATCAACCGATTGAACTACTGCGAGCGATTTATCGCGGCGACCGGTTGCAGTATCACGTGCGCCGCGCGCCGGCGCGGTAGACCAGGTGAGAAATCGGATGTCTCTGCGCAGCTGGTCGCACCAGAAGAATGGTTTGAAAGACATCCGATTTCTTGAGTTGCAGGACAAGAGGAAACGATGAACATCCGCCGAGGCATACAGGATTGGTCCTTCGACACCGGCGTGGCCGTGGTGGGCAGCGGCGGCTGTGGCCTGAGCGCGGCGATGGCCGCGGCGCAGCAGGGGGTGGAGGTGGTCGTCTTTGAAAAGCAGCAACGCCCGTGGAGCAACACGGCGCGTTCTGGGGGCATGATCCCCGCCGCCGGCACCCGTTTTCAGCACACCGCGGGCATCGAGGAGACGCCGGAGGATCTGGCAGCGGACATTTTCCACAAAAACGGCCACACCTCGGACCCGGAGATGACGCGCCACCTGGCCCGGGTCGCGCCGCAGATGGTGGAGTGGCTGGTGGACGAGGTGGGTGTGGATCTGGTCTTCATCGACGATTTCAAGTATCCGGGACACAGCGAATACCGCATGCACGCCCCACCCAGCCGCACCGGCGCGGCGCTGGTGCGTGACCTGCGGCAGGCGGTGGAAGCGCACCCGCAGGCCACGTTGATCACCGGCGCAGCGGTGACGGCGCTGGCAGCGGAGGGCGACGCCGTGACGGGCCTGATCGTGGAGCACGGGGGCCGGGAAGAACGCGTGCGCTGCGGGAAGGTGATTCTGGCCTGCAACGGGTTCGCGGGCAACCCGCAGATGGTGGCCGACTATTGCCCGGCGATGTCTGACGCACTTTATTTTGGCGGCGAGGGCAACACAGGCGAGGGAATTTTGTGGGGTATGGCCCTGGGGGCCGGCGTGGCCTTCATGGACGCCTATCAGGCCCATGCCTCGGTAGCCACGCCGCACGCCATTCTGATCACCTACGCCCTGATTATGGAGGGCGGCTTCCAGGTGAATGGCCAGGGGCATCGCTTTGGCGACGAGACCAGCGGCTATTCGGAGCACGCGCTGGCGGTCCTGGACCAGCCTGAAGGCGTGGCCTGGGACATTTACGACGAGCGCCTGCACCAACTGGGCCTGAGCTTCGCCGATTACCGCGAGGCGCTGGATGCCGGGGCCATCCACTGTGCGCCAACCATCGAGGCCCTGGCGCAGGAGTTGCACCTGCCGCCGGACGCTTTGGCTCGCACATTAGAAGCGTATCACGCCTGCGCCGGCGGGGAAGCCGAGGATCCGTTCGGCCGCCAGGATTGCCGCCAGCTGCAGGCGCCGTTCTATGGGGTGAAGGTGACGGGCGCGCTGTTCCACACCCAGGGCGGCCTGACGGTGGATGGGCAGGGGCGTGTGTTGAAGGAAGACGGGCGGCCCATTCCCAACCTGTACGCCGGCGGCGGGGTGGCAGCGGGCCTCAGCGGGCACGGGCCCGGTGGCTATCTGTCGGGCAACGGGCTGCTGACGGCGTTGGGCTATGGCATGCTGGCCGGGCGGCGCGCGGCGCGCACCCTGCAAGAGGGCAGCCTTGAAGGCGAGTGAAACGGTGACCGAGATGAGGGAATTGCAGCAACTGGCGGAGTTTGTGACGACGACCACGGCGGACGGCCTGCCCCAGGCCGTGGTGCAGCGGGCGCAGGAAGTGGCCCGGGACACCGTTGGCGTGATCATCGGCGGCATGGACGAACCGGACGTGGCGGCGCTGGCGAATCACGCGGTGCGCATTGCGCCCGGGCCGGCGGCGCTTCTGGGCCACAGGGGGCGCACCACGGCGTCGTGGGCCGCGCTGGTGCACGGCACGGCGGGGACGAGCCTGGAGATGGACGAGGGGCACGCCTTCGCCCGGGGGCACGCCGCGGTGCACGCGCTGCCGCCGGCGCTGGCCCTGGCCCAGGCGCGCAATGCCAGCGGCGCGGAGGCCATCGCGGCCTTTGTGGTGGGCTATGAGGTCGCGGCGCGGGCCGGCGTCGCCACGCGCCTGCGCTCGCCCGTGCACCCTTTCGGAGCCTGGGGCGTGCTGGGGGCGGCGGCGACTGCGGCGTGGTTCCGGGGGTTCGACACAGACGCCGTCGCCGGCACGCTGGAACTGGCCGCCTCCTACGCCATCGCGCCCTCGTTTGACGCTGCCTTCCAGGGGGCCAGCGTGCGCAACACCTATGCCGGCGTGGTCAACCGGCTGGGCCTGCTGGCTGCCGACTTCTATGAGCTGGGCTTTCGCGGCGAGCGCGGAGGCCTGGAGACGACGTTCGGCCGCATTCTGGGCGAGAGCTTTGAGGCCGGGGCGCTGAGCGAGGGGCTGGGCCGGCGCTACGAGATTATGCGCGGCTACTTCAAGCCGTATTCGGCCTGTCGCTACACCCACGCTGCGGTCGACGCGGTGCTGGCCCTGCGCGAGGACGGGGTTCAGCCGCAGATGGTAAGGCGCATTGAAGTGGAGACGTACGATCTGGCCACGCGACTGGCCGACCCGCGCCCCCGCACGCCGCTGGCGGGCCGTTTTTCGCTACCGTACGTGGTAGCTGCAACGCTGCTGCGCGGGGACGCCGGGCCGCGCACGTTCCGGCCGGAGATGTTGCACGATCCCGCGGTGCTTGATCTCGCCAGCCGCGTCTCCGTGCGTGAGGATCCGGCGTTCACGGCCATAACTCCCGAGCGGCGGCCGGCGCGCGTGCGCCTGCACCTGGCCGACGGCTCGCACCGGGAGCGCACCGTGACCGGCAGCAAAGGGGACCCCGACCGGCCAATGCAGCCGGCGGAGTTAGAGAGCAAGTTTCTAGATCTGACGCAGCCCGTGCTCGGCGCGCGAGCAGCCGCAGCCGCCTGGGAGGAGTTGGGCCGGCTCAGCCAGTTGCCCCATCTCGACCAGTTAACCAATCTGCTGGCGCCCGACGACAGTAGTCAAAAGGAGGTGAGAGACGACCCTTAGATCGGACCGGCGAAACCGGTTTCCAGCAAGTGATCGCTCAACCCTGACTGTTTGCACATGGAGGAGAGAACGATGCAAGACATGAAAAAAGTAGTAGCGCTTTTACTGGTGTTGTTATTGGCCCTGGCTGCGTGTGTGGACCAGCCACAAGACACAGTTACTGAAGAAGAACCGGCGGCCCCACCGACGGAAGCGCCGGTAGAAGACGAGGCCGAAGAGCCGACGGAGGAGGAAGTTGAGGAGCCTACCGAAGAGCCGATGGAGGAGCCAACTGAGGAACCGGCCGAAGAGCCGCAAGAAGAGCCTGAGGAAGAAGCGGCTGCTGAAGACGGAGAGCCGATCTACATCGGCGGCATTCATCCGCTAACCGGCGCGCTGGCCAGCGACGGCACCCAGATGGACAATGCCATCCGGCTGGCCATCGCCGATATCAACGAGGCCGGCGGCGTGCTGAGTGGGCGCCAGCTGGAGTATCTGTCGTCGGATTCCACCGGATCGGCCGAGGTGGGGCAGACGGAGGCCGAGCGCCTCATCGGTGAAGGGGCCGTGGCGCTGATCTGCTGCTTCCAATCTGCGGTGACCAGTAACGTGGCGGCTATCTCCGAGCGCGAAGAGGTGCCCCTGGTCATCGACGTCGCCGTCGCCGACAGCATTCTACAGCAGGGGTACAGTTATACGTTCCGCATCCAGCCCAACGCCACGGCGATGGGCGTGCAAGGGGCCGACTTCCTGCAGGAGATCGCCGAAGCGACGGGCACAGAGGTCAGTACCATCGCCTATCTCTACGAAGGCACCAGCGGATTCGGCGAGAGCGTGCGCGAGGCGTTCGTGGCCCGCGCCGAGGAGCTGGGCTACGAGATCGTGGATGAGGTGAGCTACGATCCGTTCAGCGTGGCCGACCTGACCACCGAAATGACACGGCTGAACGCCCTGGCCCCGGATATTCTGGCAGTCACGGGCTACTACAACGACGGTCTACTGGCGGCGCGCAACGCCGAAGAAGTGGGATTGGACGTGAAGGCGGTCTACGGCGTGGCTCAGGGAACGTATGACGTGCCGCAGTTTGTGGAGGACGCCGGCGATCTGGCAGAGTGCTTCATGGACAGCAACTATCACTACGACGCTTCTAATCCCGAGGCGATGGCCGTGCGCGAGCGGTTTGCCGAGGAGTACGGCGAGCAGATGCGCACCGCGGCTGTGCTGAGCTACGAGGCCACGCGCATCATCGCCGCCGCCATCGACGAGGCGGGCTCCGATGATCCGGCGGCGATTCGCGACGCCATTGCCGGCATCAGCTTCGACGGGCACCTCTTGCCCTACGACGGTCCCATCGAGTTTGATGAGGCAGGCGAAACGGTGAACGCCATTCCCATTGTCATGCAGGTGCAGGATGGCGCTATCCGCCAGGTGTGGCCGACCGAGGTAGCGGAAAGCGACCCGATGATGCCCTGCGTGTCCTGGCAGGAGTAAACGATCTATTACCGCCGGATGGAGCGGGGCCTTGGTTCCGCTCCATCCGGCCGGGAAGTGGTTAGGGACCTATGTCACTGAGATCTCTGCTCACCGAGCACCGCGGCAAGCTGCTGGCGGTCATCGGCGCCGTGCTGATTGTGATCTGGATGTGGGCCACGGGGCGGCTGGCGCCGGAGGCCATGGCCGTGTGGATGGAACGAAACGGCGTCGTGCTGCGCCAGGCGATTGCAACCGGGCTGCTGGTGGGCGGCGTGTATGGGCTGGTGGCCCTGGGGCTGACGCTGATCTTCGGCGTGCTGGACATCATCAACTTTGCCCACGGCGCGCTGCTGACCGTGGCCATGTACATCACCTTCGTACTCTACAACCGTTTCGCGGTCGATCCCTACGTGTCCATCCTGATCGCGGCGCCGGCGCTGTTTGTGATCGGCGCTATCATTCAGCGGCTGGTGATCCACCCCGCGCGCCACGCGCCGACGCACAACCAGCTTCTGCTGACGCTGGGCCTGGCGCTGTTCGTCGAGAATCTGCTGCTGGTCATCTTCACGGGAACGCCGCGCTCCATCCGGCTGCCATATGGCCGCGGCGCGACCGATCTGGGGCTGGTAACGATCGATTTTCCACTACGCATTGCGGGCACGACGATCACCATGTCGCGGCTGACGGCCTTTCTCTTCGCCCTGCTGCTGACGGGCGTTCTCTATCTGCTGTTGCAGCGCACGGATCTGGGTAAGTCGATCCGGGCCACGGCGCAGGACAAGGAGGGGGCGCGGCTGGTGGGCATTGACATCGAGCGCATCAACCTGATCACCTTTGGCCTGGGGACGGCGTGTGTGGGCGCGGCGGGCGCCCTGGTGCTGCCCTTCCTGGCGGTGGACCCCACCGTGGGCAACCAGTTTAACATCACCGCCTTTGTGATTGTGGTGCTTGGCGGCATGGGCAGCGTGCCCGGGGCGTTGTTGGGCGGCCTCATCGTGGGGCTGACCCAGGAGCTGGGGGTGGTCTTCGCGCCCAGTTCGACGAAGTTGCTGGGCGTGTTCGTTATCTTCCTGCTGGCACTGATGTTCCGGCCGCAGGGATTGCTGGGGAGGCGCAGTTGAGCGAAGCAAAACCGGCCCGCGTGGCTCTGGAACGGCTGCCGGCTGTCAACCGCGATTATTTGACGGTGGCCCTGGTGGCCGTCGTGCTGGGCATCGCCCCCCTGTTCATGAGCCGCTTTTTGATCAGCCTGGGCGTGCTGGTGCTGTTCTGGGCGCACCTGGGCAACGCCTGGAACCTGATGGCGGGCTACGCCGGGCAGTTTTCCTTTGGCCACGCTGTGTTCTACGGTATCGGGGCCTACACCTCCACCGTGCTGCTGGTGGATTACGCCATCAGCCCCTGGCTGGGGATGTTGGCCGGGGCGGCGCTGGCGGCGCTGTTCGGCCTGGTCATGGGCTATCTGCTCTTCCGCTTTGGCATTCGCGGCCACTTCTTTGCCCTGGGAACGTTCGCCATCGCGGAAATGGTGCGCCTGATCGCCACGGAGACCGAGCTTATCAACAGCTCCATCGGCATCCACATTCCGCTGGTACGCGGCGATGATTGGCTGCGCATGCAGTTTGAACGCTCGATTATCAATTATTACTATGTCATTCTGGGCATTTTCGTCGTGGGCGTTCTGATAACCATCGCCATCACGCGCAGCCGCCTGGGCTACTACTTCCAGGCCATTCGCGAGGACGAAACAGCCGCCGCGGCGCTGGGCGTGAACGTGCTGCGCTACAAGGTGATCGCGGTGATGATCAGCGGCGCGCTGACCGCGGTCGGCGGCACGTTTTTCACCCAGTACTTTCTGTTCATCGATCCCACCCTGGCCTTCGGGGTCAGCGTATCGGTGCAGATTTTGTTGCGGCCCATCGTGGGCGGCGTGGGCACTGTGTGGGGGCCGCTGGTGGGCGCCCTGCTGTTGACGCCGTTGGCCGAATTCACGCGCACCTTTGTGCGCACGCCGCCGGCCATTCTCAGCGCCATCCAGGGCCGCGCGGGCGTGGATGTGATGCTCTTCGGCCTGATCCTGATCGTGGTCGTGCTCTTCCTGCCGAACGGGCTGATGGGCGCCGGACGCTCTTTGTGGCGGCGGGCCAGGGGAAAAGACTCATGAACGCCTTATTGCGATTGGAACAACTGAGCAAACATTTCAAGGGTCTGGTGGCCGTGCACAAGGTCACCCTGGAACTGGAGGAGGGAGAAATTCTGGGCCTGATCGGGCCCAACGGCGCGGGTAAGACGACGGTGTTCAATATGATCAGCGGCAGCCTGCCGCCCACGGCGGGGCGCATCATCTTCGACGGGCGGGAGATCACGGGCCGGGCCCCGCACGACATTTGTCGCCTGGGCATCGCGCGCACCTTCCAGATAGCCAAGCCGTTTTCAGGGCTGACCGTGTTGGACAACGTGCAGGTAGGCGCCTTTCTGCGCCACCCACAGCTGCAGGCCGCCGAGGCGCGAGCGCGAGAGGTGCTGGCCTTCACCGGGCTGAGCAAGTGGGCGGCGCAACCGGCAAGCACGCTGACCACGGCGGGGCGCAAGCGGCTGGAACTGGCCCGCGCCCTGTCCACAGAACCGCGCCTGCTGCTGCTGGACGAGGTGATGGCAGGGCTGACGGCGACGGAGAGCGTGGGTATCGTCAAGCTGATCCAGGAGATACGCGATACAGGCATCACCCTGCTTGTGATCGAGCACGTAATGAAAACGGTGATGAACCTGTCCGACCGCATCGCCGTGCTGCACCACGGGGAGTTGCTGGCGGTGGACACCCCGGCGCGCATCGCCAGCGACGAGCGGGTGATTGAAGCGTACCTGGGAGAGGAGTTTTCTTTTGCTGGAGATTGAAGGATTACACGCGGGCTATGACGACGTGATGATTCTGCGCGGCGTGTCGCTGACGGTGGAAGCGGGCCAGATTGTGGCCCTCATCGGGGCCAACGGCGCGGGCAAGACGACGACGCTGCGCGCGGTGTCGGGCCTGATCCCCACGCGCGGGGGGACGATCCACTTTGACGGGCAGCCAATCCACAACTGGCGCTCGCACCGCACCGTGGAAGCGGGGCTGGTGCAGGTGCCGGAAGGGCGCCACCTCTTTGCCGACATGACGGTGCAGGAGAACCTGGAACTGGGCTCCATTCGCCGCGGTCGTCCGCGGCGGCGGCGGACGATGGAGATGGTCTTCGACCTCTTTCCGCGGCTGGCCGAGCGCCGCAGCCAGCTGGCGGGCACGCTGAGCGGGGGCGAGCAGCAGATGGTGGCTATCGGCCGCGCCCTGATGACGCGACCCAGATTATTGATGCTGGACGAGCCCTCGCTGGGGCTGGCGCCGCTGATCGTGGCCGACATCTTCCGCATCGTGCAGGAAATCCGCGAGACAGGCACGACGGTGCTCATCGTGGAGCAGAACGCGGCGCAGACGCTGTCCATGGCCGACCGCGGCTACGTGTTGGAAAATGGCTCCATCGTGCTGGAGGGCAGCGGGGAGATATTGCTGAACAACGAGCAGGTGCGCAACGCGTATCTGGGGATGTAGCCCGGCGCGCCGGGTGCCCCTACGAGACGAGTGTGATACATTGTGGCAATGAGCCTTATTGCCATCATCGCTTACGGAACGCGGGGAGACGTGCAGCCGGCGATTGCGCTGGGCAAGACGTTGCACGGGCGCGGGCACAGGGTGCGCCTGGTAGCCAGCGGCAACTTCAAGGCGTGGATAGAGAGCCACGGGCTGGAGGCCGCTGCCAGCGACGTCGACATTCAGCAGCTGATGCAGACCGGGCTGGGCCAGGAGTGGGTGATGCGGGGCACCAATCCGCTGGCGCAGGTACGCGTGATGCACAGGCTGCTGACGCGGCACGGCGACCGCATGGCGCGCGACGCCTGGGACGGTTGCTGCGACGCAGAGGTTGTTATCAGCAGCTTCACCAGCGACGTGCTGGCCGTTTCCATCGCCGAGAAGCTGGGCGCGCCGCACGTGAGCATGCCGCCGCAGCCGGTGATGATCGCCACCCGTGACGGGCGCGCCGTGCCCAATGCCCCCCTGCCCAACCGCGTCAGCATCCTCAACTACCTGTTCTCGCGCTTTTTCCTGCAACCGTTTCCCTGGCTGCTGTTGGGCAAGGCCAACAACCGCATGCGCCAGGAGCTGCTGGGGCTGCCGCTGCAGAGCGGGCGCGAAAACGTCGCGGCGCGGCGGCGCATGCTGGTGGTGCACGGCTACAGCCGCCACGTGGTGCCGCATCCCGCCGACTGGCCGCACAACTTCCACACCACCGGCTACTGGTTTCTGGACGAAGAGAGCGAGTGGAGGCCCCCGCCGGACCTGCGCGCCTTTCTGGAGGCCGGGCCGCCGCCGGTGTACATCGGCTTTGGTAGCATGACGGGCCGCGATCCGGAGCAGCTGACGCGCCTGCTGCTGGAGGCGGTGCGGCGCAGCGGGCAGCGCGCGGTGCTGCTTTCGGGCTGGGCGGGCATCGGCGGGCTCGATTTGCCGCCGGAGGTTTTCTGCATCGAGCGCGCGCCGCACGGCGTGCTCTTCCCGCTGATGGCGGCTATCGTGCACCACGGGGGCGCGGGAACCACGGGCGCCAGCCTGCGCGCGGGACGGCCCACGATCATCGTGCCCCACATGGCCGACCAGCCCTTCTGGGGACGGCGCGTGGCGGACCTGGGCCTGGGCCCCGAGCCAATTCCCCGGCCGCGCCTGAGCGTCGGGCGGCTGGCGCAGGCCATGCGCCGCGCCGCGTCGGACGAGGAGATGCAACGGCGCGCCGCCGAGCTGGGCCGCCGCATCCGCGCCGAGGATGGCCGAGAGCACGCGGCGGATTTGATCGAAGCGTGGCTCAGGCAAAAGGAAACGGGCCAACAGCGGCAGGCGTCAGAAGAGGAAGGATAAGAGAAGCTGGGCCAGGAGTATCTTGCCGATGGTGGCCATGGGAAAGACGAGGGCGTAGCCGATGTTGGGCAGCTCGTTGTCTGACTGTTCCAGTGAAAAGCCCAGCACCGCCGGTTGTGTGTGCAGCGCGGCCACCATGCCCGCCAACATGCCGAAGGGGATCTTCAAGACGCGGTAACCGATCCACAGCGCGAGCAAGGCGGTGCTGCAGGTAATCAACGTGCCGGCGAGAAAAAGAAGCAGGCCGCCGCTTTCGCCGAAGGTGGTCAGAAAAGTGAACCCGGAGCGGGTGCCGATTCCGGCCAGCAACAGAATCAGCCCCACCTGGCGCAGGGTGAGGTTGGCGCTATAGGGCAGATTCCAGACGAAGGGCCCGGTGCGGCCCAGCGCGCCCAGCACGAGAGCCACGAGCAGCGGGCCGCCGGCAAAGCCCAGGCGGAAGGTGACGCCGGAGGCCAGGGGAATGGGGATCAGGCCCAACAGCAGACCCAGTGTCAGTCCCAGGCCGAAGGACAGCAAATTCAACTCGCTGAGATCGCGGTAGGAATCGCCGAAAAAGTCGCTGATGGCCGCCATATCCTGCCGCCGCGCCACCACGCGCACGCGGTCGCCCAGCTCCAGCATGATGTCCGCGTGCGCCAGGAAATCTACGTCGCCGCGGCGCACGCGGGTGACGATGGCGCCGTATTCCTGCGGCAGCCGTAGCTCGCCCAGACGCCGGCCGGCAATGTCCGGGTTGGAGACAAACAGGCGGCGGAAATCGTAGTCGCTGCGGTCCATCTCCAGCTGCACCTCAGCCAGCTCGCCCAGTTGAGGCACCAAAGCGTCCACGTCTTCCGGCGCGCCGACGGTGGTGATCAGATCCCCTCGCTGCAGCACGGTGTCGCCGCTAACCAGCAGCAATTGGCCATCGCGCTGCAGGCGGCTGAAAACGACGTCCCACTGTTGTTGCCGGTGCAGCGCGCGCAAGGGAATGCCCGTCACCTCCGGCCGTCTGACGCGGATGGTGCGCGCATAGAGGGCCTGTTCCACCAGGTGGTACTTGCGCAGACCGCTCGCTTCCGCCTCATAATCCACCCGCCACAGGCGTTGCATGGCGAAAACGGCCAGGATCACGCCCAGGACGCCCATAGGATAGGCTACAGAGTAGCCAATCACCGGCTCGGACAGCATCGCCTCGCGCAATTCGGGCGGCGCGGTATTACCGATGGTGTCCAGCAGGCCGGCCAGCGCCGGCGTGTTCGTCAGGCTGCCGGCAAAGAGCCCGGCGGTCACCGTGGCGCGGAAGTCGAAGGCCAGGTGCAGGACGACGGTGAGCGCCGCCGCTGCCAGGAGCATGGCCAGCACAAAGACGTTGTCACGCAACCCCTTGCGCCGGAAGGAGGCAAAAAAACCGGCGCCGCTGCTGAGACCAATCGTGTAAACGAAGAAGATGAGCCCCAGCTCGAAGATGATTTCGGGCAGCGCCAGTCGCGGATCCAGGGCGCCCACCGCGAGGCCGACGAAGAGCACAGCCGCCACACCCAGACTGCCGCCCTGTATCCTGATGCGCCCGAGGGCGTAGCCCATGGCGGAAACGACGAACAGGAGCAGCAGCGGGTACTCTACCAGCAACTCGATCATCAGGAGATCCTCGCCCGCCCCTCAGACGACGGCGCGCGCTCCTGGCGTCGTCGCGAGCGGTGTTGGCGCCACAGGCCCCAGAGGCCCAGGACCAGGGCGGCGGTCATGAAGATGACCAGCGCAATGTAGACCTCGTTGAGGCCGGCTACCTGGTCGGCGGGCGCGGCGGCGGTGGCCCCGCCGGGGAGCGGGCCGCCGCCGCGGGCGAAGACGCGCGCGGCCCATAGGGCGCCGATGACGGCAATGCCCGCCGTCTGCCCTAGGGTGCGCGTGATGGCCAACAGGCCGGAGGCGATGCCCAGGTGCCGGCGAGGCGCGGAGCCCATGACGGCGCTGTTGTTGGGCGATTGAAAGACGCCCATGCCGATGCCCACAGGCAGGAAGCGGGCGATGAAGCCGAAGGTGCTGGTTTCGGTGGACAGAGTGCTCATGGTGAAGTAACCGAGGACGAGGATTAGCAACCCCACCACGGTGATGGGCCGCGTGCCCAGGCGGTCGGAGAGGGAGCCGGAGATGGGGGCCGTGATGCCCAGGGCGATGGGCACGACGGAGAGCATGAGACCCACCTGCGCCGGGCCGTAGCCCAGCACTAACTCCAGGTAGAAGGGGTTGAGGATGATGGCCCCGGCGATGGCCACAAAGGTCATGAAGCCGGTGACCAGGTTGACGCTGAAGAGAGGATTGCGAAAGAGGCGCAGGTCGATCATGGGCTGCGGATGGCGCTGCTCCAGAAAAATGAAGAGCAGCAGGAGGACGGCGAAGACGGCGAAGAGGAGTAGCATGGGCGGCGCGGTGAAGCCGTAGTCCTGGCCCAGCGTGAGCGCCAGCAACAGGGCCAGGAGGCTGGCGAAAAGGGTCGCCGCGCCCCCGTAGTCGAACTGTTGCCCGCCGGCGGGGCGCACGTCAGGCACGTAGCGCCAGGCCAGCCAGGTGCCCACGATGCCCACCGGTAGATTGACGAAGAAGATCCAGTGCCAGGAGAGGGCGTCGATAAGCAGGCCGCCCAACGTGGGGCCTATGGCGATGCCCACGGAGACCGTGGAGCCGGCGACGCCCAGGGCCTTGCCGCGCTCGTTGGGGGGAAAGGCCTCGGTGATGATGGCCAGACCCAGGGCCAGGATCATGGAGGCGCCCACGGCCTGCACCACGCGGGCGGCGATGAGCAGGCCCACGGTGGGCGCCAGGCCGCAGAGCACGGAGCCGGTGGTGAAGACGACGAATCCGCCGGTGTAGAGCGGTTTCTTGCCGCGCATATCGGCCAGGCGGCCCACGCCCAGCAACAGGGTGGCCTGGGTCAGCAGGTAGGCCAGCACGACCCACTGCACGACGTTGAACGTCGTCTGCAGGTCGCGCACCAGCGTGGGCAGGGCCACGTTGACGATGCTGCCGTCGATGGTGGCCATGAAAATACCGATACCCACGGCGGCCATGGCGTGCCACTTCCGGCTGTAATCGACGACGTCGTCCAGTTCGTCGGGGGTGGTTGGTTGGATTGGTTCGATTGTCTGTCTCCTTAGTCGCCTCTCCGTGGTCCTCTCCAGCGACCCGTGGTCGCCCAACTCCGTGTTCTCCGTGTCACGTTAGTTGCGGAGCCGGCCCTCCACCGCGCGGATGTAGCGGTCGGCGGAGCGCTCCACAGCCGCTTTGCCATCCTTGGGCACAATGCGCGGCCACCACGCGCCGTAGATGCGGTCAAACTCGTAAGGCTCTACAGACGCCGCCACGCTGCGCACCTCGTCCGCCGAGAGGGGGATCATGTTGGGATAGCTGTACATGAAGCTGACGTAACGGCGGTCGGCGACGACGGTCAGGATGTCGCCGGTGAGCAGCGCGCCGCGACCGTCCGCGCCGGCGGGCCAGTGGGCCACCGTGCCGCCGGTGAAGTGGCCGCCGGCGCAGATCAGCGTCAGGTCGCCGAAGAGGGACTTCGTCTCCCCGTCCCAATAGTCGATGCACTCATCCGGACGCATGACCCACTTGCGGTTGGCTTCGTGCAGGTAGATGGGCGCGTCGAAGGCGTGTGCCCACTCCACCATGGCGGCGTAGTAGTGTGGGTGGGAGATGGCGATGGCGTCCACGCCGCCCAGGGATTCCACGACGGCGATGGTCGGCTCGTCCAGCAGCGTGATGCAGTCCCATAACAGATTGCCGGTGGGGGTCTGCACCAGCAGGGCGCGCTGGGCGATGGCGAAGTCGGGGTGGGTGCCGATGCCGGTGAGATTCGGTTCTACACTTTTGACAACATTGTGGTGCGCCTCACGCACCTCGTCCAGTGTGGTCCACTGCTGGCCGTCGTGGCCGATATACTGTCGCTCGTCGGCGCAGATGGGGCAGGCGACGGGCGGCCCGTCCGTGGCCGCGAACTGGGTGCCGCACGTTTTGCAGATGTAGTTGGTCAC
This sequence comes from Candidatus Sulfomarinibacteraceae bacterium, assembly GCA_035464315.1. Taxonomy (GTDB): domain Bacteria; phylum Chloroflexota; class Anaerolineae; order Promineifilales; family Promineifilaceae; genus JAAYYY01. The sequence continues at coordinate 18,927 of DATHSI010000246.1, forward strand.
GTTGATTGCCTCCGCTGGTTACAATGATAACAGAATCAGACAGATTGTACGGCGCGCGGCTCGCGCTGCCAGTCCCAAATGTCGCTTCAACTGCTGAGCAGGGTCAGGGCGAAGAAGGTCAGCGCCTTGCGCAACAAGCGCGCCAACCGGCGGTGGAGGGGCGGGCCCAGGCCGGCGGCGCGGCGACGTTGGTCGGCCTCGCGGCGTAGCTGTTCCAGTCTCGCCCGCTGTTCCACATAGGCTCTTTCCAGATTCATGATCGTTCCTCCAACTCTCGTTTACAGCCTCGACTATAGCCGGCGGGCAGCGAAAAGACGTCGACCGAACGGCGTGTCTGAGGCTGCGCAAAAAGTCGGATCTGTCGGTCCGACTTGTGGACAGGGCGCCTGTACTTTTGGACTGGGTCGCGAATGCGGGTGCTTTTTGATACCATTCAGGCCCATGAAGATCTTCTACCACGACCACTTCGTGCTGCCCCTGCCCGAAAACCACCGCTTTCCCATGAGCAAATACGCCCTGCTGCGGCAGCGCATCGTAGAGCAGGGGCTGGTTGCGCCGGGGCAGATGCGCGTGCCGCAAGCGGCGAGCGACGAGCAGCTGCAGCTGGCGCACACGGCTGAGTACGTGGCGCGGGTGCGCGAGGGACGGCTGACGCGGCGGGAGATACGCCGCATCGGCTTCCCCTGGACGCCGCAGCTGGTGGAACGCTCGCGGCGCTCGGTGGGCAGCACGATCGCCGCGGGGCGCGCGGCCTTGCAGGAGGGGGTAGCGGTGAACCTGGCGGGCGGCACGCACCACGCCGGGCCGGATTGGGGCCAAGGGTACTGTGTGTTCAACGACGCGGCGGTGGCGGCGCGCGTGTTGCAGGCGGAGGGGCTGGCGCGACGGGTGGTGGTGCTGGATTGCGACGTGCACCAGGGCAACGGCACGGCGGCGATTGCCGCGGGCGACGAAACGCTGTTCACGTTTTCGATCCACGGCGCGAACAATTTCCCTTTTCACAAAGAGGAAAGCGACCTGGATATCGGGCTACCGGACGGCGCGGGGGACGAGGCGTATCTGGCGGCGCTGGAACGCGGCGTGCGCCAGGCGCTGGCGCGGGCGCGGGCGGACGTGGCCATTTACCTGGCGGGGGCCGACCCGCACGTGGGCGACCGCTTGGGCCGCCTGGCGCTGAGCAAGGCGGGACTGGCGGCGCGGGACCGGCTGGTGTTTGACCGCTGCCGCGAGGCGGGCCTGCCGGTGGTGGTGACGATGGCGGGCGGGTACGGGCGGCGGGTGGAGGATACGGTGGATATTCACTTCCAGACGGTGCGGGCGGCGCTGGAGGGGATGGGACACAGATTAACACAGATTGACGCAGATTTGTGATGGTGGAGTTCCTCGCATGGCCCAGAATGACACCTTTAGCTCGGATGACCCTTTAGCTTGCAGGAGAGGAATATGACACAGGGAAAAAACGGGGACAACGGCTTCGAACAGGAGGAGTTACGGCAGGCGCGGGAGGCGGCGCAGGAGGAAGTCACGTCGACGACACACCACGGCGTGACCATTGAAGGGCGCACGTTCAATTATACGGTGACGGCAGGCACGCTGCTGCTGAAAGAAGAAGCGGAGGCGGACGGCAAAGCGCAGGGCCAAAAGCCGCGGGCCAGGCTGTTCTACGTGGCCTATACACTGAACGGCGTGGAGGACCCCGCCGAACGCCCGCTCACTTTTTCCTTCAACGGCGGTCCCGGCTCCTCATCGGTGTGGCTGCACCTGGGCCTGCTGGGGCCGCGCCGGGTGCAGATGGCGGACGAGGAGGGCAACCTGCCGCGCCCGCCGTTCCGGCTGGTGGATAACGAGCACACGTTGCTGGACAAGAGCGACCTGGTGTTCATCGACCCCGTGACCACGGGCTACAGCCGGCCCATCCCCGGTGAGAAGAGCGACGAGTTCCACGACTTCCAGAAGGATATCGAGGCGGTGGGCGAGTTTATCCGGCTGTATACGTCGCGCGCGGGGCGCTGGACGTCGCCGAAGTTCCTCATCGGTGAGAGCTACGGCACGACGCGCGCGTCGGGGCTGTCGGGCTTTCTGCAGGAGCGGCACGGGCTGTACCTGAACGGTATCATGCTGGTGTCGTCGGTGCTCAACTTCCAGACACTGCGCTTTGACGCGGGCAACGACCTGCCCTACCTGCTGTTCCTGCCCACGTACGCGGCGACGGCGCATTATCATGGACGGCTGGACGATGAGCTGCAGCAACGGCCGTTGCGCGAGCTGCTGGATGAGGTGCAGGCGTTTGCCATGGGCGATTACGCGCTGGCGCTGCTGCAGGGCGCGGCGCTGCCGGCGGCGGAGCGGGAGGAAGTGGCGCGGCGGCTGGCGCGCTACACGGGCCTCTCGCCCGAGTATGTGGAACGGACGGACCTGCGCATCGAGATTTTCCGTTTCACCAAGGAGCTGCTGCGAGAGGAGGGACGCACCGTGGGCCGCCTGGACAGCCGCTTCACCGCGGCGGACCGCGACCAGGCAGGCGAGCGCTTTGAGTTCGACCCCAGCTACGCCGTGATCCAGGGGCCGTATACGGCAGCGCTGAACGACTACGTGCGGCGCGAGCTGCAGTTTGAGACGGACCTGCCCTACGAGATCTTGACCGGCCGCGTGCAGCCCTGGCGTTATGACAGGTTCCAGAACCAATATGCGGACGTGGCGGACACGCTGCGCAAGGCGATGAACATCAACCCCTATCTGCAAATCTTCGTGGCCAACGGCTATTACGACCTGGCCACGCCCTATCTGGCGACGGAACATACGTTCAACCACCTGGGACTGCCTGCCGAGCGGCGCGATGCCGTGACCATGCGCTATTATGAGGCGGGCCACATGATGTACGTGCGCGAGCCGTCGCTGGCGCGGCTGAAGGCGGATCTGGCGGATTTTGTGAGGGAGGCAGCGCCTGGTACTACATAACTGGCGATCTTTCTTCTCTAGCCGCCAGGCGCGTTCGCCGCGGGCCGGAACCCCCGGCAGCTCACTTCTTCCATCGTCAGGCTCCTCAATGCCCTAACCATGACAAAGACACCGCTAAATCGTCTCGATGGCCAGGTCAAACACTTTACCCACCAGCTCAATCTCTTTGAGGTGATGGCCCGTCATCAACAGATAGTGATGGGAGGAAATGTTGTTCACCAGCTGGTGCCCGTCTGAAACCTTGAGCACGGCGCCGTTGCGGCAGTCTGAGCCGGGATACTGCACGTAACCCTTCAACTGGCCCTCGATCACAGTCAGCGTCTCCATAGACGGCCCCATCTTAGCCAGGGTCATGGGTCCTTCGGGCATGCGAGCATCCAGGGCGATGGCGTTGGGGTCGGTGATCTCCAGCACACGTGGACGCACCTGCCACTCGGTGCTAAATGATTGGGGGACGACGCCCAGGTAGCCACAGTGAGCCACGAGAATATGATTTTCGGGCTCCTGCACCTCAGGAAAGTTGGGAATTCGTTCGTGCTTGAGCGCCGCCTGCCCCATGAGGAAGGGATAAAGGTTGGTCATCATGATGGGCGCGGTCACGCGCTGGCGCGGCCTACTTTTTCTTGCTCCCCGGTTTTCTTATCTTCGGCCTGTTTGTCCTCTATCCTTTGTTCTACTCGTTGCGCATTAGCCTCTACGACTGGAACGTCATCAATCCCACGCTTAGCGAGTATGTCGGCGTGGAGAACTACCGCCACTTTTTGAATGATCCCATCTTTCGCCGCGCCGTGGCTAACACCGTGGCCTACACAGCCATCACCGTCCCCGCCCAGATCCTGTTTGCGCTGGTGGCGGCGGTGCTGCTGGACCAACCCCTACGCTTCCGCACCTTTTTCCGTGTGGCCTACTACCTGCCGGTGATTACCTCCTGGGTCATCGTTACCCTCATCTTTGAATATCTCTTTAATAGCCAGGCCGGCCTGATTAACTATCTGCTGCGCGACGTGTTGCACCTGATCGACCAGCCGGTGCGTTGGCTTGCCGACCCCATCCTGGTCATGGTACCCATCAACCTCCTGGGCATCTGGAAGGGCGTCGGCTGGTCCATGGTCATCCTTCTGGCTGCGCTGCAAGCCATCCCCGACGAATTGCTGGAGGCCGCGGCGGTCGATGGCGCGACGCCCTGGCAACGGCTGCGCCACGTGACGTTGCCCTTGCTGCGGCCGACGCTCGTCTTTCTCCTGGTGGTGCTGGTCATCGGCGGCCTCAACGTCTATATCTCAGGATTGTTGCTCACCAACGGCGGGCAGCCGATGGGCCGTTCCCACTTCGTCCTCACGCTCATGTACACCGAAACGTTCGACCGCCTTAACTTCGGCGGCGGCGCCGCCATCAGCTACGTCCTCACTGCCCTTGTCTTTGTGATCAGCGTCGCGCAACTGCGGCTCTTGCGACGGCGCGTGGAGTATTAGGTTCGCTCATGTTCCTTTCTTCTGAACAACGCTGGCAGCACAAGGCCGTTATCTATGGCCTGCTCTTGTTGGGATTGCTGATCGTCCTGGTCCCCTTTCTGTTCATGGTCTCCACCTCCTTGAAGACCCAGC
>DATHSI010000247.1:0-5521 GCA_035464315.1 Candidatus Sulfomarinibacteraceae bacterium
AGGCTGCGCCGGGTGAAGGGGGCCTCTTTGCCCAGCACGCCGAAGCCTGTCTCCAGCAGATAGACGGCAGGCCACACGACGGCCCGGGGAAGGTGTCGCCGTGGCGGCGGCGTTCCAACGCAGCGGGCGATTTCGTCGACCAGCTCGCGCAACGTTGTGGCCCGCGGGCCGGCGATGATAAATGTCTCGTGCACGGCCTGCTCCTTTTGCGCTGCCAGATGGAAGGCGTGCACCATGTCGTCGATGTAGATGGCATGGCGCAAGGTCTGACCGTTGCCTACGAAGAAGAAGCTCCCCTTCTCGATGGTGCTGAACAGCTTTTCCGTTCGCGGGCAACCTGGCCCATAGACCCACGCCGGTCGCAGCACGGTCAGTCGATAGCCGCTCTGTTGCGCATACTGCAGGACGGCTCGCTCGCCGGCCAGTTTTGACTTTTCGTAGGCGATATCCGGCTGGCAATCTGTTTGCTCGTCGGCCGGTGGGTTCTTGATGTTGCCAAAGACGCCGACGCTGCTACAGTGCACGAAGCGGCTCACGCCGGCCTGGTGGCAGCGCTCAACGAATTGGCGCGTGCTGTCCACGTTGACGCGCCAGAAGTAACTGTCGTCGACGCCGGTCTCCAGATGGGCGCTGGCCAGGTGAAAGCAAACGTCCTGGTCGTGCAGGAGAGGATCGAGCAGTCCGGCGTCGGTGAAGTCACCCTCTACAATGCATAGGGCGGGATTATCGGCCAGCGGCTGCAGGGCATCCGTATGCAAATCGATTGCTGTTACGTCATGCTCGCGCCGTAGCTGGTCCGAGACCAGATGGCGTCCGATAAAGCCTCCGCCGCCAGTAATGAGCACGCGCATCTTATTGACTCTTCCTGGCGGCGACGATCACGGCGTAGCCCTGGCGGAAGAACAAAAGGTGGTCGAACTGCGAAATGAGCCAGAACAGGGGGTAGGCGGCTGCATAGATTTTGTAGCTCTTGCCCACGGATTGCAGTTGTTCCTGGTTCTGGGGCGCGATCTGGCCCTGTTCCACGTCCGCCGTGCTGCGCTTTGCCAGGAGTTTGACGTAGGCGAAATTGATGGCCAACTCCACCATTTCCGTGAAGAAGCGGGAGTAGCTGCTCTGAGCGTAGGGCTGCAGTTGCACGGCGCGCAACTGTTCTTGCAGAGCGCGGGCGCTGTAGCCGTCGACGACGTGACCGTACTCTGAGGTGCGCATGCCCAGCCAGCGTTTGATGCGGTTTGCGGTCTTGCGCTGGTCGCCGCCGGGTGTGGTGACGATGACGCGACCGCCCGCTTTCGTCACGCGGGCCAGCTCCTGGTTCATGACCTGTGTCTGGGGCAGGTGCTCGTGCACGTCGATAGTCACGACCACGTCGAAGTTATTGTCAGGCACAGGCAGCCGGCAGGTTTCCTTGCTGATGTGCAGCGTTTCGTCTCCTGTCAGGGCCGCAATCTGGATCACGCTGCTCTGCTCCATGTCGGCCCACGTCCAGCGACCGCCGTGCTGGCGAAAGTGCCAGTTCAGGGCGCCGTTGTTGTCGCCGCAGGTCAGCAGCAGGCACTGCTCGGCGTCGATGGGGCCCAGGATCTTGAGCAGCGCCGAGAGTTTTTGCTGTTTCTTGAGCGCGCGGCGGAACATAGCCAGTTGCCACGGCTGTTTGCTGTCCACAGCGTCCCGAGTTTCAGTGCGCGTAGTCATCGTTTCTAACTCCACATGCGCCCTCAGACGATTGGCGCGTACGTTTCGTATAATTCGTCAATTTCCCGGGTCACACGTTGCCGTTTCCAGCCCAGCTCCTGGGCCATAAGCGTGGCGCACTGCTCTGCAACCTGAGGCGGCGGCGGGCCAGCGCTGCCCAGCTCCGTGCGCCGGCAGACCACGTCGGACAGCTTCAGGGCCATCTCGTGGCGCACGGCGTGAAGCACCTCGGCGCGCGTGACGTGCTCATGGGGAGCGACCGGTTCGGCCCAGCACTGATCCTGTCTGACGTAGGGCATGAGCCGTGTATAGGCGCTGCCGTAGGTATCGACGAGGTGGGCCGCGACCGGCGCGGACACGCCTTCAGCGGTGACGGCGGCGATTGCCTGTTGCCGAAATGTGTGCCAGCCGTTGGCGTCGCCGCCGTGTATGGGCCGGAAACGGGTCTGGCAGGGCGGCGCCGGGTGCTCTATGCTGTGAAAGACGAGGTCCACGGCTTTTTCGGCCAGGTGGCGCGCCGTTGTGTATTTGACTCCAAGAGCCGTGATCAGGCCGGGCAGCCCATGCCGGGCGTGGTCGACGAGCTGTTCGTCGCGCATGAGGGTAACGCCTCTTGGCGAGTTTTCTTCTGCGGGCAAAAATCCAAAGTGCACGTGTTTCACGTCCTGGCATTTGAGGCGCGCTGCGGGATAGGCGTGATTGATTTCTGCCACAAAGTGCTCGATCAGCTCGCTGCCGGGGGCCTCGTAGTCCGGGTGGCCGTGGGCGGGGATATGGAGTGTGCCCACGATTGAGTATTGGCGCCAGGGAGCGATTATGATCATGCGTGATTCGATTTCTCCCGATTGGTCCGGGGGTGGGCGATGGTAGCGGCTGGGCAGGGCGACGGCGGGACCGGGCAGAAGCTGTCGCGTGACCAGGTTCATGGCTGCCGACTGCGTCGTGCGCGGCTGGCGCTCGTAACCTGGCACGCCGGACAACAACTCGTGGGACCAGGCGCCGGTAGCGTTGACGACCACGCGGGCCCCGATCTGCAGCGATTGGCCCGTCACCAGGTCCTCAGCCGTCACGCCTGTCACCTTGTGGTGCTCTTGCAGCACGCCGGTCACCCGGACATAGTTGGCTGCGTCAGCGCCCAGCTCGATGGCGGACAGGATGAACGACAGCAGCAGACGCTCTGTGTTTTGTATCTGGGCATCGTGCCACAGAATGCCGCCACTCAGTGGATCCTGTTCCAGACCCGGGACGAGCGCCAGGCACTCGTCGCGACTTAAGACGCGGCCTGCGGGCAGGGCACGCGCCGGATCCATGTCCCGATTGCGGTCGATGCTCAAGAGGTCGTTGAGCTTCAGCGCCGCGCCGAGCAGCAGCTTGCTGCGCCCTGGTCGGCGGCGATAGGCGGGCATGAGAAAGGGCAGGGGGTGAACGAGGTGCGGGGCGATCCGCAGAAAAGCCTGCCGCTCGCGCATCATCTTGCGCACCTGTCTCAAATTGGCGTCTTGTAGATAGCGCAGGCCGCCGTGAACGGTCTTGAGACTATTTGCCGAGGTTGCTCCGCCGAAGTCGCCGCGCTCCAGCAGCGCCGCGCGCAGCCCGCGCGTGGCGGCATCCCAGGCGATGCAGGCGCCTGTTATGCCGCCGCCGATGATCAGCAGATCATAATGGCTTTTCAGCGCCCTAGTCACGTTTCGATCTCACTTCTGGTACAGAGCCCGTTGCTACGGGACTCGGTTGCAGCGCGTGGCGGCGCCAGATCTCGAATACCATCAAAGCCCACAGCCGGTGGCTATGGTTGGCGCGCCCGGAGACATGTTCGTCTACCCAGCGGCTGACACAGTCAGGATTGAAGTATGAGTGCGCGCGTAGGCTATCCGGGGCCAGTAGGTCGCCCATCAGGGGGCGCAATTCGTTGCCCAGCCAATGTTTCAAGGGGACGCTGAAGCCCTCTTTGGGCCTCTCAAGTATCTCCTGCGGTAATTTCTGGGCCATGGTGCGCCGGAGAATGGCCTTCGTTTCGATACCCTTCAACTTCATCTCTGGCGGCAAATTGAGGGCCAGCTCCACGATGCGATGGTCCAGGAGCGGCACGCGCGCCTCCAGGGAAACGGCCATGCTCATGCGATCCACCTTGGCCAAAATGTCGTCGGCGAGGTAAGTCTTGATGTCCGCATACTGTTGTTGCGCCAGAGCGTCGCGTCCCGAGTTTTGTCCAAAGAAGCGTTTGAGGCTTGCTTCGGCTCCCGCGCCGTTCAGCGCATGGCGCACGTCCGGGTGATAGAGTTGCCGCTTCTCTACGGTGGGTATGAATATCATCCAGCGTGTGTGCTGTAGTGCCGGGGAGAGGGCGCCGCCTTCAACAAAGCGCTTGGCCTTGTTGACCAGGCCTTTCTTCTGTGGTTGTGGCGGAATCATCTGCATCAGCCTGGGCAGCGCTCGTTTCCTGAGGGCCGCGGGCAACCACCGCTCGTAGTACGTAGCCAGCCGTTGGGCCAGGTAGGTATCGTACCCGGCAAAAATCTCGTCACCGCCATCGCCAGAGAGCACGACTTTGACGGAACGGCGGGCGGCGGCGGACACCAGATAGGTGGAGAAGATGGAGCAATCGCCAAATGGCTCGTCGAAATGTTGGACCAGGTTGGTTGCAATGTCGCTGATGTTGGGGTTGATCAGCTCTTCGTGATGGAAAGTCTGGAATTGGCGGGAGACCATGCGAGCATATGGGAGTTCGTTGTAACTGGCGTCGTCGAAGCCAACGGAGAAGGTGCGCACGGGCATATCGGAGAACTCGCTCATAAGAGCCACGATGGTGCTGGAATCGATGCCGCCGCTGAGAAAAGCGCCGACAGGCACATCGGCGATCATGCGCAGGCGCACGGCGTCTTCCAGAAGCTCGCCCAGTTTTTCGGCGCACTCTTCTTCGCTGAGGGTTACGGGAGCGACGGGGATGTCCCAATACTGCTCTACGCGTACCCGTCCCTGTTCCCAGATGAGGCGGTTTCCCGGCTGCAATTTGTGAATTTGCTGGAAGATGGTAGCAGGCGCCGGAATGTATTCTAGCGCCAAGAATTGGTCCAGGGCCAGGAGATTGATGTCACGCGGCACGTCCGGGTGCGCCAGGATTGCTTTTAGCTCGGAGGCAAAAACGAGCATGGAGGGTGAAACGTGGTAAAAGAGGGGTTTGATGCCCAGCCGGTCGCGCGCCAGCAGCAGGCGTTGCTTGCGTTCGTCCCATAGGGCGAAGGCAAACATGCCGTTGAAATGTTCCACGCACGAGGCTCCATACTGTTCGTAAGCGTGGACGATCACTTCGGTATCGGTGCGCGTTCGAAAGACGTGCCCTTTCTGTTCGAGGTTCGCGCGTAACTGCGCAAAATTGTAGATCTCGCCGTTGTAGGCAACGTGGATGGTGCCATCTTCGTTGGCGATTGGCTGGTGGCCTGTGTTGAGGTCGATGATGCTCAGACGACGCACGCCCAGGCCCACGGAGCCGGATCGATAGTATCCTACATCATCCGGTCCGCGGTGAACCATCGTATTATTCATTGCCTGCAACAGTTGCTCGTTGACAGGTTCGCTGGCAACCGTTGCTATACCACAGATTCCACACATCTCTTTTTGTCAGCTGTGAACGTGTCGCACGGGATTCTGATCGTCTTGCTTGAAAGGTGGATCGAGCCGACGGTCGCTCCCCGGCTGTCAGTCGGAAGAGATTGTCGATTTAGTCTCAGCCTTCTGGCCTGGAAAACTGTTACCGGCAAACCGATTGGTCAGGCCGTTTGTTGCGAGAATGACGATTGCAGCAAACACCCCCTCACTAAGAGCAGTC
>DATHSI010000248.1:0-18726 GCA_035464315.1 Candidatus Sulfomarinibacteraceae bacterium
ATTTACTATGATTGGGTGTGGTTGGCGGGGCAGTGCTGGGTGGCGCCACTGCCCCGCGCACTCGGTAATTCTATGGCCGGGATGGCGCTACCACTGTGGCTCGAATTGCTCGACGTTCTGCTGGGTGATGATGGGTCCACCTTCGGGCAGGGGCGGAATCTGCTCGTCGTTGTTGACGAAGGCGGGGACGTCCTCGCCACGCACGGCGTTAATGGCGATCTCGGCGGCGATCTGGCCCATAGTGTAGGGGATGTCGGCGTAGTTGGCCCAGAAGCGACCTTCCTGGATGGCCTGGTAGCCGCGCTCGCCGGTGCCGTTGCCCAGCAAGCGTACCTCGCCCTGCAGGCCGGCGTCGATGACGGCCTGTTCGGCGCCCAGCATCATCTGGTCGCCTGAGGTAGCCAGCACGTCGATGTCGGGGTTGGCCAGCAGAATGTTCTGCGCAACCTCTAGCCCCTGGTCCTCAAGGTAAAATGCTTCCTGATTGGCCACAATTTCGATGTGATCGTGCTGCGAAAGCACCTCTTCGATGGCTGCGACGCGATCCTGATCGATGGTCAGGGATTGGGCGCCGTTGAGGTAGCCAACCTGGCAAGGATCGATGTCCTCGCAGGCCTGGACGATCATCTCGCCCAGCATCGTGCCGTGGGCGTAGCCGGTGCGGCCCACGTAGGAGACGATGCCGCAGCACGGTTCTGTGGAGCGCGAATCAGGGCCGATGACGACATCGGCGGCGACGACGGTGATGCCGGCTTCCACGGCGTCCTCGACGTCGGGCACGACGGCGTTGCCATCTACGGCGTAGATGATGAATGCGTCGTACTCACCTGAGGTGATGGCGTCCTGTATCTGGTTGGATTGGGAGACGGGGTCATAGGCGGGGTCCGCGCCGAACACGCTGACGGTGGCGCCCATTTGCTCGGCCACTTCTGTGACGCCGTTGGACACCGCTGCGGTGTAGGTGTTGCCCAGCACCGGGTGGAAGAGCGCGATGCGCAGCTCCTCATCTTCTGCGGCCTCTTCTTCAGCCGGTTCAGCCTCAGGCTCCTCGGTGGGTTCCTCAGTTGGTTCCTCGGCCACCACTTCCTCTTCTTCGGCCGGCTCGTCTTCGGCGACCGGTTCGGCAACTTCTTCCTGTTGCTCCTCGCCCGCGTCGAACTCTACGACGTCCGAACCGCAGCCGATCAGCAGCAATCCGGCAAGCAGTAGAGACAGTAGTAAAAGCCCCCGCGACCTGTGCTTGAACATCATCCAGACCTCCTTAAATTGTGTGGTGGACGGCCCTGTGACGGGCTATCCAGAATGAAGGGTAATGTGGGGTTCGACGTGCGACACTCAGAACGATCCCAGGGTACCGGAAGCGGGCAAATGGAACCTGAGACATATGCCGTCTCCTGCCCTGTGACAAATGGGCCAGGGGCGGCGCGGTGTCTGGTACTTTTGACTCAGATGGGACGGACGATTGTCTGAGAGGCGGCGGCTAATCGTCGGAGAGGGTGGCGATGCCTTCGCGCAGGGCGTAGAGGGCGGCTTGGGTGCGGTTGGCCAGGTGGAGTTTGCGCAGGATGTTGCCCACGTGGTTGCGTACGGTGCGCTCGCTGATGCAGAGGGCGTCGGCGATTTCCTGGTTGGAGAGCCCCTGGGCCACCTTCTTGAGGACGTCCACCTCGCGGTCGGTGAGCGGTTCGGAGGAGGAAGAAGGTGGGGGCTCGTCCTCGCTGTTCAGCTCCTGTACCAGCTTGAGGGCGATGGAGGGCGCCAGGGAAGATTCGCCGTGATAGACGTGGTGGATGGCCTGCAGCAGCTCCTGCGGAGAGGAGTCTTTGAGCAGGTAACCCAGCGCGCCGGCCTTGATGGCGGGGAAGACGATGTCGTCTTCGGCGAAGCTGGTGAGGGCCAGAATGCGCGCGTCGGGATCTTCTTCTTTGATCTGGGTAATGGCCTCGATGCCGTTGAGGCGGGGCATGATCAGATCCAGCAGAATGACGTCCGGTTGCAGCTCGCGCACGAGGCGCACGGCTTCCTCTCCGTTGCCGGCTTCGCCCACGATCTCCAGGTGCGGTTCGGTGCTGAGCAGGGCGTGCAGGCCCTCGCGCACGACGGCGTGGTCGTCGGCGATGACGATGCGGATTGTTTCACTCATAAGGTTTTCCGCGTGTGGTTCATTTGTCCGCTTCCAACGAGCCGCGCAGTTGCACCGTGGCGCCGCGGCCCGGCGCAGAGTCTATGTGCAGATCCCAGCCGATGCGCGTGGCCCGCTCGCGCATGTTGGCCAACCCCATGCCGCCGCCGGCCTCGGCAGCAGCGACGTCAAAGCCGGCGCCGGCGTCTTCTACCTCAACGCAGATGTGTTGGCCATTGGCGCGGAGGCGCACGTTGACGGAGCCGGCGTTAGCGTGGCGCAAGACGTTGTTCAGCGCTTCCTGCACGATGTAGTAGATTTCCGTTTCGGTGGCGGCGGGCAGATCGACGTTGTCCGCCAGCAGGTGGGCCTTGATGCCTACGCGCCGTTCCACAGCGTCCAGGCGGTGCTGTATGGCTTCCACGATGCCTTCGGTTTGCAGATTGAGCGGGCGCAACTCGTAGATGAGCATGCGCATTTCTTTGAGGGCGTTGAGAGCCGTGTCGTTGACGCGGGCCAGGTAGCGGTCGGCGCGCTGCGGCTCGCCGCTGCGCACCAGGCGTTGGGCGGCTTCGGCAAAGAGGGTGAGGCTGTAGAGGGATTGGGTGACAGAGTCGTGCAGGTCGCGGGCCAGGCGGCGGCGCTCTTCGGCCACAGCCAGTTGCCGCTCCTGCTCGTAGAGCCGGGCGTTTTCCACGGCCACGCCGACCTGGTCGGCGATAGAGGTCAGCAGATTGATCTCGCCGGCGCTGTAGTTGTATCCCGCTTTGCCCAACACGCTGAAGACGCCGCGAATTTCGCCCTTGGCGCGCATGGGCACGCCCAGGTAGGAGTGGAAGAGGCGGTCGGGCACCGTTTCGGGCACGCGGTCCAGCTCGGTGACGATGTTGGACGTGGTCAGCGGGGCCTGGTTGCGCCAGACGCGGCCGATGAGCCCGCTGTGCAGGGAGACGGAGGAAAGCTGGGCGGCGCCGGCAAAGGAGAGGCCTTTGTAGGCGGCGAGGCGCAGCCCTTCGTTCTCGCCGTCCCAGAGGTGAATGGTGCCTTTGCGGCTCTTCATGATGGGCAGCACGCGCTCCAGCGAGAGGTTGAGAATGGTGCTGAGGTCAATCGACTCGCTGGCGACGGAGGCCACGTCGTAGAGGACGGATAGCTCGTCGTGCGCTTTTTGCAGCGCCTCTTCGGCCTGCTGGCGGTGCGTGATGTCGTAGCCGAAGGTGATGGCGCCGTAGACCTCGCCGCCGTCGTCGATCAGGAAGCGGGAGTTCCAGGTGATCGTTTTCATCTCGCCGTTCTTGCAGCGGATGCGCGTTTCAAATTTCTCGAGGGCCATGGGACGGGAGAGCATGGCCTGCACTTCGTCCACGATCTGCTGTCGGTAGGCTTCGTCAGGATAGAGCCATTCCCAGATGCGCGCGTGGCCCAGGACCTCTTCCCGCGTGTAGCCGCTGATCTTTTCCGCGGTGGCGTTCCACATGACGATGTTCATGTTGGGGTCCAGCACGTTGAGCCAGACGTTGACGTTCTCGATGATGCTGTGCGAGAACTGCTCGCGGATGGCGCGAGCTTCGTCGGAGAGATGGTCTTCGGGAAAATGGCGTTCGACGTCTGTCACTGTTGGGTGGCGCTGATTGTGGGCCGGGTACGTGAATGGTTGTGGGGTAGGTAGCGTTCAACTCGACTCTATTAAAGCGAGGGTTGGTGGATCTGGCAAGGGAGTGATGGAGCGCCGGCATCTTGCCGGCCTGTGTGGCCGAGAAGATGCCGGAAGGGATGCCGGCGCTCCATACTATGTTACTCCACGATGACCCAGTCGGTGCTGCTGCGGCCGAAGACTTCGGGGGAGTACATCTCCTCCGCTTTGGCCGGTGGTGCGACGAAGACACCGGGGGTGGTGGCGCGGGCCACGTAGGAGTAGGTGTAGACGCCGTCCCACAGCAGGGTGGTGAAGGCCTCGGCGCGCTCATCGCGCATGTTCTGGTGCTCGTACCAGGTACCCCACCACCACCAGCCGTAGGGGCGCACGTCCTCGTCGGGATCGTCCGGCACGTCGCCGGAAACGGCCAGGGCGGGATTGACGATCTCCAGCCCGGCGGGCAGGGGATCGACCAGGGCCACGTGATAGCGGCGGTTGCTGGCGACCATGGTTAGCTTGACGCGCACGCGGGCGCCGGCGCGGATGCGCCAGCGTCCGTCGTCATCGCGGATGACGTCGTCGGGGTCGTCCACGGCCTCGTAGATGCGTTCCACGACGAAGCCCATGTCCAACGGATCGAGGACCAGGTCGTCCGGCGCGTAGCGCAGGCCAAGCCGGTAGTAGAGGCGACCAGGCCCCTCTTTGCTGAGGATCAGGTCGCGCTCCTCGTCACCATCCAGCAGATAACTCATGGGCACGTTGGTCTGGCGGATGTCGGTGGTGCGACCTTCGAATTCGTGGCTGCCGGCGTAATCATCTCCGAGCCAGATGCGGGCCACGAAGTCGGGCGTCTCCGCTTCGAACGTGTCGAAGTAGCGGTCCAGGGCCAGGAGGATGAAGACGTTCTCCTGGGTGTTGTCCCAGCGACCGCGGGTGCGATGGGCCAGAAGGCCGTTGACCACCTTGGGGATCAGGTCGCTGTCGGGCCGGTTGGCGATGAGGGCGTCGAGGATGATGCCGTCGGTGCGCCGGTTAGAGTGCAGCATGAGGTAGGCGTCGTCGCCGTAGGAGGTGGTGAAGTTAGCCGCGTTGGCCGTCTCCACGGCGCGGTTTTGCAGGTGGCGGTGAATGGCGTCGCTCTGCTCGGCGTAGGCGGGGTCGTCGCCCAGCACCTGCCACAACCAGGCGACGGCTTCCAGCGACAGCTCTTCCAGGCCGGCTTCGTCCAGCAGATTGGCGGCCTTGGCGCGGTCCGTGTCGCCCATCAGGTGGCGCACGTAGAGGGCGTAGCTGCTGAGGCTCTGGCGGGTGCGCTGACCATACCAGGAGGGGTAGTAGCTCTCGATGTTGCGCAGGTGGTCCAGCGAGCGGCTCATCATCTCTTGCGGCACCTCGAAGCCCATCGTCTGCGCCCGGTACAGGGCGTGGGCCACGTGGATGCTGAAGAAGGGGATGGAGTCGTCGCCGCGACGCCAGGAGGGGAAGCCGCCGTCGTTGTTCTGCAGCCCCTGCAGCTGTTCGATGTCGCGCTGTACGGCGGCCTCGATTTCCTCGGGCGGCGGCAGCTCCTCGGCTTCAAAGGCTGTCAACACGTCGCGCAGGGCGGCCACGGCCAGGATGCGCGAGGCCAGTTGCGGCGAGCTGTCGTAGGGATAACTAACGAGGTAGAGCACGGCGTCGGTCAACGCTTGCAGCGCCGTGGACGAGGTGCTGATCTCCAGCCCGCCGAATTGCGGCCAAACGTTGGCCGGGGCCAGCAGCGGTTGGGCGATGGCCCCTTCGTCGATGACGCCGTAGGTGGCGAAGGCCTCGGTGGTCGCCGGCGTGTAGACGGGTAGCTCGGCGGTGGCTGCGTCGGCGTAGTCGCCGGAGACGGCGGCGATTTGCAGCCGGGCCGTGCCCGCGCTCTCGGCGGCGGCGGGGAAGCGAACTTCGACGCGGTCGTTGGCGGGCACCGTGACGCGTTGGCCGGCGCCGGCGGTGAGGCTGAGGTTGGTCGCCTGCACGACCACGTCTACGGTCATTTCCTCTTCGGTCTGGTTCTGCAGCACGACGGGTAGCTCGAAGGTGTCGCCGAAGTTGAGGAAGCGGGGCGCGGAGGGGCGTACCATGAGCGGCAGCCGCGCCGTCAGCGAGGACTCGCCGGAGCCGAACTGGTTTTCGCCGGCAGCGGCGACGGCCATGATGCGGTAGCGGGTGAGGTTGTCCGGCAATTGCACGGGCACCGCGGCGCGACCCTGCTCGTCGGTGGTCACCGCGGGCACGAAGGCGGCCAGCGGGTTGAAGTCGGTGCGCTGGCGGATGGGGGACGCTTCCTGCCCGGCCTGGGCCCCGTCGGCGTCGGCCGCAGGTTCAGCCGCGGGCGCTTCCATGGGCATGGCATCGTCCATAGCCATTTCGCCCTCCTCGGCCACGACCTCGGTGGTAACGCGCGTGGCTTCCACGGCCTGCGCGCCCTGCTCCAGGAGCGATTCGGGGCGGGCCAGGAGGATGCTCTCGCGGCCGTAGGTGCTTTCTACGAAGGACGGCCGGTCTTGATAGAAGGCGTTCAGGGGGTCGGCCAGCTGGTAGTTCGTTAGGGCCAGGATCGCTTCGTCAACCACGACCAGGGCCACTTCGGCGCCGGCGACCGGCTGGCCGTCGGGACCGGTGACGGTGACGTCGACCGTGGTCTCGCCGCCGGGCTCCAGCTCGCTGGCCTGCGGCGCGGCGGAAACGTCCAGGGTGCGGCTGCGCTTTGAGATTTCCAGGTTCAGGCTGCCGCTGGCGAAGGCGGGCCGCGGCGGCGCGTCGGGCAGCGGATCGCCGGCGTCGTCCAGCCGCGGCGCTTCGCCGGCAAGGTCCACCTGTAGGTGCAGGTTGGGCAGATGCGCCTCTTCGACCGGGATTTGCAAGGTGTAGGAACCCTCACTCATCTGGAAGCGTTCGGTGTAGAGGATGCCGCTGCGGCTGACGGTCAGCAGGCCCTCGGCGGGAGAGAAGGGCGATTGCACCAGCACCTGGGCCACGTCGCCGGGCTGGTAGGTCTCTTTGTCAGGGATTAGCGTGACCTGTTCCTGCTCTACCTGGCGGGCGGGCGGGCGTTGTCCGCCGCTGACCCAGCGCGTGAAGCGGCTCTGGTTGGCGCGGCCCTGCTCGTCTTCGACGGTGGCTGTGATGCGGTAGGAGCCGCCGTTTTCGGTGTCGAAGGTGCAGGTGACAGGTTGCTCATCGTTGGTTGCAGGTTGCACGTTGCAGGTTTGGGTTTCGGCCACTTCCTCGCCCCAGCGACCCTGATGGTAGCCCCACTCCAGGCGGGCGGCCTCGATGGTCAGGGGGTGGCCCGAGACGAGGTTGCCGTCGATGTCCACGACGACGGCTTCGATTTCCAGGGGTTCGCCGCGCTGCACGAAGGTGCGCTCGCTGCGCAGGCCCACGTAGAGGTCGGCGGGGTGCACGAGCAGGCTGGTGCTCCCGGCCCAGGCCTGACGGTTGACGTCCATCACCGTGGCTTCGGCCATCACGGTGACCGGTTGCGGTTTGTCCAGCGCTTCAAAGTCGATCTGCAGGAAGTGCTTGCCGGCAGCGTCTGTGGTGCCGGTGAAGGTCTCGCTTTCCTGCACGGGGAAGCCGGGCCCCGGCATTCCGCGGTAGAAGGCGTCTTCGTAGATGGGGAAATGCCACCAGGGGGTCCACTCGCCGAAGACGAAGTCGGGCCAGTTGGGCGGCTCGTATTGCGCCGAAGAGGTGGTGACGTTCCAGGTGACGTCGGCGTTGGGCAGAGGGCCGCCGGCGAAGTAGTTGGCGGAGACGGAGACGGTGGCCTCATCGCCGACGAAGAACGGTCCCTCGCTTTCGTTGCGCGCGGTGACCTCGAACTCCGGCCGGCGGAATTCCTGGATCTGGAAGGTGTGGTGGTACTCGCCTCCGGCAGCACGCAGGCGTACGTGAGCGTGGCCCAGGTTGCTGTTTTCGGGAATGGTGAAGGCCAGATCGAAGCCGCCCAGGGTGCTGACGTCGGCGCTGCCGCCGGTCAGCTCGTTGCCCTGCGGGCCGTAGACTTCGAAGCTGAGGGAGGAAACGCCGTCGGGCAGGCGCACGTCGCCCGTTTGCGTGGCGCCCACGCGGCGCAGCCAGCCCTTGAGATGCACTTCTTCGCCGGGGCGGTACATCTGGCGGTCGTCGAAGACGAACCAGCGTACGTCGTCCTGCGGCGAGCGCTGTTCCCAACCAGAGTCGTCCCAGAAGTGGCTGTAGCGGGGCAGGAGCGCGGCGTCGCCGTTCTCAGCGCGGGCTACCAGAGCGATGCCTGACGTGCCGGGGAGTTGCAGACGGGCGGTGCCGTCGCTGCCGGTCACGCCTTCCACGTTCGACGGCGGCAGGGAAAGGGTTACGCCGGACAGCGGCGCGCCGTCCTGCAGATTGGTGGCCCAGGCCACGAGCTCGCTGTGATCGGCGAAGGCGTCCAGGCCGATGTCCGTGACCTGCACCCAGGCCTGGACCACGGGGCGCGAACGATTGAGTAAGCCGGAAAGCAGGCCGGAGGGCGGCTGTACGATGACCACGAGGTGGCCGTGCTCGCCTTCTAGCGCCTCGCCGAGTTCGATGCCCACTTCGGTGAGGGCGTCTTCGGCGGCTTCGACGCGGATGGTTTCGTCCAGCACCTGGCGTCCGGGCGGCGACGGCGGCGACTCACGGTCGCGGGCGTAGTTGCGCCGGTACTCGAGATAGGCGGGCCAGTCTTCGGGGGTGACGGCGTAGGCCTCTACCTCCAGGCGATTGAAGTTGATGGTGTACACGCTGAAGGTAGGCTCGTCGGAGGCCGGATCGAGCGTGACCAGAGCGTCGTTGGGGCCAAAGAGCACGGGCTCGGCGGGGCCGACGCGGAAGGTAAGCGTTTCGTCGCGGCCCAGGGTCTGGCCGAAGATGTCGCTTACCTCAGCAGACAGGGTAACTTCATAGGTGGTGCGCCCCTGGGTTGCGCCGCGAATTTCGATGGTGTCGCCGAAGACGTTGACGGTAGCGCCGGGCAGCGCGGGCTCGATGCGCAGCATTTCCTCGGTGAAGGCGTCCAGGGCCAGGGGATTGTTCATACGAATGAAGAACGGTTCAAAGGGACGGCAGTCGCGCTCGGACCAGCCGCAGCGGTGGTCGTCCACCTGCAGCGCGGCGTAGGTGCGGAAGTCGAACGACTGCGCTTCGGTGGTGGTCAGCGGGCCTTCGGCGGAAGGGGTGCCGGGGCCGATGACGACGTTGATTGCGGTATCTTCGGGTAGCGGTTCCTGGGGCCGGAAGACGAGCCAGCGGCCTTCCGCATGGTTTGTAACCAGGCGGTTGACCTGTTCGTCGGCCTCGATTTCCTCGGTCGTGGCCAGGCGCAGGGATACGTCGCGCCCGCCGGCGGTCACGCGCACGGTGTCCAACACCGCTTGCGGCGTTATCTGTTGGTCGAAGCCAAGGAAGATGAGCGGTTCCAGCGGCTGCGGGCCGTTGCGCGGGTAGTGAGTGACCAGTTGCGGGCGCGGTGTGCTGAATTGCCAGGTGACCGTTTCTTGCAGGACGCCGCCGGCGGCGGACGTCGTGCCGGCGGGGATCTGGGCCACGTACTCGGTGGCCATGGGGAAGCGGTCTCCGGCTTCGCCCTCGTATTCAAAGGTCAGGGTCTTGGTGCCGATCCAGCGCCACACGCCGGGGATTTG
Source organism: Candidatus Sulfomarinibacteraceae bacterium (assembly GCA_035464315.1). Taxonomy (GTDB): domain Bacteria; phylum Chloroflexota; class Anaerolineae; order Promineifilales; family Promineifilaceae; genus JAAYYY01. The sequence goes on from DATHSI010000248.1 coordinate 9,437, forward strand.
CGGCGTTAGCTCTACGGGCACGTCCTCGGCCTGCAGCTGTTCCAGCGTGGCCAGGGGCACCATGGGCTGATTGAAGGTGACCTGCAGGAAGGGGGCCAGGGGAATGTCGCCCTCAGGGGCGAAGCGCAACACTTCCAGCGGCCCGTCGGCGGGCTCCGGCGTGACGGCCGGGGGCGCGGCTTCGTCGGGCGGCGGGAACGGTTCGTCGAGCGTGTCGCCCGTGCGCGGCGGGGGCAGCGACTCTTCGGGAAGGCGGAACTCTGCTTCGTCATCAGCCTCAGGGGTTAGCTCGGGCAGGCGCGCCAGAATGGCCGCGATTTCGTCGTCGTCGAGCGGGTCGCCCGTGGTCACGGGCAGCGTCTCGGCGCTCTCTGGCGGTTCCTGTCCGGCGCTGAGGCGAATCTGGAGCTGTGCGTCCTGCGCGGCTGCGCCGCCTGCTTCGAGCGCCGCCGCCTCGCTGCCGGCGATCTGCAGCTGGATGCCGGGGGTTGCCGGCGCGCCGGGTGTCTGGTCGACGGTTCCGTTCTGACCGTTGTCGCCCAACAGGGAGCGACCGGCGAGATAGACCAGGGGCAGGGCGACCAGTAGCAAGGCGACCAGCAGGCCTACAATGCGGGTTCGTCTGCTGAAGGGGGTTTTCTCTTCTCGATCCATTTTGTTCCTCCTAGACGGCGTGGGTCCGTCGCTGGCTTCTACTATATTGTAGACGATAAAGACGCACCATTTGTTCCGCCGAGGAGGAATTATGGTGGGAAGTCGTCGTTGCTTTGTGTGGCGGTTGCCGCGGGTGGCAGCGTCCTCTATACTCTATTGAAACTGTCGCTCACAATCTCGACGCTGTGTTCATCGACGCTTAACAGCTAAGTCCCAGACAATCGATAAGAAGGTCAGTTTCCCCCAGTTAACCCTCGGCCTGGCCAAACGAGTGATTTTTCCCTGATTCAGTGCGCCGCCACGGCGCAGGGACGAGCGCGATGATTCATAATCGCCTTAAAGTCTCTACCCGAACGACCCTGCGAGAGCTCGGCTTCAGCCACGGACTCCTCTTTCTCAGCGGTGATGAGAATGAGGGCGATATGCCGGTGGTGACGGTCGGCTTTGCGCCCGACGAGCTGGACCACACGCTGTGGCGCTCGTTGGTCGCCAGCGTGCCGCAGGATGAGATGGTGTTGCACCCTCTGGAGGGCGCGCCCGATGCTTTCCTTCCGGCATTCGCCATCCCCTTGCGGCTGGAGGAGCAGTGCGCGGGTGTGTTATTAGGGGTCAACGGGCAGGCAATGCCCGAGTTATCCTCCGAACAGGTGGCGGACATCTGCGAGGCGCTGGCCCTGGCGGCCTACAACTGCTACCTGAAGCAGCAGGCAGAGCGGCGCCTGCGACAGTTGCAGCTCATCGAGAAGGTCAACCAGCGAATTACGAGCGTCATCGGCAGCGACAGCAAGCTGGAGACGGTGGTGCAGGTTGTGCGCGATACGTTCGACTTCTACCATACCTCTATTCTGCTGGTCGATCCGCAGACGCAGGCGCTGCAGATGCGCGTGATGGCGGGGGAAGCGGCGGCGGACATCGTTGTCGACGACCTGACCTTTCTGCAAGAGGGGAAGGGGTTGACGTCGTGGGTGGCAGAGAACGGAGAGCCGGTGCTGGTGAACGACGTGACGCGTGAAGAACGCTATCACGGCCTCGCCGTGCTGCCGAACACGCAGTCGGAGATGGCTGTGCCCATCCGCGCCGGGGAGAAGACGATTGGGGTGCTGGATGTGCAGAGCGACCGTCGCAGCGCGTTTGACTTCGTCGATCTTCTGGCCCTGCAGATTGTGGCCAATCAGGTGGCCGACGCATTAGAAAACAACCGCCTGCTGCAGCAAGAGCGGACGCGGCGACGCATGATCCAGACGCTGCAGGAAACGGCGCGCGTCATCTCTTCCAGCCTGGAGCTGGAACGCGTGCTGGACTTGATTCTGCGGGAGCTGGGGCGCGTGGTCTCTTACGACAATGTGCGGCTCAAACGGATTGACAACGACCTGGCGCGGGTGATCGCGGCGCGCGGCTTTCCAGACCTGGAACGGGTGATGGGCACCACGTACGTCGTTTCCGAGAATACGCTGGCGTCGCTGATTGTGTACGAGCGGCAGACGGTGAATATTGCCGATATTACCACCGACCCGCGCTGGCTGTGGCTGCCCGGCACGCGCAAGATCCGCTCCTGGATCGGCGTGCCTCTGCTGATGAAGGACCGGGTCATCGGCCTGCTCAGTGTGAGTCGCGTGGAGCTGCGTCCTTTTACTGAGGATGAAACGGAAATGGTGAGCTCATTTGCCAACCACGCGGCCATCGCCATCGAAAACGCCCGGCTTTACAATGAGTTGAAGGAGTTTTCGGCGACGCTGGAAGAACGGGTGCGAAAACGCACGCGGGAGATGGAGGAGGCGCAGGAAGAACTGGCGGCGGTGCTCAGCCGCGAGGTCGAGGTGCAGGAGATGGAGCGTATCCGCATCGCCAATGAGCTGCACGACAGTGTGATCCAGGCGCTGATTGCGGTCAATTTCCAGCTTCAGAGCGTGAAGATGGGGCTGGAGGGTGCTGAGGACCAGGATCGGGCGACGGTGGGGCAGTTGTCGCAGGTGCAGCAGATGCTGGACAAGCTGGTTTCGGAAATCAAGGCCGTGGTACACGATCTGCGCCCGCCGGCCCTGGAGAGCCTGGGGTTGGCGCTGGCCATTCGCCAACTCGCGGCGCGCTATCACGATCCGCCCCGTTTTTCCGTGCGCACGGAGGTTGTGGGCAGCGTGCGCCCGCTCAGCCACAGTACGGAACGCACTATTTACCGGGTCATCCAGGAGGGGTTGAGCAATTCACGAGTGCACAGCGGGGGAGCGCAGTTTAAACTAAATCTCATCTTCGAAGCGAACACACTCAAGGTTATTATGCAGGATGATGGCGCCGGTTTCGATCCCCGCGGCCAGGCGGGTAAAGGGTTGGGGCTGCTGACGATGCACGATCGCGCTCGCTCCAGCGGCGGGACCCTGATCCTGAAGTCGGCGCCGGGCGAGGGAACGCGCATTGAAATGGAGTTGCCCATCAAGGCAGAGGAGGCGGCGTCGCCCCCCTGCAAGGAAGGTCAGGATGCCCATCCGGGTCATGATCGTTGACGATCATCTTCTGGTGCGGCAGGGAGTGTCCACACTGTTTGCCAATTGCGACGACATCGAAATCGTCGCCGAGGCGGAGCACGCCGTGGGGTTGGTGAACAAGGTGCAGGCGGCGCAGCCGGACGTGGTTCTGATGGACATCCGCATGCCGGGTGTGGAAGGTATCCAGGCCACGCGGCAGCTGTTGAAAACGATGCCCGACGTACGCGTGGTGATCCTGACGACTTACGATGACGACGAGCACGTCTTTGGCGCGCTGCGCGCCGGCGCGCACGCCATCCTGCTCAAGAATAGTTCATACGAACAACTGGTGGACACGGTGCGCACAGTGTCCGCCGGAAACTCTTATCTGGCGCCCGAGCTGGTGGACCGCGTGCGCAACCAGTTTGCGGTGCTGTCCAAGATCGCGGTGCGCGCCGAGCTGGGCATCACCGAGCTGGAGCTGGAGATCATTGGCCTGATGGCGGAAGGCGCTTCTAATCGCGAGATCGCCGAAGCGCTGCACTGGAGCGAATCTACGGTGAAGCGCAAGATCGAGAATGTGTTCGGCAAGCTACAAGTGACGAATCGCATTCAGGCGGTGGCCGAAGCGATTCGGTTGGGCTTGATCTGACCCTACCTGGCTCAAAATTTGACCCTACCTGGGCCTGATCTGGCCTTTCCCTCTCCCTTACCATAAAAGCATCGCGTTTGAATTACTGCACGTTACATTCTGCAAACACCACACATTCGTATTGCCCAATTACATAGATAGCGACCTGCTTCCGTAGCAACAGGCTACCACGTTACGTTGTCATCAACTGAGCACAGGTTTGTGTAGGAGCACAACCGGCCGGGGGAGCGTAAATTGCGATGGATCTGGACGTCTTTGAAGAACTGAGCCGCAAACTGGCGCTGGTAGAGGCGCGCCTGGCTTCTTATGAGCGGCTGCACACCGAGGAGATTTCCGAGCTGCGCAGCCTGTTGCAGGAGCTGAAGATGCGCCAGGCGACGTTGGCGAGCCGGGCGGCGAACGACGCCGCGCGCCTGGAAAGCAGAGATGGCCAGAGTTTCCCGTCGATTTCTCCAAGGCAGGAGCAGCCGCCCGCGGAATCGGATAGCGCCGAGTGAGCTGAGTAGGGAGAGGAGGTGACGCTGGATATTAAACGAGAGAGTGCAAGATGGGTGACCGTGTGTAAGGAAACGCAAGTTGTTAAGGAGGAAGTTTAAAAATGGCAGAAGTCGCTTTAAGAGAACAGCCTCGTCTTAAACTAGGCCCGCTGCTACCCCTGGACACCAAGTCAATTGTGGGCTCTGTGCTGCTGGCGGTCTGTTTTTCGATCAATATGCAGATCACCGAGCGTCTGGATAACCTGACCGGTGTGGCTCTGGCGCCAATTACGGGCGTGCCCCTGGCTAACTGGTTGGGCTATACTTTTCTGAACCTGTGGTTCCCCGTAGCCGTGATCTTCTTCGGACTCACAGGCGCCCTAATCATCGCTAACTTCAATCCGATCATTGCCGTGCTCACGGCAACGCATCCACTGGCCTGGGCGTTCTTTTTCTTCAACATGTCCTGGTCTATCCCCAATACCTTCGTGTTCCGCTACTGGATCCGGAGTGGAAAGGAGTTGACGCTGTGGCGTTTCGTTCTCTCCTGCGGGGTAGGCCAATTCTTTGCAGCGGTGATGTTTGCCGTGTTGATGCTGGTGGTGGCGCCGGGGGCGCAACCGTGGGTCTACTTCGCCATCCCGTTCTGGAACTGGATTATGTTCATTCCGGGCGGAATCATGGGCTACTATTTCTTCAACGCCGTGCGTAATTCCGGTGTGTTGGAGTAGGCCCGAAGAGCGGATGCTGTCTTGTGGTTAGAGTGCTGAATGTGAGCAAAGGAGGCCCTTCATGTCAGAGCACGATCAACGCGGTGGAAATCAAGGTTTTCCCTACGTGGCCGTCATCGTTTCGGCCATCATCTTAATGGCCATTGGCGCCGTATTGCTGAACATGGCTAACGCCGGCGCCCTGCCGACCGGTCTGGGGATAGGCGCGGAGTTGCCCGATTTGGTGCGCGGCGTGGTCATCTCCGTCATCCTGGCGGTGATCGCCGTTGTGGCTTACGGCGTTTTGAAACGAGAGAGTTAAACGTTGGACCCCAGTGCTGTTCCATTGCCGGCGGCGAAACCGCCGCCGGCAATGGGCCCTGGCTGGCGTCTGACCTAATCGCACAACGTAAAAGGAGCCCTGGCTGATGCAAGGCGAAATTCCACTGGAGCTGCGGAATGTTACCTTTTCGTATCCATCCTCTCCGGAGCCGGTACTAAAGGAAATTAACCTCAAGATTCACCGCGGCGAGTTTGTAGGTATTGTGGCGCGGACCGGCTCGGGTAAGTCTACGCTGCTGTCGCTGATGGCCGGCGTCATCCCTCACCATTATCAGGGAGAGCTGGAGGGCGAAGTGCTGCTCTATGGGGAGGAGACGCGCACGCTGTCCCTGGCCAGGTTTGGCGTGCACACGGGCATGGTGATGCAGGACCCGGACTCGCAGTTGTTTAACCTGCTGGTGAAAGACGAGGTGGTGTGGGGGCTGGAGAATCGGGGCGTGCCGCGCGAGGAGATGGGCCGTCGCCTGGACGAAGTTCTGCGTTTCTTCCACATCGAGGATTTCAAAGAGCGTATTACGTATGACCTCTCCGGGGGCGAAAAACAGCGCGTGGTTCTCTCTTCGGTCTACGTCAGCCGCCCCTCCGTTTTGCTGTTGGACAATCCCACGTCGCAATTGGACCCGCTGGGGGCGGAGTACGTGATCCAGTCGATCAAGCAGGTGTTGGAGACGAACGAGACGGTGGTGATGGTGGAGGACAAGATTGACGAGTTGTTGGGCCACGCCGACCGCCTGGTATTGTTACACGAGGGTCAGATATTGCTGGACTGCCCGCCGCAGGAATTCGTCACGCACCGCGAGTTGCTGGAGTCGGTAGGCATCACGCCCCCGGAGATTTTCGACCTGGGCACCAGATTGCGCGGGGCGGGTCTTCATTTACAGCCGGTGCCCACCACGCTGGAGGAGGCCCTGCCGGTGTACGAGGGGCTGTTGAATGGAAGGGGTCCGCAGACGGCGGTTCCGGACGTCGCAACCGCCGTGGCGCGCGCTAGCGGGCAGCCTCAAAGGGAGGTGAGCGCGGCTGCAAGCGGACCTGGGGCAAAGAAACGGGCGGGGGAGAGGCCGCACAACGCGGTGGTGGTCAACAACGTCGATTTTGTGTATCCGCCGCCGCGCCCTATCCAGGCCCTACAGAGTATTAACCTGACGTTCGAACAGGGGTCTTTCGTGGCCATCATCGGCCAGAACGGCAGCGGCAAGACGACGCTGGCCCGTTGTATGGCAGGGTATTTGAAGCCGACGAATGGCGAGATCATTATCGGCGGGCGGGACGTGCACGCTATCGACATCTACGAGCGCGCCCGTCGCGTGGGCTATGTGTTCCAGAACCCGGAGACACAACTGTTCCGCGGCTCAGTCTACGACGAAGTGCTCTTCACTCTGAGTTACCAGGGCATTAAAGGGCCGGAGGCGGAACAGCGGGTAAAAGATATTCTGGAATTTCTGGATTTGTGGGACCAGGCGCACCTACATCCCTTCCGCCTTTCGATGGGCGACAAGCAGCGGTTGGCGATTGCCTGTATTGCTGTGCTGCGGCCTGACGCGCTGATCATTGACGAACCGACGACGGGACAGGATCCGTCGCACGCCTGGGCAATCATGACGTTGCTGCAGGAGCTGCGCGAGGAGTTCGGGATCACGGTGGTGGTCATTACGCACGCCATGACGCTGGTGGCCAATTTTTGCGACCGGGTGATCGCCCTCTGCCAGGGCGAGGTGCTGCTGGATGCGCCGCCTCGCGAGGTCTTTGCGGAGATGGATGAGCTGGCCAAGACGTTCGTCAAGCCGCCGACGATTACGCAACTGGCGTTGCAACTGGGCATTAACCCACCGCCGCTCAACGTCAACGAAGCGGAAGCGATATTCAGGGAGAGGTTGCTGTCATGAGTTCGGCCATTTATTCCTACTCGGCTTACCAGACCTGGTTCCACAAGCTGGACGCACGCAGCAAGCTGACCTTTGTGGTCAGTTACCTGCTGCTGACGTTCCTGATGCCCACACCGATTGTCATGGGAGGGATTCCGTGGCCGACACCGTTCGTGATGTTCGTGCTGATGGTCTTTCTGGTGTGGCTGGGCGCGCGCGTCAGCCCGCGCACCTATCTACCCTTCCTGGTTTACCTGACGCCCATCATCCTGGGCCTGACCTTTGCACATACCTTTTTGCTCAACGAGTGTCCCTGTTTCAGCGAAACGACGCCTGTGCTGCGCGCTGCTTCGATAGACGGCCTGTTGTTTGGGTCGGCAGTGGCTTTTCGCCTGGGGGCCATGGCCATTTGCTTCCTTTTCTTTTCCTACACGACCGATCCCTTTGACTGGGGGCTGTCTATGTACAAGGCGGGCATTCCCTATAAGGGCGCTTTTATGTTTGCCTCGGCCATGCGCTTCTATCCCATGTTGCAGGACGAGTTTGTAACCATCCAGGATGCGCTGAAGGCGCGCGGGTCCGACCTGTTGGTGAAGTGGTACAACCCGGTGCGCATGATGATTGGTGTGTTGACGACGGCGATTCCGCTGGGGCTGGGCGGCCTGCGGCGCAGCCGCAACATTGCGCTGAGCATGGAGTTACGCGGATTCAGTTTTCCGGAGGAGACGGGCGTCAAGCGGCAGCTATTCCGCGACATCCAGTTGCGCACGACAGACTGGATTGTGATCGTTTTCTGGCTCGCCATGGTGCTGGTGGTGGTTGCGTTGCGCCTGGTGGGCGTGTGGTCCGCCGGCCCGCTGGTCCTCTGGTAGGCGATGAGATTGGGACAGTTGCGATGCTTCCGGAGGCGTTAGCTATGGCGCTCGTAGCAGGGGTGCTGTGCGGTGTTCTGCTGGTGCTGGCCTTCGGTCGTTGGGTGCTGGCGCCGGCCAGCGCGCAGATGCGGCGCGGCTACTTTAACGCGTTCGTCGCCGGGCTGTTGCTGGCGGCGGCAATCGAGGTGTTGCCTAACGCGCTGGAGGGCGCGGGAATCGCCGGGCATCAGGCGCTCTCGTCGCTGCTCTTTCCCGACGGCGAGCTGCCGCCTGATAGCATCTGGCTCTTTGTGTTGGAGCCGGTGAACGTGCAGGTGGCGGTGCGCGCTGTGGGGGCGGCGCTGGTCATGGTTATTTTCTTTCGGGCCAACGCCGCGCCGCGGGCAGAGGACGGCGACGCGAACGAAGCGGGCCAGGCGGCAGGCGATGGCCTGGCGCTGTTGGCTGTGACCGCCGGACTGGCCGCACACAACCTCTGGCTGGGGCTGACGCGTGGTTTGTTTGCGTCCGGCCCGGCGTCTGCAGAGCTGGCTCTGGCAGCGCTGGGGACGACGTTGCTGGGGGCTTCGGCTCTGGGCCTGGTGCCCAGCCTGCGCAGCCAATGGTGGCAGGTGGTCGTGGTTTCGCTGGCCCTGGGGCTGGCGGGCGGCGCCGGGGCATTGTGGCGGGGAAACGACCCGGCGCTGCAGGCGGCGTTGTTGCCCATGTTGATCGGCGCGGGCTGCCTGGTCTACGGTATCGGTCGCCTGTTACGCCTGTTGCAGGGCGAGATCGGCCTGGGCTGGCGCACGACGGCGGCCGTTGCGGTCGGCGTGTTGGTGCTTTATCAGAGCCGGTTGTTGCTTTAGTGGTTGCGAATTGTCAGAAACCTCCGGGAGATCCAGCGGTTTGCCCAGAGGTGTGAGATAGATGAAGGACCTCCCGGAGGTTGAACAGTTACACGTTGGCGAAGGGAAGACATCCGATTTTTTTTACAGCTCCGGTTGGTGAAAGTCTGTTCGGAATCAGTTTCATGTAGAGGATGGGAGTAGTTTGGTGAAAAATCGGATGTCTCGCGGTGATTCAGCTGGAGAGACTATGTTTGACACATTAGTGCGCGGCGGGACAGTGGTGAACGCCTTTGGCCAGGCGCGGGCCGACGTAGCCATCGATGGGGGCCGCGTCGTGGGCGTGGGCAGCCATTACGGCGACGACGACGCGCGCGAGGTGATTGATGCCGGCGGGCTGCTGGTGCTGCCCGGTTTGGTCGATCCTCAC
>DATHSI010000249.1:0-23843 GCA_035464315.1 Candidatus Sulfomarinibacteraceae bacterium
CTTAATGTTTTCGTAAGATCTGGCAAAGCTGCCTGTAACAATTGACACGTATGCTAACCGTGGCGCAGAATAGTAGTAGCCATCCAGATATCCCTCGCTAATCTAAAGGAGACAAGAGATATGGAAAATCCGCTGAGGACAGGGGTCATCGTCGGCCTGCTGACGAGCCTGCCGCTCATCGCTCTTTCCTATCTGGCCAATGCGGTAGCCGGACTGCCTTTCATTCCCTTCGATCTCTTTGATTGGCTGGCGCGCGTGCTACCGGGCGGCCTGATCACTTTCGGCATCGACGCCATGGTCGTAACGCTGAGCGCCCTGGGTCTGGCGGTCAGTGAAACGGCCAAGCTGGCGGAGCAGATGATGGCCTTGGGAATCATTATCATCCTGGGCGCTCTCGCAGGCCTTGTCATCGCCGGGTGGCGACAGAGAGATCCCCAGAAAACTATGCAGGCCGGCGCAACTATTGGCCTGGCCCTCTTTGTCGTTTTCCTCTTAGCCGAAGTTGGTCTGGGCATCACCGGGAACGTTCTGTTAGTGTCGCTCTGGCTATTGCTGCTGGCGGTCGGCTTTGGCGTGGTCACGGCAGCCACGCTGGACAGGTTGGCAGCTGTCGAAACGCGGGCCGAAGACCGCGATGAAACACGTCGAGACCTCTTATTGAAGCTGGCGGGCAGCTCCCTGGGTCTTGCACTGGGCGCGTGGGGGCTGGGTTGGCTGGCCGATAATCGCAGCGGCGCCGTTGTCCAGGAATCCGGGGCAGGACAACCGCTCTCGGACACCCTTAACACGGCCGGAGCAACCCCCGGTTCGGTAGAGAGCGCGCCGGCGAATATCCCACCCACCCCGGCCGGTCGCATAGAACCGGTGCCTGGGACGCGGGCAGAAATCACCAGCAATGAAGAGTTCTATCGCATTGACATTAACACACGTCCACCCGTCATCGACGGCAATAACTGGCAACTGGAAGTGGCAGGGTTATTCCAGGAACCACGCACCCTCACGCTGGCAGATCTGATGGGCTACCCTGCCGTGACGCAGCCTCTCACGCTCAGCTGCATCTCCAACCGCATTGCTGGGGATCTCATCGGAGCCAGCTACTGGACCGGTGTTCGCCTGAGCGATGTAATGGAAGACCTGGGATTGCAACCAGAAGCTGGCGCTCTGTTCATCGAAGCAGAGGATGGCTTCTACGAAACTGTGGTGGCTGAGGATATGTTCGACGAGCGCACGTTGCTCGTCTATGGCATGAACGGACAAACGCTGCCTGTCGAGCACGGCTTCCCCCTACGCATTTTCATTCCCAACCGCTACGGCATGAAACAGCCGAAGTGGATAGTACGGATCGAAGCCATTGAAGCATGGCGTCCTGGCTACTGGGTCGACCGCGGCTGGAGTCGAGAAGCCAGACCACATACAGTTTCGGTCATCGACACGGTAGCCACCGATCTGATAGAGGACGGGCGGCTACCCTTGGGCGGCATCGCCTGGGCCGGTGATCGCGGCATCCAGAAAGTCGAAGTTCAGGTGGACGGCGGCGAGTGGGTCGAAGCGCAACTGCGCGAGCCGCCCCTCAGCTCGCTCACCTGGGTGCAATGGCGCTACGAATGGCCCGCGCAGTCCGGACGCCACACCTTTACGGTGCGCGCCACCGATGGCGCCGGCGAACTACAAACAGCAGAGCGCTCTGATCCCCATCCCGATGGGGCTACCGGATACCATTCGCAAACAGTAACCATATGACCGTCCATTCGGGCGCGTAAGGCGCGCTACAGAAACAGGCACTGGGCGAAGCAACAGTACGGCTACCGTTACCAGCCCCACTTCTTCGTGGTGGACAGTCAGGGAACAATCATCGGGGAATGGCTCAGCCCTGTTGCCGAAGAGGAGTTTGTTGCGGCTATTGAATCGGTAATCGAATAGAGCCAAAACCAAAAAAAGTGAGGTGGCCCAAACAACGGGCGTTGTTCGTGCCACCTCTGGGCGGGGAGCCATTGGCAGTATAGCATGTTAGTAGGTCCCCGCAATGGATTTTTCCCCTCACAACGCCAAATTAGCCGAAAAGTACTATCGAATCATTCGTCGCCCGATTCGCTAGAAACCGAATTCAAACCAGTTGGTACCGGTTAACACGGAACAGGTCAGCACGACAAAAATCAACAAAAGGAAAAATCCACAGCCACAGCCACACACGCCGCCGCGACCAAAGCCGAAATTTTCCTGCAGCCAATCAAAAAGCCAGCGCAATAAAAACAGTTTGAGTAGTCCGGATAGACAACCTGGACGATCATTCACCGTGTGCTCTCTCCTTAGTATTCATTCAAATTGTCAGGTTAACGATACCAGTGTGATTGTGTACTGTGTACGCAGTGCACACACGCTGAAAATCTATACGCAAGAGTACAGCATTTGGTTGTAATCTGCTGCTGCTCTGAATCTAGGGCCGGCAAGCTGTCGTACAGGTACAGAGGTCATATATAAGACTCTTACGGTGCTCTAACTTATTTCTGACCCGGATAAGGGAAGATTACGTTAGGAGCAATCTGTCACATGTTATACTATATGACTTCAACTGAGGAGGAAGCATACGATGGCAAAAATCGTTGGAATTGACCTGGGTACCACCAACTCCGTCGTGGCTGGGATGGAAGGTGGCGATCCCACCGTTATTCCCACTGCCGAAGGCGGCAACACAATGCCCTCCATAGTAGCGTTTAACAAGAGTGGAGAACGCCTTGTTGGGCAAACGGCCAAGCGACAGGCAGTTGTAAACCCAGAAAATACAGTTTATTCAGTCAAGCGCCTGATGGGACGCCGTTTTGAAGATGCCGAAACAGAGCGCACGAAGGGCATGGTCTCCTATGAGATCGTTGAAGGCCCAGAGAACGACGCGCGCATGCGCGTTCCGGTGATTAATAAGACGTTCTCGCCGCAAGAAATTTCGGCCATGATCCTGCAGAAGCTGAAGCGCGATGCCGAGGCCTATCTCGGCGAACCCGTCACCGGCGCAGTCATTACCGTACCTGCCTATTTTAACGATAGCCAGCGCCAGGCGACAAAAGACGCCGGCAAGATTGCCGGACTGGAAGTAAAACGCATCATCAACGAGCCCACTGCAGCGGCCCTGGCTTACGGGCTGGACAAGAAGGATGACCAGACCATTCTGGTCTTTGACCTTGGCGGCGGTACGTTTGACGTCTCCGTCCTGGAAGTTGGCGAAGGTGTGATTGAAGTCCGTGCGACCAGCGGCGATACGCACCTTGGCGGCGATGACTGGGACGAGCGTATCGTTGATTGGATGATCAAGGAATTCAAGAAGGATCAGGGTATCGATCTGAGCCAGGATCGCCAGGCCTTGCAGCGCCTGCGTGAGGCAGCGGAAAAGGCGAAGGTGGAGCTTTCCTCATTGCAGGAAACAGAAATCAATCTTCCCTTTGTAACCGCCGACGCCAGCGGCCCCAAGCATTTACAGCTTAAGCTAACGCGCTCCCGCTTTGAGCAGATGACAGAAGACCTGGTGCAGCGCACGCGCAAGCCGTTTGAGCAGGCGCTCGCCGATGCGGGGCTCAACGCCGGCGATCTGGATGAGGTCATCCTTGTCGGTGGTTCCACACGCATGCCCATGATTCAGCGCCTGGTCGAGGATCTGACGAACAAGGCGCCTAACAAGAGCGTGAACCCGGACGAAGTTGTGGCCATTGGCGCTGCAATTCAGGCCGGCGTTCTGGCTGGTGACGTGAAGGACGTTCTGCTGCTGGACGTGACGCCTCTAAGTCTGGGGCTGGAAACGCTGGGTGGCGTAATGACCACGCTGATCCCGCGCAACACGACCATCCCCACACGCAAGAACGAAATCTTCAGCACGGCGGAGGACAACCAGACGGCAGTCGATATTCACGTACTGCAGGGCGAGCGGCCCATGGCGGGTGACAACAAGACCCTGGGTCGCTTCCGCCTGGAAGGCATCCCGCCCGCACCGCGTGGCGTCCCACAGATCGAAGTAACGTTCGACATTGACGCCAACGGCATCCTCAACGTCACGGCGCAGGATAAGGCCACGGGCAAAGAGCAGAAGATCCAGATCACGGCCACCACCAACCTCACTGAGGATGAAGTGGAGCGCATGGTTGAACAGGCCAAGGAACACGAGCAAGAAGACAAGAAGCGCCGCGAGCTGAGCGAAGCGCGCAATTCGGCCGACCAGCTCATTTACACCGTGGAAAAGTCAATGCGAGAGCTGGGCGACAAGCTGTCAGACAATGATCGCCAACAGATCGACGAGCTTGTGCAGAATTTGCGTGAAGCGACGCAAAGCGACGATGTGGAGCGGATTCGCAACCTGTCGGAGCAGCTACAGCAGGCAACCTATGCCCTCAGCCAGCAGATGTATCAGACCGATCAAGGTCCGGCCGGACCGGGCGGCCCTCAAGGACCTGGGCCTGACGACGGACCGGGCGACGACGAAGATGAAGGCGTCGTCGAAGGCGAATTCCAGGAGATGTAAGACTGGAAGTCCAACACCGAAATTAGCCGAGCACCTGGTGAAGGGTGGGCGGCCCGAAGAGCGGTCAGTGGCCGTTCCCGGAGCGCCCACCCTTCACAGCCAATGGACACATGGAATATAAGGACTATTACGAAATACTGGGCGTCAGCCGCGATGCCAGCCAGAGCGATATCAAGAAAGCATACCGCAAACTGGCCCGCAAATATCATCCCGACGTCAATCCGGGAGACGAAGGCGCCGAGGAGCGATTCAAGAACGTAAATGAAGCGTACGAAGTGCTCTCTGATCCTGAGAAGCGCAAAAAGTACGATCAATTTGGGTCGCAATGGCGCCAGTATGAGCGGGCCGGGGGTCAGCCTGAAGATTTCGATTGGGCGCAATGGGCCCAGCAAGCCGGACAGGCAGGGTATGCCGCAGGGGGCAGACAGCAAGCGGGCGGTTTTCGTAGTGTAAGCCCAGAAGAGTTCGAGCAGATGTTCGGTGGCGGCGGATTCTCGGACTTTTTCGAGACTCTGTTTGGCGGCGCCGGCCGGACCACACGAGGTGGGAATGCGCGTCAGGGTGGCTTTGGCGCCGACCCTTTCTCCCAGTATCAGGCACGGGGCGCCGCTCGCCCGCGCGCCGGGCGCGATGTTGAACACCAGGTCGATGTAACACTGGAAGAAGCGTTTCACGGCACGACGCGCAATTTGCAATTCGAAGGCGGCCGAACCATTCAGGCCAGCATTCCGCCAGGCGTCAAGAGCGGATCCCGGGTGCGGCTCAGTGGTCAGGGTCAACCGGGCAGTGGCGGCGGGGAGGCCGGAGATCTCTACCTGCGGGTCAACGTCCTGCCGCACGAACAGATCGATAGAGACGGTGACAATCTACAGGTGACCGTCCCTGTCGACCTCTACACTGCTATCCTCGGCGGCACGGTTGTCGTGCCTACCATCGACCGCGAAGTTAAATTGACCATCCCGCCAGAGACGGAAAACGGTAAGGTTTTTCGTCTCAGTGGCCTGGGCATGCCACGCCTGCGCCAACCGGATGAGCGCGGCGATCTATATGCCGTGCTGGAAGTGCAACTACCGCAAGACCTGAGCGAGCGTGAGAAGGAACTTTACAACGAATTACGTGACCTCAGAAAGTAACCAGCGGCGGCACCGTGGTTGGGCGCCCTCGCTGAACCGGTGAGTTGAGAATAATGGACTATCAGCTGATTATTCGTTCAGATGAAAACGACCGCGTTTATTCACGTGAAGGTGCCGCCAGGCTCGCACGCGTACCCCTGGAGCTCTTGGAACTGTGCGAACAGGAGGAGTTGATCCGCCCACGGCGCACATCGGCCGGCACCAGAGGATTGACCACAGCCGAGGTGCGGCGGCTGGCCCGTATTCGGCGCCTTCAGGAAGACCTGGAACTGGACCTTGGCGCCGTGGAAGTGGTCCTGCACATGCGCCAGCGCATGCTGGAACTGCTGCAAGAACTGGATCGGGTAGAGCAGCAAATGTACCGGCGCGAGCAGGAGCTGCACAGTCAGATTCGTGAATTACGCCGGCGCCTTGCCGAGGATGGTCGCTGGCGTTAAGGGGTCACAAGTTTCAGGTTGAGAGCGGTTAACTGGCCGGTTTCAATACCCTCATTTCTCCCGTTGCGCCATGTGCATATACCCGCGGCGCACCGCTCTGGCTTCTTCCACGGTCACAAAAGCATTCGGATCAGCCGTGTCCGCCAGGCGGCAAACCTGCTCCACCTCTTTGCGACGGACGGTAGCCGTCACGACCCCGACTGTTCCCGTGCGTCCCGAGGCCCAGCCCACGGTGGCCCCAAAACCGGCGCCACGAATGCTGTCCGCCAACTTCTGCGCCTTATTCCGCGACACAATCCGTACATTGGCGTAACCCAACACTAGCTGCTCGTCCAGGGCCATCCCCACCAGCGTGCCCATACTGAACCCGAGGCAGTAACCCAGGATATTCCACACGTTGGACAGATTGCTCACCACCTGGCCAATAGCGACCACGTATACGAGCACTTCGAAGAAGCCCAATACCACGGACCACAGCTTCTGTCCGCGCATCATGACCAGAACGCGGACGGTGCTCAGGGCAACACCCACAACGCGTAGAGCGAAAATAAAGAGCGCCGCACCCAGTACGGCGCCGCTTAACGGCGGTATGCTTATCTCTGGCATAAACGTTCTCACACTCCAAAAAAATAAACCAACGCATAAGCATAATGCGTTGGTCGGGAACGCGCCACATACAAATGTCCTACAGTTGCTATACGCTACCTCACGTCCAGGCGAATACGGCGCGGATCCCGCTTGCCACGCCGTTCACGGCAGCAGTTACTTCGGGTGACAGCGCGTCATCGAGCCCATCACGAGCCGGTTGGATTCCTATCAAATAAACCTGGCAATTCACATGCTCCTGCAGGTAGCGCGCCAGAAGTCGCAGGGGCAGCGTGTGCGTAGAAGCGCTCAGCCCTGCAATCTCGTCCTCCGTCAACCAGCGCACGGTTCCCGGCGGCTCATCCATCTGCGCCACATCCACAAATAGCACCCCCGTCGGGCTGAAACGGCGCACAACCCCTGAGAAGTTCTCGGGCGCCGAGCCGGCGTCGATCACCAGCAGTCGCTCCCAGGCGTACGGCGCCAGACGGCGTGCTACCTGCGCGCCGGCCGCATCATCGCCGCGCAATTCATGCCCTACCCCAATGACAGCCAGTCGCGCCGCCGGGTGACGGCGGGTCACCTTGTGTTCAGACGGGCTGCTCATCCAACTGCTCCTCAGACTCGCGTACTTCTGCAATATTCTCCTCTTCTCCGTAAAAGAGCGTAAACACCGAGCGATCCGTCGCTGCTAGCTCCCAGCGGTCCGCGGCCATTTCCAGGCAGCCAAACCGGCAGCTCTCTACACACTGTCCGCAGAACGTGCAACGGTCGACGTGGTAACGAATGACAAAACGTTTCGCTTTACGGTCCAGGGTAAACACTTCCAGAGCGTTCGCCGGGCATTCCTTGCTACACAGACCACAGCCAACACATTGCGCCGGATCCCAGATAAGCTGCCCGCGGAGGCGCCGGGGGCTGGCAGCCGCACCCTCCGGCCTTTCCGCCGGATAGCGTTGCGTCGCCGGCGGTTGCACTAGCGCGCGGGCGACGTCACCCAACATTGTCCCCAGCCTCAACCTCTTGCTCTCTCTTTCACCCACTCTCACTACCTCCATCTTTATCCTCTACACCGTCCGTACCACAATCAGCACCATCCACTGCAACAGCACCAGCAGCGTTCCATAACGCCACCAGAGTCCAACGGTCTGGTCGATGCGCAGCCGCGTCATCAACGCCTGCAAGAGTACCAGTACCACCAGCAGGCTCATCGTCTTCAGGAAAAAGGCGCCCACCGACGATATTCCGCCGAGGTAAAAAGCAGCGATCAGGCTCAGGCCCACGATGAGTTCCACATGGCGGGCCAGATGAAACAGTGCCAGCCCGCGCCCGCTATACTCGGTCAGCGGACCGGCCACGATCTCTGTTTCCGCCTCCGGCGCATCAAAGGGCGGCAGCTCCAATTTGCCCATAAGGCCAATCATAGCCACGATGAAACCGATCGGCTGAAGCAGTAAGAACCAGGGACTGGCCCCCGCATACGCTGCCACCTCGCTGATCTGCCAGCTACCGGCGACGACAGCCGGGCCGAACAGGGCCAGCATAAACGGCGCCTCATAGGCAAACAGCTGGGTCAACGCTCGCGTCGCACCGACCAGCGAGAAACGGCTGGTGGTGATAGAACCGGCCAACCCCATGCTCAGCGTGAGCAGGCTCAGCATGTAGATGGACACAATCAGGTCCCCGGTGAAGCTATGCGCAGCGGCAACACCCATTACCGGCACATAAAGGGCAGCGGTGAGGGCGCCGGCCATCGCCAGGATCGGTAGCATCGAGAATACCGGTTGCGGCGCACCGTGCGGCACGACCTCTTCCTTCGCCAGCAGCTTAACAATGTCGGCGAGCGGTTGGAACCAGCGAGGGCCAACCCGATTTTGCAGGCGCGCCAGCGCCTTGCGGTGGATCCAGGAGTAAACCAATCCAACCACGACGACGGCAAGCCCGCCGGGGAAAATCAACAGCGAAAACAGGTCCTGGAACAGTTCCATAGTCAGACCTCACTTATCAGGCTACGATCTGAGCGATCGCCCTGCATGCGGGCTCTATAATATTCGATACCATAACGGCGCAAGTCATCCCAGGTCCAGGCCTTAATCTGACCAGCAACGTGACCGGAGTCATTTCGCAGTGTGATGGCGCGGTCGTTGCACGAGAAACAAGGATCGATGCCCACCAGGATCATGGGCACATCCGCCAGGTGACTGCCAACCGTTGTGGTCAAGACAGAAGCCATGTTGCACAATGTCGGCGTGCGCACTTTGATGCGGTCCGGGGTGTCACCACCTTCACTTCTGATGTAATAGAACAGCTCACCGCGCGGCGCCTCAACACGGCTAATCGCCTCACCCGGCTTCAGCCGCCTCGGCATACGTGACACGGTCAGGTCGCCTTCCGGCATGTCGTCCAGAATGGCGTGAATCACCCGGTAGCTCTCAAATAACTCGCGAACTCGCACTTCAATGCGCGCTTCCAGGTCCCCCTGCGGCAATATGACGGGCTGCACTGGATACTGGTCGTACGCAGCGTATGGGGCGTCCACACGGATATCCTGGGTGACGCCGGACGCTCGCGCCGTTGGTCCCACAACCCCCAATCTCTCTGCATCCTTCTTATTGATTACGCCCACGTCCCGCGTGCGCTGCAAGAAGAAGGCATCACTAGTCACTACATGAAGGTAATGTTCCGTACGCTCTTTCAGAAATTCCACGCCCTTGCGGATCATCGCGGCGTCCTCGGGCCCGACGTCGACTTTCACGCCACCAAGCACGTTGGCTGAATAGTTGACCCGGTTCCCCGTCAGCGATTCCAGGATGTCCATCACCGTCTCGCGGTCGCGCCAGGAAAACATGAAAAGCGTATCGAACCCCGCCTCGTGCGCCGTGACGCCCAACCACAGCATATGGCTGTGAATCCGTTCCAACTCGGCCACAAGCGTCCGAATCGCTCTGGCGCGCGGCGGCGCCTCGACACCGGCCAGCGCCTCGATTCCCTCGCAGTAAGCGAGGGCATGAATGTGCGAGCAGATGCCACAGATGCGTTCCAATAGATAAAGCGTCTGTGCCCAGTTGCGCGACTCTGTGCCTTTCTCTATGCCACGGTGCACGTAGCCCAGGCGTACGGTGGCGCCGGTGACAACTTCTCCATCAATGGAAAACTCGAAGTGTCCCGGCTCCTTCAGCGCCGGATGCTGTGGGCCGATGGGAACGACAAACTTTTCTGGTTCCGTCCGTGGGCCCTCGTTTTGATGACTCATTTCATACTCCTGATCCAATGCTAGTCCGCCTCAATTAACGTCCGCCATCAATGGCGCCGGGCTCGTAATCCTTACGCAGAGGGTATACACCGGCCGGCCACTCATCTGGAAGGAAGAGACGGCTGGGGTCCGGCGTGCCTTCCACCTCTACGCCCAACATTTCGCTGAGCTCTCGTTCGTAGAAGCTGGCCGATGGTATGTAATCACAC
Source organism: Candidatus Sulfomarinibacteraceae bacterium (assembly GCA_035464315.1). Taxonomy (GTDB): domain Bacteria; phylum Chloroflexota; class Anaerolineae; order Promineifilales; family Promineifilaceae; genus JAAYYY01. The sequence continues at coordinate 10,119 of DATHSI010000249.1, forward strand.
ACAGTAGGCACGGCCGGCTCCTCGCGCCCAGTGCGTACGCGCAGGGTAACGACCGCTGCACCACTGCAGAAGTGATACAGCACCTCGATTTCCCCCACCTCCGGTCCCAGGTCCAGTCCCGTGATTGCTGCCAGATAGCCCCAATAGTCGTCAAGCAGGGACTTAACCACTGGGAGCAAGGTCGTCACATCCAACGACACATCCAGTCGATTCTCGGCCGGTCTCTCCATGCTCCCATTCAGTGGCTGGATGAGCTCTTCGGCGCGCTGCAATCGTTGTTCAAGACTCGTTTCGTTCATCAGCCTACTTCCTCTACTGTCTCCGCTACAGGCGAAGGTTCTGGCAGGTCCACTTCCGGATTTAGACTTCCCAGGAGCTTCACCAGCCCATCAATGATAGCCTCTGGCCGTGGCGGACAACCGGGAATGTAAACGTCCACCGGGATAACATCGTCAATCTGGCCTACGACATTGTAGCAACCGTGGAACGCGCCTCCTGATAGAGCGCAGGAACCAACCGCTACCACAAATCGTGGTTCCGGCATCTGCTCATAGATTCGGCGCAGGCGGTCGCGAGACTGCAGCGTCACAGGACCGGTGCAAATTAACACATCGGCGTGGCGCGGGCTGCCCTGCAATTTGATACCAAACCGCTCCAGGTCGTAGCGTGGAGTCAGCGTGGCCAGAATCTCAATATCGCAGCCGTTACAGGACCCGCTGTTATAATGAATGGCCCACGGTGAATTCACCCGGGCCCACAACCGGGTCCGTTCCAAAGCCTTCTGCCACAGAGAAGCAACATTCGTAGCCATATATAATCCTTCAGCCCAAAATCAGGGCCAATAGGGCCAGCAGCAGACCGGCGAGATAAAGTCCAGAAATCGGCGTCAGCCCGCTGCTGCCCAGCATCAACACACCCAGGTGCAAAATTGCGAAGAACAGCGCAATGATGAAGAAAGGCCGGTAGCCGGGCGCCGCGTGTCGCGACGGAGGCAGTTCGCCGCCGGCATAAATCGATTGTTTGTCAAGCTGCTCGTCAATGCCCTGTGCAGCCATCTGGCGACCTACCAGGCTTAAGATGGCAGCGAGCACAACATAGATGAGCAGAGCAATCGGTGGCGTTAGCAATAAATGTGACATACCAGTTACCTCACTCCGTCAACCGCTAAAGGCCGTCAGCAACGCCGTCGCTGCGGGACCAGTTAAGCCTTGCACCAGCGCAGGCCAGACACCGCCGGCCACCGTGCCCACAATCAGAAGCACAAGCGGGGCTTGCAATAATGCCGGTGCGCTGGCGCCAGCCTGCACCACGGGCGATGTCTTGCTGCGATACATAACGTTCACCACCGGCGCGTAGTAGGCCAGTGAGAATACGCTGTTCAGCGCTGCAAAAATCACCACGCCTACTATCCACAACTCTTGTGTAGCCACGCCGGCTACCAGAATTTGCCACTTAGACATGAAGCCCACAAAGGGAGGTAATCCACCCAGCCCCAGCAACGCCACGCTCAACGCCAGCGCCAGCAGCGGATAGCGCTGGGCAGCGCCGCCTAGCTCCGCTATCGTCAATGGTCCGTGATCTCCCAGGGCCGAATGCAACACATAGAGGAGCGCGCCGGCGGCCAAAAAGGCCAGACCTTTCATCAGGCCATGGCTCAGCAAGTGGAAAAGGCCGCCCTCGGCGCCGGCCACCTGCCCCGCGTGCAGCGCCACACCAATGCCTACCAGCATGTAGCCCATATGTGTCAGGCTGGAGTAGGCCAGCATGCGCTTTACCTGCGTCTGCCGCAGCGCCAGCAGGTTGCCCGCAATCATATTCAGAAGGCCAAAGGACAGCAGGAGTATGCCCCAGTCGAGCGGGCCCTGACCACCGCCGATGACAGCGGCGATGGACCCCAGGGCGCGCAAGAGGGCCACCAGACCGGCTTCGATCACCACTCCTGATAGCAGTGCGCTGACCCCGCTGGGCGCCTGCGCATGGGCGTCGGGCAGCCAGGTGTGCAGCGGCACCAGAGCCACCTTCACGCCGAAGCCGACAACGAACAGGGCTCCGGCAGCCAGCAGAAAAGACAACCCGGGCATGGTCGCCGTCGCCTCGTGAATTTCCAGCAAGTCAAGTGTGCCTGTTTCGGCCAGCACCAGAGCGATGGCCAGAAGGACCAGCACCGACCCGATAGCGCTTTGCACCAGGTACTTAAAGCCTGCTTCCAGCGACGCGCTCTCGTCGCGATAAAAGGCAACAAGCAGGTAGGAGCTGACAGCCATAGCCTCGAACCACAGCCACAGGTTGAACAGATCCCCGGCGCAGCCCAGGCCAATCATCACGCCGCTCAGAGCAACGATCATGGCGTAGTATTTCGATTCGCCGCTTTCACCGGCCATGGACGGTGCAGAGAACAGCGTGACCAGCGTGCCCAGCACCAGCACCAACCCTGCCAGCAATATGCTGAGGCCGTCTGCGCGCAGGCTGACCACGCCCAGAGTGAAGGTCACCGTGCCCTGGCTGTTGAGCGCACTGAGGGCATAGAGATACGGCGACCAGGCCACACCAAAAGCCACGACTGCGGCCCAACGAGCAACAGACCTGCGGTGGAACGGCCGGTTATGGGCCAGCCGCCCGCTCAGATAGACGAGCGGTGCAGCGCCCAGCAAGATAGCAATTAGCCACACAAACGCCGGATATGGCATATCAACCCCCTATGACCATCACGAGCAAGAGCGCCGCCAGCGCCAGGCCCATACCAACCACATTCCAGCTCAGTTGGCCCGTCTGCGTCAACTGCGTCGTAGCGCTGATGCGTAACATGAATTCCTTGATAAAAATATTGAGGTGCTCAAAACCGAAGTCGGCCGGCAGTTCAAACGGCATCCGGCGCGCCGAGCGCATCGCCCACCACCAGCCCAACAGACCCAGCGCCACAACCAGTAGCGCGACGTACGTCAGCGGCTCGGTCAGAACATGGCTTAGCGCTCCCAACGAGTGCGGCCCTTCCAACAAGTGGTAGGGTAACGTGGCCTGCAACCAGGAAAGGAACGCCGGCGCCAGCAACCAGCTACCCAGGGTCAGCAGCGCCAGAGGCGCCAGCGCTACACGCATAGCCAGCGGCGTCCGATGTAGCGCCGCCTTTTCCACAGCTCGGTTGACGCCTTCGCCGGCAAATACGAGCCACACCATGCGCGCGCTGTAGTAAGCAGTCAGCCCGGCAACGAAGACCATAATCGCTAACGCCCACAACGGCGCACCTACGTGAGCGGATTCCAGAATCAACTCCTTGCTCCAGAAGCCGTTGAACAACGGCAGACCGGCCAGCCCCGCAGAGCCAATGACAAACACGGTGGCCACAAAGGGCATGGAACGCCACAACCCACCCATCTCTCTCATGTCGCGCGTGCCAACCGTATGGATGACCGCACCCGCGCTCAGGAACAACAAAGCCTTGAAAATGGCGTGGCTCTGCAGATGGAACTGGCTGGCAAACACGCCGCCGGCCCCGATAGCAAAGGTCATGTATCCCAACTGACTGACAGTCGAGTAGGCTAATACCCGCTTCAGATCGTCGTTGGCACAGGCCAGCAACGCGGCGAGCAAGGCCGTCAGAGCCCCCACCACCACTATTGAAATGCGCCAGCCGGGTACCTCAGCAAACGCAGGATAAAAGCGTGCCAGAAGGTAGATGCCGGCATTAACCATTGTCGCCGCGTGAATCAGGGCGCTCACCGGCGTCGGCGCCTCCATGGCGTCAGGCAACCAGGTGTGAAAGGGAAGCTGCGCCGACTTGGCCAGGGCCGCGCCGAGAAAGCCAAAGGCCATTAGAGATAGAATGCCAGCGGGCAGCTCAGACCCCTGCGCCAAAACCGAGCTGATCTGGTAGCTCCCCAGGTAGCCGTAGGCCAGCATGGCGCCCAGCAGCAGACCGACACCACCAAACTGTGTGATAATCAGAGCCTTGATGCCACCGGCAACCGCTTTGGGATCGTCGTTGTGAAACGAGATGAGGGCGTAAGAGGAGAAGGCCGTCAGTTCCCAGAACAGGAACATGAACAGCAGATTGCCGCTTAGCACCAGGCCGGACATGGCGCCGATGAATATCAGAACCAGAAGGTAATAACGGCCAAGTTGTCTATCACCGGCCATGTAATCCACAGAGAAAATGACGGCCAGCGAGCCAACACCGTTGGCAATGAGAACGAGAAATACTGCCAGCCCATCGGCCACCAGCGTGAAATCGCCTGCCAGCCGGCCCGTCGACAGCCGCAGCACGGGGCTGGCGCTCGTGTATGCCAGCAACAAGAGAGCCGCGGCGGCGCCGGCCACACTAAAGAAGACAGCCAGGCCATGCTGGAGACCGCTCAACTGTTCAGGCCGGCGATTGGCGCTGAGGCGCCGATTGCCAACCAGCCATACAGCAACTGCCCCCAGCCAGGGTAAGGCAATAGAAGAGAGGGCGAGGAATGCAGCCATTGTCATAACGGGTTACCTCCGCAGGGTGCTCAACGCCTTGACGTCCAGGGTGCCCACACGTTGTTTCACCTGTACGGCCAGGGCCATGGCCACCACAGCGACGGCTGTGTCGGCCACAATGACGGTAACCGCCAGACTCTGGCCAAGGTTGACCTGGCCCACGTGTGAGCTGGCAGCGATCAGGCCCAATACTGCGCCTTTCACCAAAATCTGCAGTGCGATAATGATGTGAAAGAGATTGCGCAAAACGAGCATGCCGTAGAAGCCAACGGCGAACAGTCCGATGACGCCGATGACGAGAATAGTACTTGGAGTTAGAGTCATGGGGACACCTCGTGTCCGGGGACAGCGGGCGCGGGCTCACGGGAACGAGATCCATTGGTGGAGACCAGTCCCAGCTGTTCTTCTGTCTCGGGTTGCTGTGCCGCCGCCTCATCGCCAGCTCGTTCTTCCGCCAAAAGACCAAGCACGCCCAATGTAGCAGCGAATATCAGACCTATCTGTACCAGCGCGTCCAGCCCTCGCTGCTGCCAGAGCACGACGGCAAAGGGCGCTTCTTCAGTCGCCACCGCCCCTTCGCCGGCGGGGAGGACCAGCCAGGCGGCGGCGGCGACGATGGCCAGCACCAGAAACAGGCCCAGTGTGCGCGGAACGATTGGCGGCGCGGTCATGGCATCTTCACCCGCGATGGCGATGGCAAAGACAAATAGGACGGTAACCAGCCCCGCCCCGACACTTAACTCGATGACGGCGACCTCATGTGCGCCCAGCCGATACAACAGAGTAGCTGTCATAGCGCTGACGCCGGCTAAATAGAGCGCTGCCCGAATCAGTCGTCGGGAGCGAATGGCCTGTATCGCACAGACCGTGGCCAGGAGTACAAGAAACAGGTTTAACATATGCAGTCGTCACCTCCTCCTAGAGCTTATTCCATCGCCCAGATGGTGGTAAGTGACGGTTGTCATCCCTGACAGATGACAGAAATAAGGGTTTGTGAAATTTGTAACAATCCGTAATGACTTTTGTCAGAAGCAATGGTGCAATCTGTCACTGCCTACTGAACACTCGACTATTTACAATGAGCCACGACAACAACCAAAGTAATGATCACGAGTTGCATAGTAGTAGCGGAGGCAATGGCAATGAGGCGCCTCTCCCATAATGCGCTCGATACCTTTGAGAGTGGAGGTTTAAACCATGGCAGATACAACCGCATCGACCTCTGGCGTCGTTAAAGCGGAAAAGACGGGTCAGGTAAATGGCGCTCGCCGACCCAGGTACGTCTACCTTTTTAGTGATGTTGAGGAAGTAGAAGAGCGCGTCGGGAGTTGGGAAGCCGTGCGCAGCTTGCTGGGAGGCAAAGGGGCCAATCTGGCGGACATGACGCGTCTTGGCGTACCCGTTCCTCCCGGTTTCACGGTGACCACCGAGGCCTGCAATGCCTACCTGGTCGCCGACGAAACCTTCCCACCAGGCATGTGGGAAGAGGAACTGCGGGCCGTACGGGCTCTGGAGGAGGCCACGGGTCAGACATTTGGCGACGCGGACAACCCGCTGCTGGTCTCCTGCCGCTCCGGTGCCAAATTCTCCATGCCGGGGATGATGGACACTATCCTTAATATCGGCCTCAACGACGAGGTCGCCAAAGGGTTGATAGAGCGCACGGGCGACGCCCGGTTCGTCTACGATTCTTATCGCCGCCTGGTCCAGATGTTTGGCGCTGTGGTGATGGGCGTGCCAGATGAGGTGTTCGAAGCGGTGATCACCGGCCGTCGCAAGAAAGCGGGGGTCGAATCTGACGCTCAGCTCAAGGCCGAAGACTGGAAAGCGATCACCCAGAAATTCAAGGAGCTGTTCCGCAGCTATACGGGCATGCCCTTCCCCGAAGATCCTTATGAACAGTTGAAGCTTGCAACTGAAGCCGTTTTCCGTTCCTGGAACGGCAAGCGCGCCGTAGATTACCGCAATGCAGCCGGTATCGCTCACGATCTGGGCACCGCGGTTAACATTCAGACCATGGTCTTCGGTAATATGGGAGCCGACTCGGCCACTGGCGTCGCCATGTCACGCAACGCGTCCACTGGCGAACCGGAGCTGGAAGGCGATTACCTGACCAACGCCCAGGGCGAAGACGTTGTCGCCGGCATTCGCACCACACAACCGCTGAGCGACCTGCAAGAGGAAATGCCCGAACTGTATCGACAGTTTGAGGAGATTTCCACGAAGTTGGAACGCCACTACCGCAATATGCAGGACATGGAGTTTACCATCGAGAATGGCAAACTGTGGATCTTGCAGACGCGCGACGGCAAGCGTACGGCGCAAGCCGAGGTGCGCATCGCCGTGGATATGGTTGAAGAGGCGCTAATCAGCAAAGAGACAGCTGTGCGGCGTGTACAACCCGGACAGGTCGACTTCTTCCTGCATCCTCAATTGGACGCCGAGGCGCGCAAACAGACGCGTCCTATCGCTACCGGCCTCAACGTTTCCCCGGGCGCTGCCGTAGGCATCGTCGCTTTCGACGCTGACACCGCTGAACGCTGGGCCAAGGAAGACGGCAAGAAGGTCATTATGGTGCGCCCGGAAACAAAGCCCGACGATGTGCACGGCATGTTGGCAGCAGAGGGCATCCTCACCAGCCGCGGCGGTCGCACCAGCCATGCTGCGCTGGTTGCCCGCCAGTTCGGCAAACCGGCCGTGGTCGGCGTCAGCGAACTGGAGATTGACCTGGAACACCGCGTTATGTAGATGGACGAAGAACTGACCATCGAAGAGGGCGACTGGATCTCCATCGATGGCACAAATGGACTCGTCTATCTGGGCCAGCTTCCCACTGTTGTACCCGACATCAACAATCCCTATCTGATCAAACTTCTCAGCTGGGCCGACGAGTTCCGCAAGCTCGGTGTCTGGGCCAACGCCGATTATCCGCAAGACGCAAAACGCGCCCGTGAATACGGTGCAGAAGGGATTGGTCTCTGCCGCACAGAGCACATGTTCTTTGAGTCAGATCGCTTGCCCATCGTGCAACAGATGATCATGGCCAAGACCGTTACGGAGCGCAACGAAGCGCTGGAGAAGCTCCTGCCGCTGCAACGTGGTGACTTTGAGGGCCTGTTCCGCGCCATGGATGGCCAACCGGTTATCATCCGGCTCATCGACCCTCCGCTCCACGAGTTCCTGCCCGCTTTCGAGCAGCTCGTTCAGGAACTGGCCGATCTGAAAGTGCGCCTGCAACACTTCCACACCATGAGTGAAATCGACGAGGCGCTATCCGAAATTCACGTGAAGCAGGCTTTCCTGGAGCGCGTGGAAGCTCTGCGCGAACAGAACCCCATGCTAGGCACACGCGGTGTGCGCCTGGGCATCCTTATCCCTGAGCTCACGCGAATGCAGGTCCGGGCCATCTTTGAGGCTGCCTGTCAGGTCAGCCGCGAGGGCGTTAGCGTACATCCGGAAGTGATGATTCCGCTGACTTTCCATGTCAACGAGTTGCGAGTGCAACAGACCACCCTGGAAAACGAGGCACGTGTCGTCATGGAAGAACAGGGCATGGAGATTGACTACAAGTTTGGCACCATGATTGAAATCCCCCGCGCCGCCCTGACCGCGGGCGAGATCGCCGAAGTGGCGCAGTTCTTCTCTTTCGGCACCAATGACTTGACCCAGACCGCTTTCGGGGTGTCCCGTGATGACGCAGAATCCGGCTTCCTCCTGGAATACATCCAACAGGGTATCCTGCCCGACAATCCATTCGACACTATTGACCCCGATGGTGTTGGCAAACTAATGGACTGGGCTGTGCAACAAGGACGCGAAACGCGTCCAGAACTAGAGGTTGGCATCTGCGGCGAGCATGGAGGTGACCCCAGGAGCATCGCCATCTGCCACCATCTGGGACTGAACTACGTTTCTTGCTCGCCTTTCCGCGTACCTATTGCAAGACTGGCGGCTGCACACGCTGCACTGAACGACAGGTCGTAGACCGCGTTGACGCCGGAGCCGGCAGCGAGCGTTGTTGCCGGCTCCAGACTCAGATGCGGCTCCGGCTAACGGAGTAAAAGAAATGAAACAACAGCCTGATCGAGTAGAAAATTTTGTGACGATCGACGGCAATGAGGCAGCAGCGCGAGTTGCCCATAAGATCAACGAAGTAATCGCCATTTATCCCATCACACCATCTTCACCCATGGGTGAGTTTGCTGATCAATGGTCGGCGAATAGCCAGCCAAATATCTGGGAATCGGTGCCCCTCGTCGTAGAGCTACAGTCAGAGGGTGGAGCAGCCGGCGCCGTGCACGGCGCTTTGCAGGCCGGTGGATTGACCACAACCTTCACCGCCTCGCAGGGTTTGCTGCTCATGATCCCCAACATGTACAAAATCGCCGGCGAGTTGACCTCCACCGTGTTCCACGTCGCGGCGCGATCGGTGGCGGCGCAGGCGCTGTCCATATTCGGCGACCACAGCGACGTGATGGCCACTCGCAATACCGGCTTCGCCATGCTCGCCTCCAACTCAGTGCAGGAAGCGACTGACTTCGCCCTCATCGCCCAGGCAGCGACACTTGAAGCACGGGTCCCCTTTCTCCACTTCTTTGATGGCTTTCGCACTTCACACGAGATTAGCAAGATAACTCCTCTGGGGGAGGAGATCCTGCGCGAAATGATTAATGACGAGCTTGTGCGGGCCCACCGTTCGCGAGCGCTTACACCTGATCGTCCCTTCATTCGCGGCACAGCACAAAATCCCGACGTTTTCTTCCAGGCCAGGGAAACGGTCAACCCGTACTACGACGCCTGTCCGCAGATCGTGCAGCACGCCATGGATCGTTTCGCGGAACTGACCGGTCGCCAGTATGGCCTGTTTGAGTACATTGGCGATGCGGAGGCCGAACGAGTTGTCGTTCTGATGGGCTCTGGCGCAGAAACCGTGCGCGAAACAGTGGACTATCTGCTAGCCCGCGGTGAAAAGGTAGGCGCCGTGATTGTGCGCCTCTACCGGCCGTTCGCCAGCCAACTTTTCGTCAACGCCCTGCCGTCCACGGTACAGAAGATCGCCGTACTTGACCGCACCAAGGAGCCTGGCGCATCAGGCGAACCGCTTTACCTCGACGTCGTCTCCGCCATTGCCGAGACGATGGCCGAAGATCAAGCGCCCTTCACCACTGCGCCCCGTGTGGTGGGCGGCCGTTATGGACTCTCCTCCAAAGAGTTCACACCGGCAATGGTCAAGGCCGTTTACGATGAGCTGCGCAACGCCAGACCTAAGAACCACTTTACCGTGGGTATCAATGACGACGTCACCCACACCAGTCTGCCCGTCGACAGCACGTTCAACATCGAAGCTGACGACGTCGTGCGCGCCGTATTCTACGGCCTTGGCGCGGACGGCACGGTAGGCGCCAACAAGAACTCCATCAAGATCATCGGCGAGAACACTGATAACTTCGCCCAGGGTTACTTCGTCTACGATTCCAAGAAATCCGGTGCGCGGACCATTTCGCACCTTCGTTTTGGCCCGCGTCCCATACACTCTACCTATCTGATTCAGAGCGCCAACTTCGTGGCCTGTCACCAGTTCAACTTCGTGGAGAAATACGACGTTCTGGAGCTGGCTGCTGAAGGCGCCACCTTCCTGCTGAACAGCCCCTATGGCCCGGATGAGGTCTGGGAGCAGTTGCCGCGGTCGGTGCAGGAAACAATTATCGAGAAGAAGCTGGAGTTCTACGTTGTCGATGGCTACGCCGTGGCCGAGAAGACGGGCATGGGCCGGCGCATCAACACCATCATGCAGACCTGCTTCTTCGCCCTTCTCGAGGAGATCACAGGCGAGCCTCTGTTGGAAAGAGCACAGGCTATCGACGAGATCAAGAACGCTATCCGCAAGACGTATGGCAAGCGGGGCGAAACGGTCGTGCAACAGAACTTTGCTGCCGTGGACGCCGCGCTCTCGCACATGTACCCGGTAGAGGTGCCTGCTGCCCCGTCCAGCGCCTTTGAACGACCGCCCGCCGTGCCCGCCGGCGCGCCAGACTTTGTACGCGAAGTCACGGCAGCGATTATCAGCGGCGCGGGCGACGCGCTGCCGGTCAGCGCTCTGCCTGATGACGGCACCTATCCTTCGGGCACAACGCGTTGGGAGAAACGCAATATCGCCACGGAAGTCCCCGTCTGGGATCCGGATATCTGTATCCAGTGCGGCAAGTGCGTTTTTGTCTGTCCGCACGCCGTTATCCGCCAGAAGATTGTTGCGCCCGACCAGGTGGCCGGCGCGCCGCCCACGTTCAAGACGGCGCCCGCGCGCTTTAAAGAGTACAAAGACCAGCTTTACAGTCTGCAAGTCGCTGTCGAAGATTGCACCGGCTGCGCCCTCTGTGTGGAAGTCTGCCCGGCCAAGAACAAGGAGCAACCGAAGTTCAAGGCGATTAACATGGAACCCCAGCCGCCAATCCGCGAGCAGGAAGCTGAGAACTGGGACTTTTTCCTCGACCTGCCGGACGCAGACCGCACGGAGATCCCCCTGACACAGGTCAAATACAACCAGTTGCTGGAGCCGCTCTTCGAATTCTCCGGCGCCTGTGCGGGTTGTGGCGAAACGCCGTATCTGAAATTGCTCAGCCAGCTGTTCGGCGACCGGTCACTGATCGCCAACGCAACCGGCTGCAGCTCCATCTACGGCGGCAATCTGCCCACCACGCCCTGGACCGTAAACGACGAAGGGCGCGGGCCGGCCTGGTCCAACTCGCTCTTCGAGGATAACGCCGAATTTGGCTTCGGCATGCGCGTCGCTCTGGACCAACGCATCGAAGCAGCGACGAACCGCCTGCGCCGCCTGCGCGAACTGATTGGCCCCTCTCTGGCCGACGCCATTATCTACGCCGATCAGGTCACAGAAGAAGATATCCGCGCCCAACGTGGTCGCGTGGGCGAGCTGAAACATCGCATCCAGGAACTCCTGGACGATGGAAGTCAATCTGGCGCGCAGCTGGAAGATGATTCTGCAACGAGACGGGATCTGGCCGACCTGCTAAGCGTGGCCGACACATTCGTGAAGAAGAGTGTATGGATAGTCGGCGGCGACGGTTGGGCTTACGACATCGGTTACGGTGGTCTGGACCACGTTCTGGCCTCCGGGCGCAACGTCAATGTGCTCGTCCTGGATACGGAAGTCTATTCCAACACCGGCGGCCAGATGTCCAAGGCCACGCCGCGAGCCGCGGTTGCCAAATTCGCCGCAGCGGGCAAACCGCTACCAAAGAAGGACCTCGGCCAACTGGCTATAAGCTACGGCAACGTGTATGTGGCCCGCGTGGCCATGGGCGCCAGCGACCGCCAGACGGTACAGGCCTTCCTGGAAGCGGAAGCTTACGACGGCCCCTCGCTAATCATCGCCTACACACATTGCATTGCCCACGGCTATGACATGCGCTACGGCCTGGAACAACAGGACGCGGCGGTCAAGTCGGGCTACTGGCCACTGTACCGGTACAATCCGGACCGGTCTGACGAAGGCCAAAACCCCTTCCAACTGGACTCTCGCGAACCGCGACTCCCTCTGGAAGACTACATCTACCGTGAGGGACGCTACCGCATGCTCACGCAGAGCAACCCGGAAGCGGCAGAACGACTGCTGCAACTGGCCAAAGAAGATGTTGCAATGCGTTGGGAACAGTACCAACGACTTGCCAACAAGAACAGCAACGGGCAGAAGTAAACGCCTGCGCGAGCGGTTGGGCCGGGGCTGCACCCGGCCCAACCGCCCACCGACCGCTATCATCTGAAGACAGAAGGAGTAATCACATGGATCTGGCCACAACTTACCTCGGCCTGGAGCTGAAAAACCCCATCGTGCCCTCATCCTCCCCTCTTTCACGCCACATCAGCTCCTTACGGAGACTGGAAGACTCGGGAGCTGGCGCGATAGTACTTTACTCACTATTTGAAGAAGAGATTAACCTGGAAAGTCAGACGCTGAACCACTATCTGACACAGGGCACGGATATCTATCCAGAATCTCTGGACTTCTTTCCCGAGGCGTCAACCTACCGCATGGTGGGCCCCGACGCCTATCTGGAACATATCCAAAAGGCAAAACGAGCGTTGGACATCCCCATCATCGCCAGTCTGAATGGCGTTTCCACAGGGGGATGGATCGAGTACGCGCGCAAGATCGAAGAAGCAGGCGCCGACGCCCTGGAACTCAACATCTACTACATCCCCACCCAAGCCAGCCTCAGCGGCGCGGAAGTGGAGCAAATTTATCTCGACGTGCTGCGTGACGTTAAGGCGACGGTCGATATTCCAATCGCGATGAAGCTCAGCCCTTACTTCAGCGCCATGGCTAACATGGCTGACAGGCTCGTAGCAGAAGGCGCCGACGGGTTGGTCCTTTTCAATCGTTTTTATCAACCGGATCTTGATCTGGAGAACCTTGACGTGGTGCCCAACCTGGTGCTCAGCAACTCCCACGAACTGCGGCTGCCGCTGCGCTGGATTGCCATTCTTTACGGTCGCATGGACACCGACCTGGCCCTCACGACGGGCGTGCACAACGAAATCGACGTGCTCAAAGGACTGGCGGCAGGCGCTTCGGTAACGATGCTGGCCTCAGAACTGTTGCAGAACGGTATCGGGCGCATCGGCGAACTGTTGGGCAACGTTGCCCTGTGGTTGGTCGAGAATGAGTATGAGTCGTTAGATCAATTCCGGGGGAGTCTCAGCCAGATCAACGTGCCTGCGCCGGCTGCATTTGAACGCGCAAATTACATCCAGGTCGTAAGTTCTTACGGACCTGGCTACGTCTAAACCAATTGCCATTGCCAGTCACTGAGTGGCGCAGTACCTTGCACTGCACTGCTCATGACAATTGCCTCCGTTTCTGTTGTGGGCGGGCCCGGTCGAAATGATCGGGCCCGTTGCACGTCAAGGCCGGCGAGAAAAGCGGTCTACGTCCGGACCTGTATAGGCCCAGCGGCAACTGCACCCCAGCAAATTACACTCAACATCGGCTGAGCAACGGTGCGCCAGTACGCGAAATCGTTCCATGTCTGGAATCAGTTCCATGGGATAGACGCGCCGCTCCTGCAGGGCAACCTCTCTACCGACGATGTCGCACCACTGTGTCCTGACTGTCACCCACTGTTCAATCGCCATGATGGCCTCCACACTATCTGTACAATGACATAATACTCTCTGCACCCTCAAGCGTAGTAAACCCAGGGGCCGGCTCATAAGTGTTGGTTGTCATCAAGTGGCGCGACGAAT
>DATHSI010000250.1:0-10785 GCA_035464315.1 Candidatus Sulfomarinibacteraceae bacterium
ATATCTGCGGGCCAGCGGCCGCTGGCGGGAGCGGGAGCGCAATCGGAGCCGCCAGGAGATCGAGCAGTTGTTGCAGGCGCGCCTGATGGAACGGCTGCGCGCCATTGTGCCTCCTGCGGAGCGGGAGCGGCTGATCAGCGATGTTGCCGAGCGAAAGCTAGATCCCTATACAGCTGTCGTCGATCTTTTCCAGCAAATCGCGCCTGGGGTACAATCATCGACGTTCTTTGACCCGTAGAAAAAGGAAAGTGGAGTAGGCTGTGTCATTAATGCACTACGGGGGGATCAAACTGTTCGCGGGTTCAGGCTGTCCCGACCTGGCGGCCAGAATTTCTGAGTATATCAACGTGCCCCTCAGCGGATGGGACATCATTGATTTTCCAAACGAAAATGTGTGGGTGAAACTCCATGGCAGCGTGCGTGGGCAGGATGTGTTCCTGATTCAAAGCCACGCGCGGCCGGTGCATCGCAATTTGATGGAGATGCTCATTGCCATTGATTGTCTGAAGCGGGATTCTGCCGGACGTATCACGGTGGTTGCGCCCTATCTGGCCTACTCCCAGAGCGATCAGAAGACCCAGCCGCGCACGCCGATTACGGCCCGCCTGCTGGCGGATATGATCGAGGTCGCGGGGGCCGACCGCTGGATCACGCTCGATCTACACGCCGGACAGATACAGGGCTTTTACAAAATTCCCGGCGATGTGCTCACGGCCCGCTACATTCTCGTCGATTACTTCAAGCAAAAGAATTTACAGAATTCGACTATCGTGACGCCCGATCTCGGCTTTGCTAAAGGCGGTCGCAAGTACGCCGATGAACTGGGCGTGCCCCTGGCGTTCGTCGAAAAGCGCCGTCTGGGTAACGATCTGCGCCGGGAAGCGTTGACGCTCATTGGCAACGTGGAAGGGCGCGACGTGATTATCGTCGACGACCTTGTGGATACCGGCGGCTCGATCCAGCAGGCGGTCCAGGTGGTGCTGGAACATGGGGCTCGTGAGATTTACGTGGCGTTCACTCACCCGGTGCTGTCGGAGCCGGCGGTGGAGCGCCTCGGTTCGTTGCCGATTACCGAAATCGTGACCACTGATACCATTCCCATTCCGCAACACAAGATGCTGCCCAACATCAAAGTGCTGACCATCGCCGAATTGCTGGGCGAAGTGATTTTGCGGTCCCATGAAGGCCGCAGCGTAGGTGAATTGTTTAACGAGTAATTACTATTAGTCGTTTCTAATGGTGAGTTTTGCAGTTTTGCCTTAAGCTAGTGTATTCTGAATGGGAGCTTACTCTAGAAGGGGCGAACTCCCGAATGATTCGGATAGAGATAGTTCACACACATTCGCCATAAAAAGCCAAAAGATCCTATGTTCAAAAAGATATTGCATAAAATCGTTGGCGATCCGACAGAGAAGCTGCTGGATAGCCTGAAACCAACTGTCGCCGAGGTTGCGGAGCTTGAGGACCGTTACAGTTCGTACTCCAACGAGGCGTTGCGCGATGAGACCGAACGTTTCAGGAGCGAATTAGAAGCCGGCACGACGCTGGAGGAGATTTTGCCCGAGGCGTTTGCCGTTGTGCGCGAGGCCTCGCGCCGCACCACGGGACTGCGCCACTATGACGTGCAGATCATGGGTGGTATCCTGCTGCACCGGGGCGAAATCGTTGAGATGCGCACCGGTGAAGGTAAGACGCTGGTGGCTACCTTGCCGCTCTATCTCAATGCGCTTGAGGGCAAGGGGGCTCATCTGGTGACGGTTAACGATTATCTGGCCCGGCGTGACGGCGGCTGGATGGGTAAGATTTTTCACGCGCTGGGGCTGAGCGTCGGTTGTATCGGCCCGCAGCGATTTTCCGCGTTGTACGACCCGGATTACGTGAATCCGGTGGCGAAGCTAGAAGATGAGCGGCTGGTCCACTGGCGGCCCGCCACACGCCACGAAGCGTATCTGGCGGACATCACCTACGGCACCAGCAGTGAGTTTGGGTTCGACTATCTGCGCGACAACATGGCCACAAATCGCGAGGAACTGGTTCAGCGCGAGCGGCATTATGCCATCATCGACGAGGTTGATAACGTGCTCATCGACGAGGCGCGGACGCCGCTGATTATCTCCGGTCCGGCCCCTCGCTCCGGCAAAGATTATGCCCGCTTCTCGCAGTATGTACGCGGTTTACGCGAGAACACAGCGGATGAAGATGCCGAGCCGAATGGCCACTACGACATCGATCATAAGAGCCGGTCGATCAGCCTCACGGATCCGGGCATTGCCGAGATCGAGAAGCGCATTCCGGAGATCGACGTAGAAATGGGGCAGAGCCTGTATGATCCGCGCTTTTACCATCTGACTTACTATTTAGACAATGCACTGCGCGCGCAATATTTGTTCCAGCGCGACCAGCAGTACGTGGTGACGAA
Organism: Candidatus Sulfomarinibacteraceae bacterium; assembly: GCA_035464315.1. Taxonomy (GTDB): domain Bacteria; phylum Chloroflexota; class Anaerolineae; order Promineifilales; family Promineifilaceae; genus JAAYYY01. Next base: position 2,420 of record DATHSI010000250.1, read on the forward strand.
TGGCCAGGTGGTCATCGTCGATGATTTCACCGGTCGCCTGATGCCGGGACGGCGCTATTCTGATGGTTTGCACGAAGCGATTGAGGCCAAGGAAGGCGTGCAGATCAAGCGCGAGACGATCACCGTGGCTACGATCACGCTTCAGAACTATTTCCGCCTCTACGACAAACTGGCGGGTATGACCGGTACGGCGCTCACCGACGCCGAAGAGTTCCGCGAGATTTATGAAGTGGACGTCACGCCGGTGCCCACGAATGTGGAATACGTTGTGCAAAACGGCGACAATGATCTGGAAGAGCAGCGCCGCCGCCTGAACGGGACCGAAGAAATTTACTACGCGCCGGCTGATAATCCAGAAAAACCGGTCTTCTTCAAACGGACCGATTTTCCCGATCAGGTTTATGGCACAGCGGACGCCAAAGACGTAGCCATCGTCAACGAGATTAAACGAGTATACGAGAAGGGACGGCCCGTGCTGGTGGGCACCACCTCGGTGGAGCACTCAGAGGTAATCCATCGTCTGCTACAAAAGGAGCGCATCAACCACAACATCCTTAATGCCAAGAACATTGATTCAGAGGCGTTGATCGTGGCGCAGGCGGGGCGTAAACAAGCGGTTACCATCTCCACAAATATGGCCGGTCGTGGTACGGACATTATCCTTGGCGGCAATGCTGAGGGTCTGGCGGCGGAGCATATGGAAGATGCCATGTTCGACCGCGGCCTGCTGACGCAGTTGGCGCAGAAGTTGCTGACTGAGGGCGAGGAGGCCGCGCGTCAGTACGCGGGCCAGAACAACAAGCTGACGGTGGACCTTGTGGACGCCTTAATGGAGACGAAGGCGGAGTATGACGCCGCCCTGAAGGAGATTGAGGATGTGCAGGTCGTGGGCTATGTGGCGCGCGTTCTGCAAGGGCCGTACGGCGTCGATTTTAACGACTTACGAGAGGTGTTGCGTCTCATCCGGGTGAACCGCCTGATGGAGGCTCGTGCGTACCTGGAGGAGATTGAGAAGGACGTGGCGCTGGTGGACGAAGCCACGCGCCTGTTGCAACTGTACAGCCGCTACCAGTCGGTGCAGAAGGACGAGCGCCAGAAGGCGGAATTCCTGGCCGAGCTGGTATTCGAGCACAATTACAATGGACGCGCAGCGTTGATTCGCGCGGTGCTTGCCGGGGATGACGACGAGGCCAGGCAGCTTGTGGCCGAGGTGCCCGGCCTTGAGCCTCACGTGATCGATGAGATCAAAGAAGTGAAGAAGGCCGCCGCAGCCGAGCGACGTGAAGTGTGGGAGCTTGGTGGCCTGCACGTGGTTGGCTCAGAGCGACACGAGTCGCGGCGTATCGACAACCAGTTGCGCGGTCGCGCCGCCCGCCAGGGCGATCCCGGTTCTTCGCGCTTTTTCCTCTCGCTGGAGGACGATCTCATGAAGCGCTTCGGCGGCGAGCGCCTGAAGCGGTTCATGAACAGCAACATCATTCCTGAAGATGTGCCGCTGGAAATGGGCATGCTGGACCGCATTATCGAAAATGCGCAGGAACGCATCGAGGGCTATAACTTCGATATTCGCAAGAACGTCGTGGAGTACGACGACGTTATGAACAAGCAGCGCCAGGCGATTTATAATGAACGGCGGGCCATCCTGATGGGCGAGGATATCGACCTCGATGAAAAGATCGATGCCGCCTTCGCCGGTTCCATCCAGGAACTGGTCCACAATTACCTGGAAGACTACCCGGGCTTCATTCGCGGCGAGGTGGACCGCGCCATAGTGGATTTCAGCACGGATGCCACGGATACGATTAACGTCAACGGCGTGGTAAACCGCCTGCGCGGGCTGTTGCCCGGCGCCTTGGAGTTTGACCGCAGCGAATTGAGCGAGCTTTCAGCGAATGATCTGGCCGACCGCTTTATGCATCTGGCCTACGAGCAGGAGGAGGAAGGGCAAAACCTGTACCAGTTGCTGCAGGCCATGAACCGCTTCCTTCCTCTATTGCCGCCGGTGCCCAACCTGGCGGCGCGCCTTGGCTCCATGCGCTCCGGGCAAATCCAGGCTCGCGAGAATGTACGGCGCGAGTTTCTGTCCCAGCTGGAAGAATTGTTTGAAGATTTTCTCGCCAGCTACATTGAAGAGACAGAACGCGAGGAGATCTGGCAGAGTGCGGTTGACGATCTGAATGCCGCCTTTTCCGACTTTGACGTCGAAGGGCGCTCGCTTAAAGCACTCAAGAATCAGCAGAGTGAGTTCAAGCGCGACGTCGACGAAGTGTTGCGCACGTTGCTCTTGGACAGCCTGTCGACACTTGAACCGGCCGAACTGATCGATGCGTTGCAGGAGCACGTGAACAATCAGCAAGAGCGGTGGCGCGAGCGTATTGGAGAGGAATACCAGAACTTCCAGCGCCTGTTGTTGCTCAGCGCGATTGATAACGAGTGGCGTGACTATCTGACGGCGATGGACGACTTACGTCGTGAGATTGGCCTGGAGGCCGTCGGCCAGCGCGATCCCAAGGTAGAGTACAAGCGTCGCTCGTATCAGATGTTTGCCGATATGCGACATAACATCGATCAGAGCGTCGTCGACCGCTTCTTCCGCGAGCTGCAGAGCCACCAGGAGTTCATCCGGCGCCAGGAAGCCGAAGTCGCCTATCAGGAGCAGATGAGCCAGGCAGGCTATCAGATGGTGCAGCGAGATCAGGGCAAGGGCGTCGAATTACGGCGCGAAATGCCCAAAGTTGGTCGCAACGATCCCTGCCCCTGTGGCAGCGGCAAAAAGTATAAGCACTGCCACCTGCGACAGGATCGAAAAGCAGCGCGTCGTTCGAAGGGACAGGGACGCGCGCGAGTAAGTCGCTAGGCGCATTTCATCTTCATTTAGCCCGGTGTGGAGAAGTTCGCACGGGGACATCCGACAGGATGGTGCGCCTCAGTCTAGTGCCAGGACGAATAGGATGGAAGGGGAACAGTCCCGTTTACTCGGCCTGCGTGTCTTGCAGGACGCATTACAATCGGCGCCCTCCTCGTCGGCTGCCTCGGAACAGGCGCTGGTTTTCCTGCGCCAGCAGCTTGGCGCATCTGCGGCGCTGGCGCCGGGCAACGAGGAAGCTGGTGATGCAGAGCAGCCCGCGAGCGGTCTGATCCTGTCTCTGGACGGGACAGATATGCAACTGCAAGTGGACCGTGCGGAACCGTTCGACGAGGAAGAGGTGGCGCTGGTCGAGATTGTGGCGGGCTTTCTGCAGGAACGTCTTGCCGCGCCGCCGCCCGTCAACGTTGAGGAGAGTGCACCTGGCGTCGATGGTGTGCAGTACACGGGCGCCAATCCCGAGCGCCTGCAGGAAGAGGTGCGTCGTATTGAGGAACTGTCCGCTTTCCACCGCATCGTATTGCAGCTGAATACGCCGCTGGATCTGGAGGCGGTGCTGGAGAATATCACCGAAGCCGCGTTGGAACTGATTGAGGCCAACAATCTGCACATCTATCTGTGGGACGCCAAAAAAGAAGAATTCACCTTTTGTTCTGCGCTGTGGCGCGATGGGCGCCGCACACCGGCGGTGACTGCACCTCGCTCCGATGGTCTGACGGCGACGGTGGTGCGCACCGGCGAGCCGATCATTATCGACGATGCCAACAGCCACCCCCTGTACCAGACGCCGGAAGCGCAGGAGTGGGGAGTGAAAGCGATCGCCGGTTTTCCCCTGCGACACAACGGGCGCGTCATCGGCGCGTTCACCGTGACCTATCTGGAACGCCACATCTTTACGCCGGATGAACAATTGCTGATGACCCTGTTGGCCGATCAGGCAGCCGTTGCTGTTGAGAATGCCCGGCTCTTCAGCGACGCTCAACAGCGGCTACGCAGTATGTCGGCGCTGGTAGACATGGCCAAGCAGGTGACCGGCAATCTGCGCGTTGAACTGGTTATGCAGACAACGGTCCAGACGCTGCAGAAGTTGTTACACGCCCGCGCCAGCACCATTGCTCTGCTCTCCGAGGACGGCAATGAGCTGGTGGTGGAGGCAGCCGCCGGCATCAAGCCGCAATACCATCGCGTGCGCATCAAGCTGGGCGATGGGGTGTCGGGACGCGCAGTGAGCGACCGGCGTATGATCTACATTCGCGATACCTACCAGGAATCCGATTTTCTCTTTTTTGATGAGGTGTTGCGCTCCCTGCTCGTCGTTCCTCTCGTCACGCGCAACGAGGTGATTGGCACGCTGACCGTCGACAGCGACCGGCCTGAAGCGTTTAACGAGTCGGACATTCAACTGATGACCATCGCCGCTGCCCAGGTCAGCGTGGCTATTGCGAACGCCCGGCTCTTTGAGGCGCTGGAGGAACGAGCGGCGGAGCTGGCTGTGGCCTATGAAGAACTGAAGGAAAACGATCGCCTCAAAGACGAGCTGGTGCAAAACGTGTCGCACGAACTGCGCACACCGCTGACGTTCATTCGAGGGTATATTGATCTGCTGGTCGATGGCGAGATGGGCGAGATGTCATCGAAGCAAGAGCGGGCGCTGCACATTGTTTCGGAGAAAACGGATGAGGTAACCCGCCTCGTCGAAGACATTATCTCGCTGCAGCGCATTGACGAGGCAAATCTGATGAGGCAGCGGTTCTCGATGGTGGAGTTGATTCAATCGGCGATTGACTGCCACCAGCTCAGCGCCGGGAAGCAGGGGTTGCAACTGGTGTTTGCGTCGCCTTCGCAAAAGGGTATTGTGGAGGCTGATCGCGGCCGCATCAACCAGGTGTTGGATAATCTGATCGGTAACGCCATGAAGTTCAGCCCGGATGGGGGCAAGATCGAATTACGTATGGTGGAACGGCGAGAGGACGTTCTCGTCGTGGTCTCTGATCAGGGCATTGGCCTACCACAAGAGAAAGCCTCGCGCATCTTTGATCGCTTCTACCAGATTGATGGGTCATCGCGGCGCCGATTCGGCGGCGCCGGCATTGGCCTGGCCATCGTCAAGCGCATCATCGATGCGCACCACGGGGACATATGGGTTAAGAGCGAGGTCGACGAGGGGAGCTCGTTTTACTTCACGCTGCCCAAGAATCTCGACGCTTAGCGCGACTCCCACTCTTTCAAGGCTTGTTTGAGGGCCTGGCGCACGTTGCCGTCTTCAATATCGTTGGGGTGCTCGTATTGTTGCCCGTCGACGCGGATGCGCAATAGGCCGCCCGGCGGTTGCTCCAGGTGGATGGAGCGCTGAGCCAATTGTGGATCAGCTTCCACGTGCTTCTGTAGGATGGCGTCGATCTCGGCAACCAGATTCAATTGAGCGTCGCCCGGCTCTGGAGGGGAAACTACCTGATCGGGCTCTATTTCCTCCGCAAGCATGGCCTCAGGTGTCGCTGTGCTGGTATTGTTCGCCTTCAGCTCGCGCTCCAGCTGGTCCAGAAAGGCCGCCTGCTCTTCGTTCAGCGATTCCTCGACCGTTGCACCAGGGGGCGCCGGCGCAGCAGCCAGGGGAGGGGCCACTCCGGCATCCACCAATACCTGATATCCTCCGCTAAAGGAGATCAACTCCCCAATTGCCGCCAGCAAGCGATGTTTGACTTTTTCATTCTTCGTCTCGGAAAGCGACTCCAGCCGCTCGCCGCCGGCCTGGACGACCAGTTTTCCCATGGGTGGTACCCGGAGTACCCGCATAACCTCAATTTCATCGCGCATGACTATCCTCGTTGAGTTCGCTCTGACAGGAGGGACAAAAATGGGTGCTGCGACCACCCAGGACAATGCGCCGAATGGGTGTGCCACAACGATAACACGGTTCTTCAGCACGGCGGAACACGGCGACTGCATTTTGCATATCGCCGCGCGTACCGTCAGGTTTTCGGTAGCGGTCGATGCTGGCGCCTTCACGCTGGATGCCCATGCGCAACACTTTTTGAATGGCAGCGTGCAGCGCGGAGATGTCTTCGGGCGTCAGGGTGTTGGCCGGCCGCTCCGGATGAAGGCTGGCGTAGTATAATGCTTCGTCGGCGTAGATGTTACCTACGCCGGCGATGAATGTCTGGTCGAGGAGCAAGGATTTCAGCCTCATGGAGCGCCCTTCGAGCTGTCTTGTTAGCACCTCTGGTGTGAAGGACGGCGCCAGCGGTTCCGGTCCCAGTTTGCCCACAATCTCCTGGGGATCTTTCACCAGGTACACGCGCCCAAACTTCCTCGTGTCGCGAAAGCGCAGTTCGCGACCGCTGGCCAGGCCGAATATCGTGTGCGTGTGAGACTCAACCGGTGTGTCGCCGGCGACCACACAGAGATGTCCCGTCATGCGCAGGTGGATGATGAGATGCTCTTCGCCTGAGAGGCCAAACATCAGATACTTGCCCCGCCGGCCCATTTGTTCGACTCGGAGGCCGGCGATGCGATCCTGCAATTCACGAGGAGTAGGTACTTCTATGTGCCGTGGCCAGTAGACGCGCACTTCGGTGAAAACTTCTCCCAGCAGCGGTTCTCGTAGCGCCTGGACTGTTGTTTCAACCTCTGGCAATTCAGGCATAGTCTATCAGTGTCGCTCGCCGGTCGTCATCGTGATAACGGCTATTCATCAACGAGGAGGAAACGGCCGCTCTCATAGAACAACTCGTCGTCAACCCAGATTTGCCCGCCATCACGCATGTCGCAAATCATATCCCAGTGTATGGCAGAATCGTTCTTACTGCCCGTTTCAGGGTATCCCGCACCCACTGCCATGTGGATGGTGCCGCCGATCTTCTCATCGAACAGAATCGACTTGGTGAAGCGATCGATGCCGTTGTTGGTGCCGATAGCAAACTCGCCGACATAACGCGCGCCGTCGTCGGTATCAAGCTGTTCCAGCAGGAATGTCTCGTTCTTGCGCGCCGAGGCTTCCACCACTCGCCCCTTTTCAAAGCGCAGGCTGATGCCTTCGACCTCGCGACCGCCGTAGAGCGCCGGATACGTGAACTTGATCCAGCCATTCACGGACTCTTCAATTGGCCCGGTGAAAATCTCGCCGCTGGGCATGTTTCGTTTGCCGTCGGAGTTGATGAACGTGCGATCTTCAATTGAAAGTGACAGATCCACGTTTGGTCCCTGGACTTTGACCTGCTTTTTACCCTGGAGCCAATCTATGAGGGCCTGTTGCCGGCCAGACATCTGGCGCCATTGGGCCACAGGATCATCCTGATCCACGTAACAGGCGCGATAAACGAACTCCTCGAACTCGCTTAAAGACATATCCGCTTCCTGTGCCTGGGCTTGTGTCGGATAAAGCGTGCCCACCCAGTCCAGTTCGCCAGCAGCACTGCGCTCCATGGTCAATCTCATCAGGCTGCGCATCGCGCTTTGGCGCAATTGTTGCTTGCGGGAATCAACATTGCTCAGCGCGCGCGTGTTGAGGGCGGCGCGAACGGAGATCAGGCCGTCGTAGTTCTCGTACACATGGCAGAGGGGGTCCGGAATGTGTTCCAGCTGTTCCTGGCTGCCCTCTTTGAGCAGGATTTCGGCAAACACCTCTTCGTTCCAGTTGATGAGCGGATGCCCGCCGGCTCTGATGATCTCGCGATACGTTTCGCTAACCAGGGGAAGAGCCACGGAAGGCCCGCTGAGCATTATGCGTTGGCCCGGTTCCACGCCGATGCAGTAATTTACCAGGAGATGGGCCAGTTTTTTAACACGTGGATCAGTCATGTAACCTCCAGTATAAACAGCCCTCCTATTATACCGTAAATGTGCGTTGGCTGATAGAATACCAAAGTACAGGTGTTATCGACTTACGGATCCTGCTGATGGCCTATCCTGAAGACCGTGTGCTGGTGACTTACATGCCGCGCCCGGCTGATTTCGAAGTAGCCCGGGACGAGGGCTGGTACCGTATTCCACAAAAGTACGCCCCGAAAGGATTGTATGCCGAGTACTTCGCCTTTTACTTCGGGCAGCGCTTCGGTCCGCAGAAGTGGGCTATCCACTATTACGCCGAGAGACTGGGCCACGAGCTCACAACCCGTCGCGCTCTCCTTCCTCACCAGCCAAATCATCCACGAGCTGATGATTATTACTACAAAGTGCAACTGGCTCCCCTGCGCAAATTGGAACGACCGATCATCAGCCTGCGCTGGCGGCGCGTAACGTTCATTCACACGACGTGGGATCGCTTTCAGCAAGCAGTGGAAATTAACGATCTGTTTCTGGAGGGCGGAGAGTTCGTGGACCGCGTCTACGCCACGTTGAAGGAGCGAGGGCTGCACCCCGAGCGCAATTACGAAGTGCGCGAGCCAGGCCTGACCTATCGCGTGCCCCTGGCTCTGCTCTGCCGCCGCGGGCGCGTGGAAGTCGCCGAGGGTGAATTGCCCGCAAGCGAAGCCGAAGCGCTCAATCTGGCTGATGAAATCAC
>DATHSI010000251.1:0-3484 GCA_035464315.1 Candidatus Sulfomarinibacteraceae bacterium
TCTTCACGGAACCGGGCTCGCCGGCGCCGGCGGGGAGGTGGTTGCCGGTGGCGAAGGCCAGAAAGAGATCGCCGCTGCCATTGTGACCCACGCCGCCGGCGCGGGCGAACCCCACGGCGGCGCGCTGCGCCAGACGATGACATTGGCCGGGTAGCAGCGGCGCGTTCGTGGCCACGACAATGATGATTGAGCCGCCGCTCTGCGCGGTTCGCCAGGGCAACGGCGTGTGCGCGGCGTCGCAAATGCGGCCCAGGGGCGCGCCGTCACAACGCAGGTCGGCGCGGTCGCCGTGGTTGGCCTGCACCAGCGCGCCCACGGTGAAGCGCCCGCTGTCCGTTTCGCAGACGCGGGACGCGGTGCCGATGCCGCCCTTGAAATCGTGGCAGATCATGCCCGTGCCGCCGCCCACGTTGCCTTCCTCAACCGGCCCCGATTGCGCCCCTTCCAGCGCCTCGTAGACGTGCTCCTTGCCAATGTGGAAAGCGTCCATGTCGTTCAACCAACCATCCCACGTCTCGGCGACCACGGCCAGCGCCGAAAGCGTGGTCAACCCCTTCTCCTGTCCGTAGGCCACCAGCGCTTCGTGCACCGTGCCCACGTGGTGCGTGTTGGTCAGGGCGATGGGATAACAGAGCAGGCCGGACTCTTGCAGCCAATGCACGCCCGTCATCTCGCCGCAGCCGTTGAAGGAGTGGAAAGCGGCGAAGGCGTTGTCGCGCCAGATAGCGCCGTCGCGGGGCAGGATGATGGTCACGCCCGTGCGCGCCACGCGCGGCTCGTCATAAATCAACGTCTTGTGCCCCACACAAACGCCATCGACGTCGGTGATCGCATTGTGCGGCCCGGTAGGCAGCGTCCCAATGGTAATGCCCAGATCCCGCAATCGCGCCCGCGTCATCATCCCTCCCGTTCGTGACCGGCGGCGTCCTGCTGCTTAACGACGCGGCTATCGGCCGCCAGCCGCCAACGTCTCAGTCAATCTGCACCAACACGCGGTCGCCATCCCCCTCCTGGATCTCCAGCGAGAAGGGCGCAGCCGCGTCACCCCGGCGCAGAGCGTCCACGAAATCGGCCACACTGTGCAACTGCACCGCGGCCTCTTCATCCATAAAGGCGTCGGCCAGGTCGATGGCCCAGTCTGCCAGAAAGAGAGGCAGGGGCAGGCTGATATTCACGTTTTCCCCCTCTTGGGAGAAGATGCGCACGTGCAGCCAGGGCGCGGTGCGGCTCCACAGGCCGGCGGCGACGGCCGCGAGGCCAATCAGCAGCGTGAACCCGGCGCCGGCCTGGGCCAGCAGCGAGGGCCGTTTGCCACGGCGCGGCTGGCTCAGGGCGCGGCCCAGCCCTAACAGTCCCAGTACGGCGACAACCACGCCGCCGAAGACGGGGATTTCCCACGGGCGGTCGAGCGGCTGGCGCGCCTCCTGCACCGGCTGCGGCTGCGCTTCGGCCTCGCTCTCCCCTGCCAGCGCCGATAACAGCGCGCCGGCCTCCTCCGCCGTAATTTTGCCCGATTCCACCAACTGCAAGATGCGCTCACGTTCTTCGTCCATCATCATCTCTCCGATATCCCTGAGAAATCGGATGTCTTTTCAGAAGATTCGCGCAACTTGAGTCGAACGTAGAGACATCCGATTTCTTCGATGCTACTAGACTGCCGTAGCCACTGCCGTAAAGAATAACACGGCGATGGCGCACAGGCCATTAAGACGCAGCAGTTTGACCTCCTGCTGCAGCAGGCGAGACTGCTCCTCGGCGGCAAGTTCCGGCCGTTTTTGCGCCATCAGGCGAGTCCGTTCCATGGCCGGGTGCAGCCGCCACTGCACGTAGCCGCCGATCACGATCATGCCCAACACCGCCACGTGCTTGACCAGAATCGCCTGCGACCACAGCGTGTTCACCTGCAGAAATCCCTCATAATTAACATCGCCCGTCATCTGCACAAATCCGGTGATAAGCAAAATGACCAGGCTGCCGTTAACCCAGGGCGTAAACCGCTTCTGCAGGTCAAACCACTGGTTAGCGTCCAGGCTCTCCTGGCGCAGCGCCGGCAGCGCGATCAGGCTCATCACCGCCAGGCCGCCGAGCCAGACGACGGTGGCGAGAAGGTGTATCCAGTAGGAAAGGGCCAGTATCCAGAAGTTCATAGGCGGTAATTAGAGATTGGAGATCTAGCCACCTATCAGTTTGAACATTAACAACGGAAAAAGGTTGCGGGCACAGGCCACTCGATACAATGGAGTTGTGAACAAACCAAGATCGAGGAGGTCCAAATGCCACACAACCTTCGCCTTTATCATAGAGTCTTGCAGCAGATTGAGCAATGGCTGCCAGGGACGCGAGCGACGCAACGACGGAATCTGGCGCTGCTGGTGAGCGGACTGGTAAGTGCCCAAGGGATTCACCTGTCCTATATCGTGAGCACCTGGCATGTGGCGGGTCGTTTGGTCAGTCTGGTCAACCGTCTGCGACGGTTTCTGGGCAACGAGCGGGTCGATGTGTGGGACTGGTATCGACCGCTGGCGGCGCAGTTGTTGGCGTCGTTGGCTCAGCACCCGCTGCGGTTGGTCTTGGATAGCACCAAGGTGGGGCAAGGGCATCGCGTTCTGGTGGTGGGCGTGGCCTATCGACGCCGGACGCTGCCTCTGGTCTGGAGTGTGCATGGCGGAGGACGGGGCCAGACGGGACATCAAGCGCAAATCGCCCTGTTGCAACGACTGGTGCCACTGATTCCCTCCAGAGCAGAGGTGTGGGTCCTGGGTGACACCGAGTTTGAGAGCATCCACCTCTTGCGCTGGTTGGCACGTCGTCACTGGCATTTTGTCATCCGCCAGCGCGGCAGCATCAAGGTTTCGTCCCAGGGGCAAACCTGGTCTAACATCAATGCCTTTCCTCTGTCTGAAGGGCAGACCCGTGTCGTTGGCTGGGTGCGCTTGACTGAAAAGTTCAACGTCGGCTGGTTTTGGTTGGTCTTGCACTGGGCTCAAGGAGAGGATGAACCCTGGTATCTCGTTTCGGACCACTCTGATACGAGCAAGCTCCTCAGGCTCTATCGCCGGCGCATGTGGATTGAAGAGATGTACGGCGATATGAAAGGTCATGGCTTTGACCTGGAAGCCACACATCTGCGCCATGCCGACCGTATCTCGCGCCTGATGTTGGGTATGTGCATCGCCTTTGTCTGGTTCCTTTGCCTGGGCAGTTGGGTCATCAAGCGTGGCTTCCGCCATCTCATTGACCGCAAGTCTCGTCGTGATAAAAGCTATTTCCGTCTCGGTTGGGACTGGTTGCGGCGTTGTCGCCGCCTTGGTCAACCCTTGAAACTGCATTTTCGACCGTATTTATGAAAGTGATAGGTAGCTAGATCTCCAATCTCTAATCTCTAATCCCCAATCTCCTCACCCAGACTCTATTACTATGAAACGTACTCTGCCCGGCAAAGTCGGCCAGGGCATCGGACGTGGTCCAGTTTACGTTGCGTCCG
>DATHSI010000252.1:0-5658 GCA_035464315.1 Candidatus Sulfomarinibacteraceae bacterium
ACGCCGCTGGCTCCCGGATCCCCGCTAAAACGCAACACGCACAGCAACCCCACCGTCAGCAGCCCCACGCCTCGCCCTTTCATTTGTCGCCCCACCGCAAAGCTCAGCGGCAGCAACAACAACCCCAGCGTCACCGGCAAGAAACGCATCTGAAACACCCCCACCCCCGCCAGCCGGAACACCCCCGCCTGCAACAGATGAAACGCAGGCTGGTGCTGGTAATGACGTTGCGCCATGCCATAATAGCCCGCAAACAGATCCGACCCGAAAACCCCCTCCGTCGCCAGCTTAAAAGGCGCCGCCGCAATCCACGGCTCATCCTCGCCCACCGGCGGATAAACCGCCAGCCCATCCAGCGAGACGGCCCAATAAAAAAGCAACAGCAAACCCAGAAACAGCCGCGTGTGCGCGCGCATGGTCACCAGTCTATCATGCCGCAGCGACGATTTCCTCTTCTGTATGGAATTTGCTGCGATTGCCTGCCGCGTCATTTGCCCTGGTACTAAGGTCCCATTATAATCGCGCAACATCTCATCAGATGGCCTGTTCTTATCTCAGTCCCCACGGTGCTAACGCGCCAACATCATAAATACATCCGATATTTAGGGAGAGGATCATGAAAAACGCGAATCCTTCAGCTCGCTCCGGCCGCCTGCGTCGCCTGAGTCTGGTTACCGTCCCCACCTTTCTGGCCCTGCTCACGCTGGTCATTGCCTGGCACGGCCAATCCCTCGCCGCCCCCACCGCTGATTGCAACGACGGTAACTTCTCTGGTACTTACGAAACCGAAGACCAAACCCTCTCCGGCGATATCTACGTGACGGGCGATGTCCTCGTGCGCAACGACGTCACCGTGACCCTGGAGGCCGGCAGCAACGTAACCATGTGCGGCGCTCATCGTATACGCGTTGAGGGCGGCGGCAATCTGCGCGCCATCGGCACGGAAGCGGCGCCCATCACCTTCGACGCCGACGACCCCGCCGTGCCCTGGGACGCCATCCAGTTCCTCGGCGAGGCCAACCATTCCGTCCTGCGCCACGTGATCCTCAACCATGGTGGCGGCGACGATCCTGCCGCCTTAAAAGGCTCCGTGGAATTCATCAACCTGGCAGCCAACCCCCGGCCGTCGCCCACCCTGGACCACGTCACCGTCAACAACAGCGGCGCCTACGGCCTGTACCTCCAGGTCGCTTCTGGCGACGCCACCCCACCCTCCATCAGCAACGCCACCATCAATAACAGCGCCGCCGCCGCCGTCCTGGCCAACGCCCAGGCGCTGGGCGGCTTTGGCAGCGGCAACACCTATACCGGCAACGCGCCGGACACCATCCAAATCATTGCCGGCGGCGCCAGCCGCCTCTACCGCAGCCAGATCTGGCGCAACCAGGGCGTACCCTTCGAAATGCTGGGTGCCGCCACCGTCGCCGCCCCTAGTGGCGCCGATCCCTTTCCCACGCTAACCATCGAAGCGGGCACGACCTTCCTCATGCATCCCGACGCCAGGCTCAACATTGGTACCAGCAGTGGACGCGGCGCGTCGTTGCTGGCCGAAGGAACGGCTGAAGCCCCCATCACCTTCACCCGCCTGGACGGCGCCAGCGCCCCCTGGGACAAGTTGCGCCTCTCACTTGAACCTGAGGCGCAGGCGCGGCTGCAGCACGTGCAACTCAGCTTCGGCGGCAGCGGCGGCCCGGCCATGATTGAGCAGATCGGCGACGGGCAACTCACCCTGGACCACGTCACTGCCAGCCAGAGCCAGTCCGCCGGGTTACAAGCGCAGGGCGCCGTGAGCATCGACAATAGCACTTTCGAATTAAACGAGACCGGGCTGGAGTTCTGGTTTAACGCCGACGCCGTCGTGCGCAACAGCGTCATCCGCAACAACGTCGCTGCCGGTCTCCTCTCCCTGGACACCGGTGCTGACTTCAATCGCGCCTGCGTCGACGCCATCGGCAATTATTGGGGCAGCCCCGACGGCCCCGCCGACGGCCACGACCAGGCCGACGCCTGTGGCAACCCGCGCACCAACAACGGCGCGGGCGACGCCGTCAGCGGCGGCGTCCTGTACGAGCCCTGGCTGCCCGGCGACGGTCCGCTCCTGGATCGCGGCACCATCCGGCCCGCTGAATTCTATGTCATTGCCGACGGCGCGGACAGCACCCAGGTCACCATCACCCTGCGCGACGCCCAGGGCAATCCCCTGGCCGGCAAGCAGGTGCAGCTCAACGCCACCGTGGGTACGGTTTTCCAGCCCACGCAGCCTACAGACGCCGCTGGCATGACCACCGCCGTGATCTCATCCACGACCGTGGGCTTCGCCTATCTCAGCGCCTACAACCTGACCGACGACGCGCCCGTTAGCGGGTTGGGCGGCATCACCTTCTGGCAGGGCGCGGGAGATGCCGGCGGCCTCATCAGCGCCGGCGGCGCCCCCTTTGCTTCGCCGCAACTGATCGTCAACGGCCAGCCCTTCCAGACCGGTTTCCCTGTCGGTATGAGCATACCCATGCAAAACAGCAACCCCTATCCTCTTGACGTCCAGGTCGTCTACGGCGTCAGCGGCCTGGGCCTTGGCGCACGCTTTGATCCGGTATACACGGCCACGACGACGCTGCAGCCCGGTGAAACCTGGGATGCCCAGGGCGTCTGGCAGCCACTGACCAGCGGCCACCGCTGCATCCAGGCCACCATCATCCCCGGTCACGCACCACAGGCCTCTTTCCAACCCTTCTCCGATAATACGACGACGCGCCAGCAAAACACCAACCAGAACCCCTGCGACCCCGATACCCTGGACCCGGGCAAGGCCTTACCCAAGTCGCCGCGAGGCGGGCTGATCACCGTAGCCCGCACGTTTTACAAGCTTTACAATCTTTCTAAGAAGGCCAACGAATGCCTCGAGGTAGGGCTGGGCCCTGGACCCCTGGGCAGCCTGGATATTGAAAATGAACGGGATTACGAGGAGGTCGTCACACCGCCGGCCTTCACCCCACCGCCAATCGCCGCCGCCGGTGACCTCACCGCAGAACAGGCAGCAGCGCTGAACGACCTGGCCCAGACCTCGGCCGATTTGCTTTCCCTCAACCTGGCTATGGGCGCCACCGCCCAGCGCTTGAACTGGGCGGCGCAGGCAGCCGGTATCGCCGGGGCATCCACCGCCGGCCCGCAGCCCGGCGCGCTACAGGCCAATAACGACCTCTTCTACCTGGACCTGCAATACCAGGCCTATCGCGACTTTGCCAACCAGTACGCGGGCAAGCTGGACCTCTTCGCCGACCAGATCGACGCCCTCCTGGACGTGATCGACGGCGTGCATGACGCCTATTACCTGGCCGAAGATTTCCAGGCCACGCGGGATGAACTGGACGCCACGGGCTTTACGGTCGAGGAAGTTGACTTCTACCAGCAGACGGGGCTATCCGACGAGCTCATCGGCGAGACGGAGAAGAACCTGGTGGACAGCTTTGATCGCCAGGCCAGCGAGTCGATCACTCTTGGCGCCGCGCTAACTGACATTCAAGCCTCCTCGCGGACGCTGGCCAGCCGCCTGCGCGCGGAAAACCCGGCGCCAACGAGCTCGCAGCCACCCGGTGCGGGACCGCACCGTCCGCAGACGTCCACCGTCTTCGTACCGCCGCAGACGTTCACCTTAGATGTGGGCCACCCCTATTCCGGGACGGAAACCGTGGACCTCGTCGTCCGCCCTGTGAATCTGCCCTTAGGCTGGACCTACCAGCTAGACCGGCAGAGCGTCACCGTAGGCGAGGGCCAGACGGTCGAGGTGAGCCTGACCCTCTACCCCGGCGATGGCCTGCTGGAAGGGGACCTGGTGCAGTTAACGGTGGAAGGCTATGTGAACGACGAACTGATCGGCGGCGTCCTCACGGAATATCTCACCCCCCACCTCACGCCCCGCATCTCCTACGACCTTTACCTCCCGGCGCTGCTTCGTCATTAACCTATAGGCCCCACGTGCCCGGCACCTCGCAGGTTCCGGGCACCTACACCACCGGTCCTCGGCTAAACCAATCTACCTAGCCAACCAATCGCTTGAGGCACTTTCCCAACGGCCAGGGCTCGGCCACAACAGCAAGGTAGAGAAGACAGCCCGCGGTTCCTCCTGGAAGCTGCTCAGCGGTCGGGCGGCGGTATCGATGATGTTTCTCTACCAGTCGGTCCAGAAGGCCATGACGATGTAATCTTCGTCGGGTTGGAATGCGGGTGAAAAGTCGTCAGTGTTCCACTCTACTGGGACAATGATGGGTCCGAGCTGTACAGTTGTGGTCACCGGGATTTCGGCGGCGACGGTGCCGATGATAGTCACAAACTCCAGAAAGACATGCGCGTTCTCCAGGGGAACGGCGGCAGGCCAGTTAAGCAAGACATCAGTGGTGTGGCTGCCTGTGGTGGTCACCGCTTCTGTGGGTCACAATGTCAGCGCCCAGGCCATCCAGCATCTGGCCGCTATAGGCGTCCTCGCCTTCGGCCTTGAACTTACGTTTCCATTTGTAGAGCAGGCCGTGGGTAATACCCAGGTCCTTCTCAACCTCGCCGGCGCTCTTGTCCGTCGTTTGCCACAGGCGGAGCGCTTCTAATTTGAACTCGCGACTGTACGTTCGTCGTGTTGACATGTTACCTCCTCAGTCCAGCGTACATGATTCTGACTTATCTTCATGTCCACTGTTCTCGGGGAGGCTCAGTTGTCAAATGCTGCGGCCACGGCTCATAGGAAGTTTATTCAGCACGTCAGCGCGAGATATTCTCCAATATTGTGGATCCGCACGATTAATCGTATTATTTTTATTGATTCACAACCCATCGTCTACTTGCCTTCGCACGACCCTGACAGCGAAGAGAGATTGAAGGAAAATCGAACTCCGGTGAAGTCGGTCTGAGCTTGCCCAAGAAAGGAGAGATCCTGTGATTGAATTCGAGAATTCCCTTAGGATTGATCGACCTATCGACGAGGTCTTTGCATTCATTTCCGATTTTGAAAATGTTCCGAAGTGGAATTACTTCGTTCTCGAGGTGACAAAGACATCGGAGGGCCCAGTAGACGTCGGGACCACCTATCATCAGATTCGTAAGACGGACGAACAGGATTTTCGCGTTATCGAATTCCAGACGAACCAGAAAATAGCTGTGAAGACCCTTCCAAAAGCGTCTCCCCAATTTAGGAGGCGATTCACACTTCAGGCGGAGGGAAGCGCTACGTACATTCTTGACGAATGGGAGCTCGATACTGGGAAGCCTGCGCTCATTGAGAAACTGGGTGCTGGAAAAGTCAAGTCCGCTGTAGGCGAGAACCTGAGCAAACTCAAGAGCCTGCTAGAAACGGGAAGCGTTATTCTACAGGATGGAAGAGAAGAGAATCTCTAGATGCTCCAGTCTGCCTTGAGACTCGGCTTTTCCGATATCCCGATGCTCTGCACAATCGGCGGTTGCGGACGACGCCATGAATTTGGCTCTTACCCAGTGCGATTTTGGCACTTTGGCGTCGTTGGGCGTAATTGCCCTCAGCCGAGAGATGTCGGGACTGGTGGCGGTCCTACCCGTGGAGCTCTATAACCTGCCGGACTATGAAATGGCGACCCTGTATCGCGCCATCCTGCGCGCTTTCCACGAGAGGCAAGGGTAGTTTGCGCCGGCGGCGAGAGC
>DATHSI010000253.1:0-26224 GCA_035464315.1 Candidatus Sulfomarinibacteraceae bacterium
CAACGCCTCTCCCATATAACGCCAGCGAAACGGCGCGGGCGCGCTGCGGTGAGGACCCAGCTGCACAAAGCGCCACACCAGCACGCCGCCCAGCAGGGCCAGAAGCGAGGCCGCGTACAGAACGGGCCGCCAGCGATCCACACCACCAAAGGCTCGTAGCAGGTGCGGCGACGCCGAGCCTACCGTCAGCGCCCCCACCAGCAGCCCCAGCCCGAGGCCGCGGTCCTCCTTCATCCACGTAGCCATGATCTTCATGCCCACGGGATAAACAGCCGCCAGCGAGAAACCGGTCAGAAAGCGAAGCGCCGCCGCCGGAAGCAAAGCGCCGGCGAACGCCGCGATGGCTGCATTGGCTGCCGCCCCCAGCAGAGCGCCGCCGGCGAACACCAGCCGCGGTGACCACACGTCGGCCACGTTAAACAGCGCGCTCAGAAACGCCCCAACCACGAACCCGATCTGCACAGACATCGTCAGCCAGGCAGCAGCGCCGGAACTCAGCTGCCAGGCCTCGGTCAGCGTGGGCGTCACCGCCGACGCTGAAAACCAGAGCCCCATGGCCAACAGCTCGGCCAGGGCCAACAGCAGAACAGTACGCCATTTCTCGCTCAGTGACCTATCCACAGTTCGAAAGCGCGACCTGCAAAGGGGGTCGCCTCCAGCGCCTACAGGCCATACTCCTCGTTGAAGCGCTGCACAACGGCCAACAAATCTTCCGGCAACCGCTCCTGCACCGGCGCAGCGATGTGCGCCGGCACTTCCCGGTAGTAGGCGTGGGCAATGGCGCCCGCGATGCAGGCCTGGGTATCCGCGTCGCCGCCCAGAGAAATGGCCAGGCGCACGGCATGCTCGTAATCCTCGCTGTCCAGAAAGGCGATGATCGCCTCCGGCACTGAACCCTGGCATGAAACGTCGAAGCGATAATGGGGTCGAATCTGGGCCACGGTGCGCTGTAAATCGTAGCCGAAGCGGTCGCTCAGCGCCTCCCGTATTTCCTGCCGTCCGGCGCCCTGCCGCGCCAGCAGCACCGCCTGCGCCGTGGCCTGCGCACCCTTAATCCCTTCCGGATGATTATGCGAAACCTCTGCGCTGCGCCGGGCCTGGCGCAGCACCGTGTTTTCGTCGTCGAAGGCAAATCCCACAGGGCTAACGCGCATCGCCGACCCGTTGCCCCAGCTATTGTAAGGACGTACTTCCGGCTCGAAAATCCACTTGATGAAGGATCCACCGTATCCGGCGTTCGGATAGCGGCGGGCAAAGCGCTTCAAGGCCGCGCCGTAATCCTCGCTTTCCAGGATGGCATAGGCCACGGCAACGGTCAGCACCGTGTCGTCTGTGAAGCGGTTGCCGCGACCGAAGAGCGGGAAGTCCGTGCGCTTGATGGGCCGCGCCTCATAGACGGACCCAATCACGTCGCCAGCAATGGCGCCTAACATAGAGCCTCCTTCCTGTCCGCCGGCAAATTACGCCTGAGCCGGTATCAGGCCAAGGTCGCGCGCTTGCCGGTATGTCTCCGGCGACACCCAGGCCAGATACATTAACTGGTCCACTGCCGGCAGCAGCGTGAGTCGTTTCTCCTCGCCGGCGTCAGCTAGAGCGCGATTGACGGCGGCGAACAATTCGCGGTCAATATAATCGCTATCGGCCGTGATACGCAAACGATACTCGCGCCCTTCATGATTGAAAGCGACCTCGCTCACGTCCTCGCCGCGGACCTCGTTGCGCACGTCCGTCGGACGAAACAGACCAGCGGACGTCCTGGCCAGCGTTGTCAGGTGCGCGTGGTACGATTCGCCTTGAGGCTGCAATTCGTATACCGACTCGCTATCCAGAACGACGTCAGCCAGGGCCAGCCACGGGTGAGCCGGGTTGCGCGCTATTGACTGCGCCAGGAGGGCGCGCAACCCGTCGCGACGCTGCGTCGCGACCTCCGCCGGCCAACCGGCGCGCTGGAGTGCGTCCCAATACGCATTCGCCTCCCAGCGCTTTTCCAGCGCGGGCATCTTTGCGCCTGAACGCGGTGCGCGGGTCAGCAACAGACCCACGCTCTGCAGCAGGCGCGCCAATTGCTCGGGCGCGCCGTCGAGATCGGTAAAGGCCACGTAGAGAGAGCGACCTGGATAATGCTGTCGCAGCCACTCCGTCTGCCGTACTAACCGCTGCGCCGCCTCTTGTACGTTCTCCGGTTTCAAAAAGTAGGCGCCGGACCAATTGTAGTCCTTCACCTCGATGATCGTGCCGTCCTCCAGCACCACGTCCGCCGCGCGCCGTCCTTCCTTATGGTCCGCCACCGCTGCCACGATTCCGCCGGCCTCCAGCAGGTGCACGGCGTAGTACACTTCGGCCAAAGCGCCTAACATGGCCGGGGATGAGGAAAGAGGCAACGCGTTTACAAGGCGGCGCGTGCCCTGTACGCTCGCCAGTCGCTGTATTTCAGCAGAGAGATCACTCGCCCGTTCCTCGCCCAGAGCCTCCGCCAGCATTTTCCCGCGCCGCACGTCGCGCTCAGGCGGCGCGCCCTGTGTGTGCGCCTGCTCGGCGGTCGTCTCAAAGTCGGCCCCCTGTGGTGGCTGATCAGATGGACTTTCTGCCTGCAACGACGCCTGCTGCTCCGTGGCAAGCGAATCGTCGGGGGCCTGGACCTGGTCGGCAGGCCGTTCTGCCTGCTTCATAGACGGTTCCCCCTGCTCCGGTGGCCGTTCCGCCTGCTGGGAGCTCGCCTCCGGGCGCCCAGCCTGATCGCCGGCGGCCATGCTTTCCTGCGGCTCGCCGAAAGCCTCAGACACTTCTTGCGCACGGTCGGCCACATCTCCGGCGTCTTCGACGCCCGCCGCGGCTCGTCCTCCACCGCCGCTTACGTCGGCGCCGCCGCCACGACGGCCTGGCGCCGCGTCAGCCACATCCACATCGGCGTCCGGTTCCCGCGGCCGGTCCACGGTCCGCGATTCGCCCTGCGACTGATCTGCGCCGCGAACCTGTTCAGCGCTCTGTTCGGCAACTCCTCTCTTCTGCTGCGCCTGCGCCATATCATCTGATTGCGCCGGCCGCTCACCCTGTGTGGACGCCGGCGTCTCCACATCGGCGCCAGATTCCAGCGTATCCGCGGGCGTACCGGCCTGCTCAACCGTAGAGCGCTCATCTGGCTGCCTGGCTCCAGGAGTCTGCCGGGTCCGCGCAGCCTCTGCGCCTCTGTCCCCCGCGGTTGCCTTCCTCGCCTGGGGCATCTGCTGCGGTTGGCTTCCCGCGGCGGGGTGGCCCTGGAGCGAAACGACGCCCAGCGAGCGCTCCCACAACGCTGCCTCGGCGTCCCCGCCAACGGCCTCGCCGCCAGACCCGTTCACTTTGTTCTTTAGCGATTCGACGAGCGGACCAAGGTCCAGACCCAGCGTGATGAAGGCGGCGAAGACGCCCAGCCCGACGGCTGCGGCGAGTGCAGCGCGCAGGGTGTAGTAGCAATCGTTGAGGCTGCTGCAGTTGTCAGCGTAGACCCACTCGGGCGCCAGCAACCACAGGCCGAGCAAGGCCAGAACGTAGAACAGGCGGCGATTGCGACGCCGTATCCCTGAAATTCTGACAGTGAACTGTAGAAACTTGTTCCGCTTGTTCATGACGCCTCCACATCGCGCTGTCCGGCCGCTCGCGCGGCGGGCAAGGGATCCAGCAGATAAAAGACGAACAGGGCCAGAATGGTTACCAGCAGGATGGGCCAGAAGGAGTTGGTTCGGTTCAGCAGGCCGCCCAGCAGCAGGCGCGACAGAACGGCAACCACCACGATGCCGGTCGCCAGCCGCGCGACGGCCGGCACGCGCGATACCAACGCAGCCCAGCCCTGCAGCGGCAACGGCAGTAGTCCGGCGCGCGCTGCGTGTAAGGCCAGCAAGACGATTAGCAAGATCAGGGCCTGCCACCACGCTTCGAGGACGCCGGACAGCATCAACGTCGCCCACAGAGCGCCGAGGGCCACGGCGGCGATGGGCGGCAGAGGCGAGGCAAGCGGTGGAGAGGGCGTCGCCGCGGCGAGCGTGGCTTCCAACCGGTCCAGGCGCGCGCGCAGGGCCGGTTGCGACAACGCGCGTTGCTGCAGCGCCATCCGCGCCAATGAGGCCAGGGCCGCCACGAGCAGCAGGGGCCAGCTGCCTCGCTGCAAGATCTCCATGGCGTCCACTGGTGGGCTACCGCCGGTCCAGGTGAAAACCGGCCGGATCAGGATCGGCACCACCTGCGTCCACAGAAACACCAGCAATAGCGTCAGCAAAAGGTGTCCGCCAAACGCCGCCGCCCGGCGCACCGCGGCAGGCCACGATGCGGGCGGTCGCAACTGGACCAGCAACGATTTCGTGCCCAGGGCCACGCCCGTGGTCATAAAGGCCAACAGGGCATATTCTATGAGCAGGGGTAGCCGGATACGGAATAAATTTTGTAGCAAACTACCGCGATAAAGCCATTCTGTATGCCACAGAAAGAAATCTCCAACCGCGAATCCCAGCAAAAATAGCGCCCCCAGATGACCGCTCATCACGCCCAGGAGCACGGCCAGAATGAGCATGGGCCACGATTGTGAAAACACCTGCCTGAAGCCGGGGTGTAACGCGCCAAGGAAAAGCCCTATCAGCAACGCGAGCGGCGTCAGCACCGCCGCTGCCCGCGGCCAGGCAGCCACGTAAAGGCCGTCGGTCAGAGCAAGAAACGGGCGCGGGCCAAGCCGCCTCGCGACCAGCGGCAGGCGCACGTACCAGAGGTCAACGGCCGGTTGTTCCTTAGCTACTTCCATCATGCCCCTCCAAATAGATCAACAGCCAGCGCGCACTGTATCCCAGCACGGCGCCGTAGACAATATGACCGATTACGGAAACCTGCACAAACTCATTCAACGCTTCCAGACCGAGCCAGCCGGGGTAGATGGTGACCATCAGGAGTTCCAGTATCATGGCCCAGACCACGCCGGCCCACACACCGCGCCGCCCTGCCAGGATCGTGTACGCGAGGGCGAAGCCGATGCCGTTGGCAAAATGGTACACCAGCCCGGCCAGACGCACCCAGGCGCCGCTATATCCCGCGCCGAACAGCGCCTGGCCGAAAATGTTGAATATGTCGAAGGGCCAGAAGGCGATTCCCGTGACCTCGATGAGGAAGAAGCGGGACAGGTCGTAAGCCGACGTGGCCAGAAACCCGGCGACAACGCCCGCCTGCAGGCAACGGCGCATATCCTGCCGGCCGCGCAATCCGGCGCGCTGCCAGAGCAGGGCGCCGGCGACCAGCGCGATTGTCAGGGCCAGGCCGGCGGCGGCCAGCAAGGACACCCCGGAGATGACGTAGACGACCAGGGCGGCTCCAGTTGCCAGGAAGAGTCCGGCAAAGACGGTTCGCTGCCTCTTGTCAACCATTGCCGGCCTCACTACGTCGCAAGGCAACCATCGTAATGTCGTCACTTTGCGGCGCGCCGCCGGCGTGCGCCTGCACGTCCTGGGCGATGCGTTGCAGCACCTGGCTGGCGGAAACGGCAGGCGCGCGCGCTTGCTGCAACAGTCGTCGTTCGCCATAGAAGTGGCCCGCGTCGTCTCGCGCCTCGGTAACGCCGTCCGTGAACCCCAACAGTATATCACCGGGCTGCAGCTGGGCCTGGCCCAGCGAAAAATCCATGTCGGGAAACATGCCCAGCGCCGGTCCCGTGGGTTCCAGCCGCTCGCAGCCGCCACCGCGGCGCACCAACAGCGGCTGTTCGTGTCCGGCGTTAATATAGCTGAGCGCGCCGCTGTCCGGCTGCAATACGCCGAAGAACACAGTGGCAAACATGTGGGCGCTGCCGTGCGTCCGGGCAATATAGTCGTTGGTCAGTTGCACCGCGTTCTGCAGGTTCGCCGCTCGTGAAAGAGGCGGTTGCCCGTTGCCGCCCCCGGCGCCCAGGGCGAAATTCTGATCGGCCACCGCGCGCAACAGGGTGCGGAACAGGGCCATGAACAGCGCCGCCCCCACCCCTTTACCGCACACGTCGGCGATAATGACGGCGACTTCCGAACCGCCGGCGAGTAGAAACAGATCGTAGAAATCGCCGGAGACCTGCTTCGCCGCCTTGAAAAAAGCAGCAACATCCCAGCCCGCGACCTGCGGCAAGCGCTCGGGGAAAAAGCCGGCCTGTATCTCGCGACCTATTTCCAGATCGCGCTCCAGGCTGCGCGCATACTGCCGCTCGCGGTCGCGCAGCCGTTTTTTCTCCAGGCTGGCGCCGACCCGCGCCTTGAGCAGCACCGGATTAAACGGTTTGGGCAGGAAATCTTCAGCGCCCATCTCGATGCAGCGCACCACGCTCTCGATCTGGTCCGCGGCGGAGATCATAATCACCGGGATGTGGCGCAGCGCCTCATCCGCCTTCAACGCCTCCAGCACCTGGTACCCATCCATTTCGGGCATCATGATGTCCAGCAAGACCAGATCAAACTCGTGGGAGCGCGCCATCTCCAGCGCTTCCCGCCCATTCTCGGCCAAGGCGACCTCATGCCCCTGCCGCGCCAGGCGGCGTGACAACATGTCGCGATTTAATTCATGGTCGTCCACAACCAACACCTGACCTGTCTCGCCGTCGCGGGTCATTCGCGGGCTTCTCCTGGGCCGTTCATGCCTCATGTAACAGCCGCTGCAGGTAGGGAAGGTGCGCTTCGGCCGTCCGTTCCCCTTCTGCGATGATGTAAGGTATCTGCTCTGTGCTGAAGCCGGAAATCGCGCGGTCGAAGTCGGGCCACAGCGAAATAATCTCCTGATGGTGCACCGCGTTATAGAAGGCGTACGTGGCGCGCAAGATGTTGTTCATGTACATGGCATTCAGGTGCGACTGCACGGCGTTGAAAGAGCGCATGCGCTTGCGATAGGGCAATTCAAAGCCCATGGCCAGGATAATTTGCCCGCCCTCCTTGATGGCCACGTCCACCGGCAGCGGATCGGAGACCGCGCCATCGGTCAACAGGTTGCCGTCCACCTGCCACGGCGGGAAAATCATGGGGATGGCGATGCTGGCCCGAATTGCGTCCGTCAGCCTTCCTTCCGTCATCACCACCTTATCCCCGCTGTAAAAATCGGTCGCCACCAGAAAGAGCGGCGTCTCCGTGTCCGCGAAAGAACGCGTTCCGAAAGCGCGCTCCAGACGCTCCATTACCGGTTCATCGTCTATCAGGCCCGACGTCTCGTTAAATCGCACCTCCCGGGCCATGACTGCCCGCAGGTTGGAGGCATACCCTGACATCAGGTCATTGGTCCAGAAATTGAGCGTCATTTCCTCAAAATGCTGTGGATCGCCGCCCAGGGCAATGCCCGCAGCATAGAGGCTGCCGCCGCTGCAACCGACGACCATATCCAGTTCGATACCCTCGCGCTGCAACACCTTCCACAGGCCAAGGGCCGCAGCACACTTGACGCTGCCGGAGCCGATGACCAGCGCCAGGCGCTTCGTCGTGCCAGCACCGTCACTCATCGTCAGTCTCCATCACTCTCGTCAAAACTGGCGACCGCCGCTCCAACGTCGGGATAAACCTTGAGGATGCTCGTAAAGCCGCTCAACTCAAGGACACGGTAAACGCCCTTCTGCACGGCGGCCAATCGTAGATCGCCGCCCTGCTGCCGGCTCTCCTTCAGCGCCACCAGAATGGTGCGCAGACCGGCGCTACTGGCATACTCTACCTGCTCAAGGTCGGCCACCAGCTGACCGTTACCGTTCTGCAACTGCTGTTGAAACGACTCTAAGAGCGTGTCGGCCGTCAGCGCGTCCACGCTGCCCGTGACGGACACCACGGAGACTGCGCCTTGCTCGTCAACTGAGATATCCATATCCATTCCTATACCTCCTGTCTGCTGCCTTTATCATCAGGGCCGGCGTTACGAGCGCTGGCCCACAAACTGCTCAATCTTGCCCATCAAACGCCGGAAATCAATCGGCTTCGTGTCGTAATCATCACAACCGGCGTCCAACGCCTGCTGGCGGTCGCCGGCCATGGCGTGCGCCGTCAAAGCGATGATGGGAATCGCCCGCGTCGCATCGTCTCTCTTTAGCCGTCGCGACGCTTCCCAGCCGTCCAGCACGGGTAGGCTCATATCCATCAGTATCAGATCCGGCTGTTGCTTGCGGGCGCTGACAACGCCTTCCTGCCCGTTTACAGCTGTGGTCACGGTGTAGCCTGCGCGCTTCAACCGGCGCAACAGCATGTCGCGATTCAATTCGTTGTCCTCAACAAGAAGAATGGTCGTCACTCGCTTTTCTCCTCAAATCCCGCCGGATCGTCGTCGCTTCCACGGACCTCGGCCGGGATGCGCATACTGTAAACCAGCCCCCCTGTCGCACCGGAACGAACACGGATATCACCGCCCAACAGGCGACAGAGGCGCCGGCTGATGGCCAGGCTCAGCCCGCCGTCCAGGTAACTTTGCCCGGCGCGGCTGTCGGCGGAGGCAAACGGTTCAAACAGTGCTTCGATCTCCTCGGCCTCCAGAGCCGGGGCCTCGTCGGAAAGGCGAAAAGCCAGCCAGCCGTCGCCGTCCCCTTCTTTCGCAACTTGCAAATGGAAAGGTGCCTGGGAAAAACCGCGCACGCCTTCTAGAAGCGCGACCAGCGCCGCGCGCGTCTTCTGCGGATCGCCCTGCACCTGACCGGCTCCCTCGACGACATCCAGCAGCACCTCCGGCCCCTCGCCGTCCTCCCGCCCGCTGAACTGATAGACTACGTCCTGGGCCAGAGCCACGGGATCGAAATCCATTACGTCCGGCGCCACCATTCCCGCATCCAGCCGTGACAACTCCAATACGCGACTGATAGCCAAGAACAGATGCTGCGCCGCGCCGTGAACTTTGGCCATGTCCGCCAGGTACACGTCCTCTCCGCCGGCTTCCATTTCTTCCATCACCAGCTCCGTATAGCCGATAATGTGGTTCAACGGTGTGCGCAGTTCATGGCTCATGTTGGCCATAAAGGCGCTCTTGGCCTGGTTGGCGGCCTCAGCGGCCTCTTTGGCCCGCTGCATCGACTCCGCCTGCCGCCGGTACGTCACATCACTGGTCACCACAACGCGCCCGGTGACGGTCCCGCGCCGGTCGCGCACGGGCGAGATACGCAAATCTATGTAGCGTCGTTGCCCCTGCACCATCAGAGACGTTGTGGTGGTGCGCACCTCCTGCACATCGTGGAAACGTTCCAGCAAATGGGGCCAGGCGCCAAAGACCGTCTCCACGCTCTCGCCCGTCAATCTGGTGAGGTCGGGAAGAGCGCGCTGCAGAAAGTCCCGCGCAGACGGATTAGCGTCCACAATACGATTGTGGGCATCCAGCACAATGACGCCATCCCCCATACTGCGAAATACCGTGTCCCGCGCCGTGGGCACGACGTCCAGCAGACGATAGCGGAACAGGCCCCAGGCCAACACCAGTCCGGTCACGGCAAAGGCGAACGGCGTCGGATCAATGCGCTCGCCAAAGGGCAGCAAATCAAAAATAAAGAGCGCGTTGGCTATCCACGGCGCAAACACGCCGAGCAACAAAGCCACGACCTGTCGCCGGTAGAGCTCCGAGGAATTGATAAGCACGATGCGCAGGACCAGGTACGTGCCGGCGACCAGCGCCACGTATGAGTAGGTCGTGTGCACCCAGAACCAGGGCCCGGGCGAGGTGATAAGCGCGCGTATCGGCCCTTCCGGCCCCGCAACCTCGCGCCAGAACAGATGGTGACTCTCGTTACTCAGCATCAAGAGCAACGACAGCGCGGGAACCGCATACAGAGCAGCCAGTGTGCGACGGGTCAAGCGCTCGCCATATCCCGCAAATTGCACGCCGAATATAAACCACAGCACCGGCACGTTTACAATAGGCACAAACATCACCTTCAGCCACAGTGTCATCGCCTGTAGCGAACCGGCGCTCAGTTGCAAGCCGTACGTGAAAGCCCACAAGGTGACGGCAACCATCAGCAGTGCAAATGGCGTTGCGCCAGGTTGCTTGCGCCGCGCCCACACGGCGGCAGCCACCACAAGGCAAATGGCGGCGGTGATCAACGACGCCGTGACAAAAGCGAAGTTCGGACCTTCCATCAACGTTCCTCAGGCGAGTGGGGCGCGGCCCGGCGCAAGGCGCCCACCATGTGACGGACTTCCTCCAGCAACTGTTCCCGGCTGTAGGCTCCCTTCTGCAAGACCTCGCGCACCTGGCCGTTCAGACGACGACGCTCTTCGGACGTGATTTCCTTGGCCGTGATCACAATTGTGGGCACGCCGGCCATGCCCTCCATTTTGCGGAAGCGCGCCATAAATTCGAAGCCGTCCATTTCGGGCATCATCAGATCCAGCAGCACCAGAGCAGGACGCGCCTTCGCGGCTTCCTCCAGCGCCGCGCGACCATTCACGGCCACCCGCACGTCCCACCCTTCGCGGGCCAGCATACGCGCCAGCATCTCCTGTGTTGCCGCGTCGTCTTCGACGACGAGCAACGGACCTTGCTCCTGCTCGCTCTCATACTTGCGTAACAGATGGCAAAGCCGCTCGCGGTCGATAGGTTTAACAAGATAATCGGCGGCGCCCAGCGCAAATCCCAGGTTTTTATCGCTAATCATGCTGGTCATAATTACGGGAATTCCGGCCAGCTCTTCGTCTGCCTTTAGCTCTTTAAGCACAGCCCAGCCGTCCATGCCCGGCATCAACACGTCAAGAATGATGACGAAGGGCTGCAGCCGGCGGGCAGCGCTCAATGCCTCTTCGCCGCCGGCAACGGCGCATACCTCAAACCCTTCTTTCCTCAGAATGCGGCCGATTAACTCCCGCGCCGCTTCATCATCATCGACGACCAGCGCCAGCGCCCCAGAGGCCTTTTCGCCTTCCAGCTCTGCTTCGGCAGATTCAGGGCTGGTCCCATCCTTTTCCGCAGCGGCGTCGTCCACCGCTTCCGGCAACCAGATGGTAAAGGTTGAGCCCACGTCCGGTTCGCTTTCGACGGTCACCTCGCCGCCCATCATCTGGCAGAAGCGTTGCGTGATGGTCAGGCCCAGCCCGGTGCCGCCATATTTGCGCGTGGTGGACGCGTCGGCCTGTGTGAATGGCTCAAACAAGTTCTCAACCTGTTCTTCGGTCATACCGATGCCGCTATCGGCGACGATGAAGGTCATCCAGTGGATGCCGCCCTTCTCGCGCTTCTCCACACTCAACCGCACCTCGCCCTGCTCCGTGAACTTGCAGGCGTTGCTCAAAAGATTGAACAGCGCCTGCCGCACCTTAGTCATATCCGCCACCATGACCGCCACCTCGTCGGCAATATGCACCGTGAGGCGATTGTCATTCGTCTCTGCCAGAGGGTGAATGGTGTTGACAACGTCCTGTACCATACCCGGAACGTCCACCGTCTCCAGATACAGCTCCATCTTGCCGGCTTCGATCTTGGAGAGATCCAGCACGTCGCTGATCAGAGCCAGCAGGTGCTTACCAGCGCCGTGTATCTTCTGCAGATCGGTGTGGAAGAAGTCCAGGTCCATCTCCGCGGCGTCTTCCATCAACATTTCACTGTAGCCAATAATGGCGTTCAAGGGCGTACGCAATTCGTGGCTCATGTTGGCCAGGAAGGTGCTCTTGGCCTCATTCGCCGCTTCCGCCTCTGCCTGCGCCGCTTCTGCCATCTCTTTGGCCCGCTGCAACTCCTCCTGAGCGCGGCGGCGATCGGTTACGTCCCGGATCAGGCCCCGGAACCCGACTGGTTCGCCGTCTGGATCACGAATGAGGGAGACGGACAATTCGGCGTGAAGGTCGTCCCCAGACGCCGTCTCGAAACAGTATTCCACACGTTTGATCGGCTTCCCCTCGCTAAATACCCGGTGGAAATCTCGGAGCATTTTTCGGGCTTCACTGGGGCGCGTCAGCCGCCGAAAATGCTTACCCCGTAACTCCTCCATGGTGTAACCGAGCGCCGATCCGAAGGCCTCGTTGACCAAAAGGAGCTTGCCGCTCAGATCGGTCTCGTAGTAGGCATCCTCAATGCTCTTCAACACTTCTTCGAATTTGCTTTCCGTGTGGCGCAGCGATTCCTCTGTGCGCCGGCGCTCGGTCACGTCGTGCAGCAGCATGACGCGCGCGCTCTGCAGGTTGCGCTCATGCACAATGGGCGACAGGCGCACCTCGAAGGAACGGACTGCGCCGCCCTCGACCGGAAAGTCGATGTCCATCTGCTGCGTACCGCCATCGCCGGCCTCCAGCAGCGCCTCCCACTGCGGCAACACTTCCACTACCGGTCTGCCAATCAGCGACGGAGCAGGCCGGCCAAAGGTCCGTTCTGCCGCCAGGTTAGCGTCCACAATGCGGTCCTGGTCGTCGAGTACGACGACCCCTTCGTCCATATTCTGGATCACGGCGTCGCGCGCGGCGGGCACCACGTCCAGGATGCGAAAGCGGAAAATGGCCAGCGCCAGGGCCACACCGGAAAGGGTGAAGCCGAACGGCGTCAGATCCAGATAGGGAAAAGGCGAGGTCTTGGTAATAGAAAGAAAGTTAGCCGAGAGGGGCACGACGGTGCCGACGAGCACCGCGGCAATTTGCGCGCGGTAGAGGGCGGGAGAACGCAGAAAGGCGCGCGCCAGCATCAACATGGCAGCGGCAATCAGAAGGTAATCATAAAGTGCGTGCGCCCAAAAGAGCGGGCCATAGGTGAACTCGAGCGCTAAAGAGGACTCCAGTCGCACGGATTGAACCGTCTGCCAGAACAACTGGTGGTTTCCGTTCGTCCACAGCCCGATCTGAATGGCAAATGGTATCAGAAACAGGGCAAAGATGCGCCGCCGCGTTAACCAGCCTGAGCCGTGCACATAGCGTATGGCGAACGCCAGCAGGGCCACAGTCATCAACTCCGTCGCCGGCACGCGGACGCTGGCCCAGAAGAGCTGCATTTCATACTCGGCGCTGGCCCAACGCAGGCTATCCGCAAGAGACCAGGCGCCCATCCCCAGGAAGAGAAAGACGAGCGCCGTGGCGCCCGGCGCGGGCCGGTTGCGCCACGCATAGACCATCAGGCCCAGATTAATCAGTGCCGAGAAAAG
The DNA here is from genome assembly GCA_035464315.1 of Candidatus Sulfomarinibacteraceae bacterium. Taxonomy (GTDB): domain Bacteria; phylum Chloroflexota; class Anaerolineae; order Promineifilales; family Promineifilaceae; genus JAAYYY01. Next base: position 13,040 of record DATHSI010000253.1, read on the forward strand.
GAGAGGTAGAATGTAAGGGCTGCTTTGAAAGCTCATCGTTTCACGTTGCTCATTGTTTGCTGCAGCGAGTGATAGGTACTATTGCAAACGCCGTTTGAGGATCAGGGTGTTGCCTTCTTCGTCACTGACGTAATCGACTTCATCCATGGTCTGGTAAATGAAGAAAAGGCCAAAACCGCCTTCGGCGCGCTCCTCCAGCGGCGCGCTGGTATCCGGCATGGGCGCGCTGCTGGGCTCGAAGGGGTGGCCAAAGTCGGTAATGCGCATGGTGATCTCATCCTCGGCAGGAATAATCTCCAGGATGATCGAGCCAGGGTTCATCCCCGCGTATCCGTGCTGGATCACGTTGGTGCAGGCCTCATCGGCGGCCAATTGCAGATCGTAAGTCGTCTCTTCGTCGATGCCCAGCTCCGCGCAACATTCCGCAATGCTCTTGCGAAAGTGAGACAGCGAGCCCAGTTCCGCGGCGCGGGTCAGGCGACGTCGCTTGCTCATACCCTATCTCCCTCAATAGTGTGCATCAGGAAATGTATCGACGCCGGCGTGCTGGCCCACCTGCTTGACCATGCGCACGCCATTCCAGGTGGCGTCAATATAATCCAGAATCCCATCGTGGATGGCCCACGCACGCCCGCGCACCGTGCGCCATTGTTGCGGTCGCCGGAAGGGCGTGCTGTCGTCCAGGGCGCGGTGCAGCTCGCCGCCCGGCTGAAACTCGCGCTGGATATCGTCCATCAACTTGTGCCCACGCACGTATGCAAAGCCACGCCGCTCGAAGACCCAGGCGGAGGCGTAGGTTAACGGTTCCAGAAAGTAAGCGTAGTGGGTGATCATCGCCAGGAACGTATCCACCTGCTGCAAGACGCGTTGCGACGCCTGCAACCCGGTCCGCACCTGGCCCGGCGCCAGCCCGGCTTCCATGGCCTGTTCCTCTGCCTGCAGATTACGCCGCAATGTCCCGAACTGCGTCGGCTGTCCCTGCTCATCCACGTCAATGGCAAAGCGCTGTGAAAGAGGATCGCTGAGGACAAGCAGGTTGAGGTCGATACCGTTCAGGCGGTTGTCCTGCAATTCCAGCGAGAGAAAGGGATCCCGGGCGCCGGCCGCGTGCCGCGCCTCCACGCGCAGCAAACCGGCGTCGGGCTCGGCCACCACACACACATGTCCATCGCCGTCCGGCCCCTTCCAGTTCATGGGCCTGATCTCGAACTGGCGCAACAGCTCCGGCGGCAGCAAAATGCGCGCCAGCCGCTGCCTGGCCGCTTCGGGCAGTGTAGTCACGGCCTTGATGGAGATGGGCGTCGTGGAATCGGCCACCAATTGCTGGAGTGAAAATTCCTCCGGGTCAGGGGCAAACTTAGGCGGTGTTTCTTTCCGCTGTAGGAACTGGAACATAAACAGATACTGGCCGGCGCGCCGGGAACAGGCGCACATTAGGGCGAAACTGGATAAGCGTGCGACGCCCACACTGGTGACACACACGTTGGCGACGCGCTCTATTATACACCAGCTCCCTACCCCGAAAACATACTCACCCCACCCTGTAAGCCAGACTGACAGAAAATCCTAGAGAACCGACTGCAAAAGCTCGCGATAAACCTGCAGCGGGTCGCCGTCGTAGGGCCGGTAGTGGCGCAGCTCGTACGTCTCCTCGTCAAAATCGACTTCGCCCAGCGCCGGATTCGTCACCCGCCGCCCATCGGGCAAGACAAAGGTGGCGCTGCCGTTCAGCTTCAGCTCGCGCCAGCCGCGGCGGCTCTCCTCAATGACCGTGGCCTTGTAGCGCCCGTGGTCCCAGTCGTCCTCGAAACGCGCCACGTCTAGCGGCGCTTCCCGGGCCACGTCGCGGGCGATGTCCAGCAGTTCGTGCCGCAGGGCCACGTTGCGGCCCTGTGCAAAAAAGCCGTGCCGCAGCGCCCAACTCATGGCCGTTGCCGCCTCGGGGCCCTGGGCCTGGGCGCAGGCCAGCGCCTCGAAGGCAGGCCACATGGTCACAGGCCAGTTCCAATCAGCCTCCGGCCATAGTTCATAGGGCAACTGCGGCTCGATGCGCGCAAATAGGTCGCGCTCGGCCTCGATCAGCGGCTTAACCACCGGCCGCTTGTTGACGTACTCCAACGACAACGCGCGCCAAACCAGCCGTACCCGTCCCTCAAATTCCGGCCATACACAGCGTAGGCGGTAAGTGGCCAGGTAGGCGAAGGGGCAGTCGAGGCTGGCATAGATCTCGATGGTGGGCACGGTCATAATCAATCCTCTGTTTTGTTTCCACAACGTCAGGCGACAAATGCATCCAGAGACAGCGCTGTTTCTGGAAACTTCCGAATCAATTCACCGTCTTCCGTGACGAGCTTGATGCCAAAATCCTGGGCCAAGGCCACGAATTCACAGTCGTAGGCTGAACAACCGCTTAACGCTGCGAGGCGCAAGACGGTCGCTGAGGAGACTTCATACTCGTTGCCATCCACGAGAAGTTCGGCTTCGCCGGCCACGGCCAGCGCCTCTTCCAGCGTCAACTGGCCGCGGCGCAAATACAGTGCCAGTACGTTGCGAAATTCACTGCGCCAGAGGCGGGGAACCAGCCACGTTGCGTCTTTCGTCAGGGCTGCTTCAGCCATGCGCAGCCGTTCGCCCGGTAGTAACAGATAAGCCACAACGTTCGTATCTACCACAATCACGGCCGACCTTCGCGCTTGGCCCGAGTGATCTCTTCTTCAGTTACCTGAAAGTCGCCGAGTCGCTCGCGCAGCGCGCGGGCGCTGGCAAGAATTTCCTCGGGATCACGCCTGCGGCTGCGAACCGCGTTCTCAATACAGGCGATGATCTCACTATTGATGCTGCGATGATTGGCAGCGGCCTGCTCTTTCAGCTTTTCGTACAAGTCATCGGGGATGTTCTTGACGGTAATTGTAGCCACCACAACCTCCAATATGGTTCCATTCTGGAACCATTATACTCAGAACATGACCCGCTATCAATAATTCGTAGCAGTCAACAATGCAGCATCATCCAGGATGTAGAGTTGAAGCCTTTTGAAGCGTCAGACTGTTATCTACTGATGACAAGATCACCTCCACACTTGAAAATCCCACCCAAATCCCGCATACTCAGGACAAACAACAGATGTTTGCAGGAGTCGCACATGAGCGATAACCACCACAATCCGGGCATGCCGTTCGACCTGAGCTGGGTGATGTCCGCCCACGTGAACCGTAGCGCCGCGGAACGGCGCGTGGCGACGTTGACCAAACGCCGCTCCATTAAGAAAGAGTGGCAGGCGGCATGGTTGCTGAAGGCGATCACGATGATGGATCTGACCACGCTGGAAGGGTTTGACACGCCCGGGCGCGTCTACCGCCTCGGCGCCAAGGCGAAGCAGCCCGTGCGCCAGGACATTCTGGAGGCGCTGGGCATGGGCGACCGCGATTTGACCGTGGGCGCCGTCTGCGTCTACCCTAACCGCGTGCGCGACGCCGTGCGCGCCCTGCATGGCAGCGACATTCCCGTCGCCGCCGTGGCGCCGGGCTTTCCTTCGGGACAGGTGCCGGTGGAGATGCAATTGGAGGAAATCGAGAAGTCGATTGAAGCGGGCGCCGCCGAAATCGATATCGTTATTAGCCGCGAGCACGTTCACACGGGCAACTGGGAGCAACTTTACGACGAGGTGCGCGCTTATCGCCGCGCATGTGGCGAAGCGGCGCACATGAAGACGATTATCGAGACCGGCGAGCTGGGCACACTGACCAACGTCTACCGCGCCAGCCTGGTGTCCATGATGGCCGGCAGCGACTTCATCAAGACCTCAACGGGCAAGGCCAAATCCAACGCCAGCCTGCTGGTGGGCCTGGTCATGGTGCGCGCCATTCGCGACTATTACGAGCGCACCGGCTACATGGTGGGCTTCAAACCGGCCGGCGGCATCAGCACGGCCAAAGACGCCCTCAACTGGCTGGTCCTTATCAAAGAAGAGCTGGGCGACAGCTGGCTGACCCCTGAGCTATTTCGCTTCGGCGCCAGCAGCCTGCTCGGCGACATCGAGCGCCAGTTGTCGCACCACGTGACGGGGCGCTATGCGTCGAGCAAGTATATGCCGATGCCGTAGGGGGTTGCAGGTTGGCAAGTTACAGGTTTGCAGGTTTTTTATGCCGGCGGTCCGCGGTCTGCCGTCCGCCGTCATCAGGAACGAGGAGTATGACAGATGGACGTAGCGGAACTGTTTGAAACGATGGAGTATGGCCCGGCGCCGGAGTCGGCGGATGCGGCGCAGGCTTGGTTAGCGGAACATGACCATGACTTTGGGCTGTTTGTTAACAACCGGTGGCTGAAGGGTGAGGAGCGGGAGACGATGCCGGCGCTCAACCCGGCCAATAGCCAGGAGCTGGCGCGGGTGACGGCGGCGCGGGCGGCGGACGTGGACGCTGCGGTGGAAGCGGCGCGCAAGGCGCAGGCCGAATGGCGTGAGCTGTCAGACCACGAGCGGGCGCGGTATCTGTACGGCATCGCCCGCGGTGTGCAGAAGCACCACCGCCTGCTGGCCGTGCTGGAGTCGCTGGACAACGGCAAGCCCATCCGCGAAAGCCGCGACCTGGACGTACCGCTGGTGGCGCGCCACTTCTACCACCACGCCGGCTGGGCGCAACTGATGAGCGCCGAGCTGCCGGGCTACGAGCCGCTGGGCGTGGTGGGCCAGATCATTCCCTGGAACTTCCCGCTGCTGATGCTGGCCTGGAAAATCGCCCCGGCGCTGGCCATGGGCAATACGGTGGTGCTCAAGCCGGCCCCTTCCACCCCGCTGACGGCCCTGCTCTTTGCCGAGATCGTCGCCGAAGCGGGCCTGCCGCCGGGCGTGGTCAACATCCTCACCGGCGACGACGAGACGGGCAAGCTGATTACCGCGCACCCCGGCTTCGACAAGTTCGCCTTCACCGGCTCCACGGAAGTAGGCAAGATCATCCGCCGCGCCACGGCCGGCCGCGGCGTGAAGCTGTCGCTGGAGCTGGGCGGCAAGTCGCCCTTCGTCGTCTTCGAAGACGCCGATCAGCCCGCGGCCATCGAGGGGCTGGTGGACGCCATCTGGTTCAACCAGGGCGAGGTCTGCTGCGCCGGTTCGCGCCTGTTGGTGCAAGAAAACATCGCCGAGCGCTTCTACGAGCGGCTGCGCCAGCGCATGGACCAGTTGCGCGTGGGCCAACCGCTGGATAAGAACATCGACATCGGCGCCGTGGTGGACCAGACGCAGTGGGAACGCATCGATTACTGGGTGCAGCGCGGCGTCGAAGAAGGAGCTACGATTTATCAGCCGGAGTGCGACCTGCCGGAGGGCGGCTGCTTCTACCCGCCTACCCTGCTCACCGACGTTTCCACGGCCTCCAGCGTGGCCCAGGAGGAAATTTTCGGCCCGGTGCTGGTGGGCATGACCTTCCGCACGCCGGAGGAAGCGGTGGCCCTGGCCAACAACACGCGCTATGGGCTGGCCGCCAGCGTGTGGTCGGACAACATCAACCTGGCGCTGGACGTGTCCACCAAGATTAAGGCGGGCACGGTGTGGATCAACTCCACCAACCTGTTCGACGCCGCTTCGGGGTTCGGCGGCTATCGCGAGAGCGGCTTTGGGCGCGAAGGCGGCAAAGAGGGCCTGTACGAGTACGCCAAACCTGCCTGGCAGCCCCAGCATAAGCGGGAGGAACCGCCGGCTCTGGACGAAAATTGGGGCAAGTACGTGCCGGGACGGCCGCGGCCCAATCTGCAGGCGGACGGCGGCAACGGCCGGCGCGCGGGCCTGCCCGTGGACCGCACGGCCAAGTTGTACGTCGGCGGCAAGCAGCGACGTCCCGACGGCAATTACAGCTATCCGGTGGTTGATCCCAAAGGCAAGCTGGTGGACTACGCCGGCGACGGCAACCGCAAGGACATCCGCGACGCCGTGGAGGCCGCGCACAAGGCCAAAGGCTGGGCGGACCGCACACCGTACAACCGGGCGCAGATCCTGTACTACATTGCCGAAAATCTCTCCATTCGCGCCGAGGAGTTCGCCGAGCGGCTGCGGGCCATGACGGGCCAGAGCCGCAAGTCGGCCCAGGCGGAAGTGGACCTCTCCATCAGCCGCCTCTTCAGCTACGCCTCCTACGCCGACAAATACGGCGGGACGTTGCAGGAAACGACGCTGTACGGGCTGGTCGTGGGGCTCACGGAGCCGGTAGGCGTGGTGGGCATCGCCTGCCCCGAGGAATATCCGTTGCTGGGCTTCGTGTCGCTGATGGGCCCGGCCATCGCCCGCGGCAACACGGCAGTGATCATTCCTTCGACACCCTACCCGCTGGCGGCGACGGACTTCTACCAGATCCTGGAAACGTCGGATCTGCCCGGCGGCGTGGTCAACATCGTCAGCGGCAACCGCGACCACCTGACGAAAACGCTGGTGGAACACGACGACGTGGACACCATGTGGTATTTCGGCGACGAGCAGGGCAGCGCCCAGGTGGAGTATCGCTCCGCCAGCAACATGAAGCGCACATGGGTCAACTACGGACAGGCACGGGATTGGACGGACCCTGTGCAGGGAGAAGGCCATGAGTTCCTGCGCCACGCCACCCAGGTGAAGAACGTGTGGGCGCCGATGGGCGAGTAGCAGAGCGCGGGAACTTGGCTCAAGAGCCGCTTTCAGATATGCTTATAGTAGCTTAGCCAGTGTCCAAAGATCACAAGAATATACGGAAATTTTACCGGCCGTCGCATCGTTCATCAGGAGAATAGCGGTATGAGAAGACGTTTGATTGTACTCGCCGTGGGAGGGCTACTGTTCCTCCTGGCATCCGGCGCGCTCATACAGGCGCAGTCAGGCGGTGGATATGACCTGTCCTGGTTCACCATCGACGGCGGCGGGGGCAGTAGCAGCAGCAGCTCTTACACCGTCAGCGGTACCATCGGCCAGGCCGACGCGGGCGCGCTTGCCAGCGGCAGCTACAAGCTTGAAGGCGGCTTCTGGAACAGCGGCGTCGCCGGCCCGGCGCAGACCAGCCTGTTCTTACCGTTGGTTGTGGACGAGTAAAGAACTTTCCCCTCGATCATAATGATCAGACGAACAGCCCTCGCGCTTTGAGGGCTGTTTCCATTTATCGGCGCCGGCATTTCCTTGACGGATGCTCCGCGCTGTTGTACGGTATACTGCACACTTTCATTTGCCTGATGATCCTGCGTTTCTCTCATCAGCAGCAACTCCAGTCGCAATATAGCATTGGCATGAGCCGCAAGACTGTTTCGCGGTCCTGAGTCTGTTGCTCCATAAAGCACTCTGATCAGGATTCCGTATCGGCGTCGCTGCGTAATTGCCCCACATCATCGACGACTGCACTCTACAACCATCTGGTCTGGGGAAAAGATCCGCGCTCAAACGCAACATCACGCTTAACAATGATTCACGGGCCTGCTGGCACGGTCCTTTCACGCGATTGCACTGTGCCCGCCGGAAAAAGGAGGCGACGAAGCGGAGACATTTTTGGTTGTTTTATTGTCCGTCGGTGTTTGTTTACCACAACTAGCCAGAATCAAGGAGGATTTTATGGAAAGAAGGATTATCATGCGCTATTTAATGGGCACGCTTTTCGCCGTGCTGCTGCTCGCCGGCTGTACAGCCGAACCCGAGACGATTCGCGAAACGGTGGTCATCACTCGCGTCGTGGAAGTTGAGGGAGAAACGGTCGTAGAAGAGCGCGTAATTACGGCCACCCCACCACCCGTGGAAGAAACAGAGGCGGAAGAGGCGGAAGAAGCTGAAGAACCGATGGCTGACAGCGACACCATTCTCATCGGCGGTTTCGGCCCCCTGTCGGCGCCCGGTTCCTACCAGGGCGGCACAGAAATGCGCCAGGCAGCCGAATTGGCCGTGGATGAGGTCAACGATGCCGGCGGCGTCCTGGGCAAAGACGTTGAGCTGATCTTTGGTGATACAGAAGGCCTCCCGGAACGCGGCACTGCCGTCACCGAACGCCTTATCACCCAGAATAACGTCGTGGGCTTGGTCGGCGAATATCACAGTGGCGTGGCATTGGCCGAAATGGAAGTCGCGCATAGATATGGCATTCCCGTCGTCTTTGCCGAACCGTGGTCGGACGACGTGACGGGCAGCGGATATGATGAAATTTTCCGTATCGCGCCCTCCATCGACCTCTACAGCAGCATCGCTACCGACTATATTGAAGCCGTTGGCTGGGAGCAGATCGTCTTCGTCGTAGAGGATACTGACTACGGCAGAGAGCAGGGTGGCACATGGCAGGCACAGCTCGAGGAAAAAGGGATTACGGACGTAGAGGTGATCTACGCCGATCCTGCCACTGAAGACTTTACCCCAATCCTGCAGCGCATCGCTCAGGATCCGCCGGATTTGCTCGGCGGCGTGATTACGGGCATCGGCAACAGCCGCATGCTTAACCAGGCCTGCGACCTGGGACTGGCTCCCACGGCGGAAACGGCCTATTACGCCAGCATTGACGCCGTCTATCCTGAGTTCTGGGAAAACGTTGGTGACTGTGGGCAGTACGCCTTCTTCACCTACGTAGGGCTACCGCGCTCCCTCTGGAACGATAAGACGGAAGCGTTCATGGCCACCTTTGAAGAGCGTTACGGCACCACGCCCGGAGCGCCGGCGCTGGAATCGTACGACGCCACTCACATCCTTCTGGCGGCAATCGAAGAGGCCGGTTCGACAGAGCCTGAGGCCATCATCGCCGCCCTGGAGCAGATTGAGTACGAGGGCGCGTTAGGCGACATCTGGTTCGAGTACGGCAACCACAACCCTCTACCGGATGACCAGCCGGCCTGGATGTGGCACCAATGGCCGACGCCCACGGTCATGATCCTGCAATACACTGAAGTGGGACAATCTGCGGATGAAGCCGCCGTTGTCTTCCCCATGGAACGAGCCACAGGTGATCTGTACACGGCTCCGCCACAATAAGGCCCGCGCACAATAGCGCGTCTCCCCGCCGCAATCTCGCGGGGAGGCGCGTTTTGCGCATCAACCGGAGAGAACCATGGACTATTTCCTCTCACTGTTGATCACCGGATTGGTGATGGGCATCATCTACGCCCTGATGGCCCTGGGGCTCACGCTCATCTTCTCCATCCTCAATGTTATTAACTTCGCCCACGGTGAATTCTATATGCTCGGCGGCTACGCCTCATACCTGCTGCTGGAGATATTCACCGGCATTCACCCCTTACTGATAGTGCCCATTGCCGCTCTGCTCGTGGCCTTCCTGGGCATTGTGTTTGAAGTGGGGTTCTTGCGGCCAATGCACGACGAACGAATTGACCGGCCCGCAGAATACGCCGTTCTCATCACTTTTGGTTTTTCCTTCTTTCTGCAAAATCTGGCGCTGGCCCTGTTCGGCCCCTTTCCCCACTCGCCCCGCTCCTTCTTTGAGGGCTCGATCAGCCTGGGGTTCGTCAATGTCAGCGCCGACCGCCTGACCGCCAGTATCCTGTCGCTGATCTTGCTCGGTCTGCTGCTGTTGATCATCAACAAGACGTGGCTGGGCAAAGCGCTGCGGGCCGTGAGCCAGGACAAGCAGGCCGCGGCTGTAGTGGGCATCAATCCCGGCGTCATGAACAGCGTGGCCTTCGCCATGGGCGTGGGGCTGGCCGCCGTGGCCGGCGCGCTGCTGGCCCCGGTCTTTTCTATCACGCCGGACGTGGGCGCTGTGCCCGCCATTCGCTCCTACATCATCATTGTCCTCGGCGGCATGGGCTCCATCCCCGGCAGCATTCTGGGCGGGCTGCTCATCGGGCTTGTAGAGAGCTTTGGCGCGGGATATTTTCCTGATCCCAGCCGGGCGCTGAATTACAAGACCGTCTTCGGGCTGATCATCTTTGCCCTGGTGCTACTTCTGCGACCACGAGGCTTTTTCGGGAGGAAGGAAACAGCATGAATCACCTGCTCGACCATCTGCGTCGCCCTCCCGTTCTGGCCACGCTCGGCGTTGCCGCGCTAATGTTGGTCCTACCCCTTGTCGTGCAATCATACTGGCTGCACGTGCTCATTGTGGCCTATTTCTACGCCATTCTGGCCTCCAGCTGGGCCTTGCTTGCCGGTTATGGCGGCCAATTCTCCTTTGGACACATGGCATTCATGGCCATTGGCGCCTACACCACGGGACTGATCACGTCCCATCTGGATATTCCGCTAGCCGGCGGCATTGTGCTGGGCTCTATCGCCGCCGGTATCGCCGGCTGGGCCATTGGGGCCCTAACGCTACGCTTTAAGGCCGCCTATCTGGCGTTGTTCACCATCGCCTTTTCCGAAATTCTGCGCACCATTATCCGCGCCGAGCCGCAGATTACGCGGGGCGACCGCGGCCTGAGCGTCCCGCCCATGTTTGCCGACACCGTCTCACGCATCCCCGCTTACTACGTGATGCTGGGCGCGCTCTTCCTGAGCCTGCTGTTTATGTACTGGCTGGCCCAATCACGCGTGGGGCTCTTCCTTAGGGCTATTCGCGAGGATGAACAGGCTGCCGCCGCCCGCGGCGTGGACGTAGTGCGCTACAAAGTACTCACCTTTGTGATTACCAGCGTCCTGGCGGGCTTCGCCGGCGCCATCTTTGCCCACTACATCACCATCATCACCCCCAACATTATGGTCATTCCCCAGATGGGTCTGGTCATCGCCATGGCCATCATCGGCGGTGTTGAAAGCCTCATTGCCGCAGCCATCGGTGCCATCCTGATTCAGGTGTCGCTGGAGCTGTTGCGCGAGTTCGGCCCCTGGCGCATGGTCATTTTCGGCGGCCTGCTCGTGATCACCTTGCGCTTTGCGCGCGATGGATTACTGACGGGCCTCTTCCGTCGCCTGTTCAAGACCGGGCCACGTGCTGAATTACGCGAAGAGATGGTTGAAGGAGCGCCTGCCGATGGAGCTTAGAATCGAGAATCTCGTTAAACGATTCGGTGGTATCACAGCCCTCAAAGGGGTCTCGCTGGCGTTTACGGGCAATGAACTGGTAGGCCTGATCGGGCCCAACGGCTCAGGTAAAACCACACTGGTAAATACCATCGGCGGCATCCACCGTCCAGAAGAAGGCAAAATTGTCTTTAACGACACGAATATTACCCGCATGAAGCCAAACCAGGTCGCGCGGGCGGGCATTGGCCGCACGTTCCAGGTGACCCGCGCCTTTCGGCGCATGACGGTTCTGGAAAATCTGCTGGTGCCCGGCATGGCGCTGGACCCACAACGGGGCCGTAAGGCGTGGGAAGAACGCGCGCGCGAAGTGCTGGACTTCCTGACCATCACGCACCTGCGCGACGATTACGCCCGCAGCCTCTCCGGGGGCCAACAGAAGCTGCTGGAGTTGGGCCAGGTATTAATGACCGATCCCGATCTCATCCTGCTGGACGAGCCCTTTGCCGGCGTACACCCGCGGCTCATGGACACCATTTTCGATTACATCACCACCCTACACGACCAGGGCAAGGCCTTCATCATCGTCAGTCACGACATGCATTCCATCTTCACCCTGAGCCAGCGACTGATCGTGCTGAGCTACGGAGACGTAATTGCCGACGGTGATCCCAGCGTGGTCAAAGATGATGACGTTGTGATTGAAGCCTATCTGGGAGAGGAGGACGCTGTTGCTTAAAGTCAACGATCTGTATGTAGGTTATTATAAGGATCTGAACATCCTGCAGGGCGTTTCGCTGCGCGCGCGCCAGGGGGAGATTACAGTCGTGTTAGGGGCCAACGGGGTTGGCAAATCGACGCTGCTCAAGGCCATCTACGGCTTTGTTCAGCCCCAGGAGGGTGAAATTCTGGTCGATGGACGGGACGTAACCGAACTATCCTCTCATCAACTGGTGCACCACGGCGTTTCGTACATCCCGCAGCGGCAGAGCGTCTTTCCCTACATGACTGTAGAGGAGAATATGGAACTGGGCGCCTGGTCCTTCCGCAATGAGAAGGCCCGTGTGCGAGAAAGGATCGAAGCCAACTACGAGCGCTTTCCCGTGCTGAAGGATCGCCGCCACTCGCCGGCGGGCGAACTATCCGGCGGCATGCAGCGCATGGTGGAGCTGAGCCGCGTGCTGATGACCGATCCGCGGCTGATCCTGGTCGACGAACCTACCGCGGGGCTGGCTGTTCTTCTGGCGCGGGATATCTACGAACTGCTGGTTGGTCTCAAAAACGAGGGGATCACGGTTCTGCTCGTCGATCAGAACATCCGGCAGGCCATCGAGATCGCCGACTACGTCTATGTGCTGGAGCTGGGCCGCAATCGCCACGAGGGCCCACGCGAGGAGTTCGACGACCTAAAAAAGGCACTCTGGGCCTGAGCGAAAGAACAGGGCGAGGCAGCGTACCCGGAGCGTACTCAGAAGACCAAACCGCGGTTCGGCGTCTGCTTGCCACCGCCAGAAATAAAAAAAGCGCCCACCCGGCTACGATTAGCCTGGATGGACGCCCGGAAGATAACCCTACCTGGCTACTGGAGCGAAGGGCGTGTGCCCCGCGCGCTAACAGCCAGGTCTGGGCAACCGTAAACGTTTGCTGCTTAGACGCGCTTCACGTTTTGTGCAGCCGGGCCCTTACGACCCTGGCCCACGACAAAAGTCACACGCTCGCCATCTTCCAGAGCGCGAGCGGAGGGGTCGGCCATATCGTTGATGTGCACGAAAATGTCACTGCCACTATCGCGCTCGATAAATCCATACCCTTTGCGTACGTCGAACCACTTTACGGTTCCAGTTTCCTGTTCATTGGCCATTTTTGACTATCTCCTTATGGCTACCTTGCAGGAACGACACGGTTTTCAACAAAAAAGCCATCCAGACGAAGATCTGGACGGCCGACATTGCAACGTATCATCCACTGCAGAACTTACGACGCTTATAGCATATATTATTTCGCGGCCCTTGTCCAGTGTCTAATGAAACTCATGCACTTTGCTAATATTGGCGTAAGCGCCAAAAAAGACGCCCTGAAAACAAACGAGGCTGCTACGCACTAATAAACTCGTAACAGCCTCGCCGAAAGATGCGTTACCCGTAGGTAATAAAAACCCGGCCTCTCGGCCGGGCTTATGGCGCCAGCTGGATTTGAACCAGCGACCTACGGCTTATGAGTCCCTCGCTCACTAAACAGTGAGCCGCCCACTGACCAGTGAGCCGCTCACTATTTAGTCAGTGGCTCAC
>DATHSI010000254.1:0-11908 GCA_035464315.1 Candidatus Sulfomarinibacteraceae bacterium
GCGTCACCCGCGCCACGTCGTTGCCGTGCACCAGGTGAGCGTGCACCACATCGTGCGTATCCCGATTGTAGAGACCATAGGCGCGGCGGCGGTTGGCGTAGACGTTGTCGCGGTCGTCGGGCACCGACACGCTGAGATTGAGGGTGTCGAACGGCGCGGGGCTCACGCCGCCCTGGCGCGTAAAGACGGCATGCTGCAGCCCATCGTCGGGGAAGCTGGAGAAGCGCAAATATGGTACGGTATGGCCGTTGTGCTCTTGCATGAAATGAGCCTGTATGTAATGCTAACTGTTCCGCTAAGATGGTACACGTCCTCATCGTTTGCGCAACAGGCGGCAGACACACATGCGGCAGCCCCTCCTCCCGGCGGCTGCCGGGTGACCGCCGCCTCTTACGAGACCGTGAGCCTCCAGAAAGATTACAACGCTGCGATTTCCTGCCGGGCATGGTATAATGGCAGCGGGAACATTTGAGCTATGGCAAGAAAAAAGTCAAGTACGCGCGGCGGCACATCCCGGAAGAAACGTTCCAGTCGCTCGTCACGCAGCCGGTCCAGCAAGAACCGCTCCTGGTTAGCCAATTTTACGCTGAACCAGGAGCAGAAAGCGCTTGTTATAGGAATTGCCCTCATCTTCTTCACGGCAATCCTCATCCTGAGCCTCCTCTCGCCAAACCAGGGACAGCTTACGTCTGCTCTGGCCGGCATGCTCTGGCAGCTGTTCGGCTGGGGCGGCGCCGTGGTGCCCCTTTTCCTGGGCGCTCTTGGGTTCTACCTGGTGTTGTGGGGTATGGAACAGGCGCCGCAGCTCCCGCTCTTACGTCTGGCGGGTCTGGCGCTTCTCTTTCTGACGTTTGAATCGTATGCTTCGCTGGCCGGCGTGGTGTTGGACAACGGGCTGGCCGACGTGTGGGCCGTGGCCCAGGCGCAGACAGGAGGCGGCTATCTGGGCGGCACGCTGGCCTGGGCGCTGAGCCAGGCCGTGGGGCGACTGGGCGCTATTTTCATCCTGGCCATCGCCGGCCTGATCGCCGCCGTGCTCCTGTTCGGCGTCACGCGGAAAGACCTCGGTGAATTTCTGCAGGCCGCGTGGCAGACCCGGCCGCAACGCCCCGCCGTTCGCGCCGGGGACCGCGAGATTCCCATCAACACCGCGCGCGCCGGGCGACAGAGCAATGCCGGCGTTGCCACGGAACCGGCGCCGGTAACCGCAGAAGCTGCAGAGGCTCCCGCCGCACAGACAGCGAACGGGGAAACGCAGGCACAGGAAGAATCCCGACCGCGCCGCGCACCGCGTCGCCAGCAAGAGACAGAGCGGCACGCGCCGGCTGCCGATCCCGCTCTGCTGGAAGCAGACACCATGGCCACCTCGCAGACGTGGGAATTGCCCAAGATGGACGACATGCTGGAGGCGGGCGACGATCAGGAGATCAGCAACGTGGCCATCCGCGAGCAGGTTGAAATCATTGAGCATACCCTGGAAAGCTTTGGCGCGCCGGCCAAGGTCGTGGAAATCAACCAGGGCCCGACGGTCACGCAGTTCGGCGTAGAGCCGCAATTCATCGAGCGGCGCAACGGCAAGCGCACCAAAGTCAAAGTGGGCAAGATTTCCGGCCTGGCCGACGACCTGGCCCTGGCCCTGGCGGCGCATTCCGTGCGCGTGCAGGCGCCGGTGCCCGGCCGCGGCTACGTGGGGCTGGAGGTGCCCAACGTGCAGAAGGCGCTGGTCTCGCTGCGCGACGTGATGGAGTCGGACAATTTCCTGAGCATCAAGTCCTCGCTGCGCCTGGGTCTGGGTCAGAATGTGTCAGGGCAGGCGATTTCGGCCGACCTGGCCAAAATGCCCCACCTGCTCATCGCCGGCGCCACCGGGTCCGGCAAAAGCGTGTGCGTCAACAGCATCATCGCCTGTCTGTTGCTTCAAAACACGCCCGAAGATCTGCGCATGGTTATGGTGGATCCCAAACGGGTGGAGCTGACCGGCTACAACGGGGTGCCGCACCTCGTGGCGCCCGTGGTGGTGGACGTGGAGCGCGTCATCGGCACCTTGCAGTGGGCGTTGCGCGAAATGGACATGCGCTACAAGAGGCTGTCCGAAGTCGGCGCGCGCAACATCGAAGAGTATAATCGCAAGATCCGGGGCAGGGACAAGCAAAAGATGCCTTACGTAGTCATCGTCATCGACGAACTGGCGGACCTAATGATGGTCTCGCCGGAGGACACGGAGCGCAGCATCACGCGCCTGGCGCAGATGGCCCGCGCCACGGGCATCCACATGGTCATCGCCACGCAGCGGCCGTCGGTGGACGTGGTCACCGGCTTGATCAAGGCCAATTTCCCCGCGCGCATCGCCTTCGCCGTGGCCTCGGGCACGGACAGCCGCGTGATCCTGGACACAGTGGGCGCGGAGCGCCTGCTGGGCGAGGGCGACATGCTGTTCCAGAGCCCGGACGCCGGCTCGGCCGTGCGCCTGCAGGGCAGCTTCGTCAGCGAGCGTGAGCTGGGCCGCATCATTAGCTACTGGCGCGGCGCCCGGCGACGCCATCGTATTACCGAGGTCGACGCCGAGAAGAAAAAAGATGAAGCCTCCACCATGGCGCCTCCGCCCACGCAACAACCGCTGTGGGAAGACCTGATCGAGCAGGAGGAATCGGAGTACGAGGATGAGCTGGTGCCGGAGGCCATCGCCCTGGTGCGCGACCTGGGCAAAGCGTCTACGTCGCTGCTGCAACGCCGCTTCCGCATCGGCTACACTCGCGCCGCGCGCATCATGGACGTCATGGAGGAAGAGGGCATCATCGGCCCGCCCACGGGCACCAGCAAGGCGCGAGAGGTGCTGGATGAAGGGGAGACGGTGGACGACTGACGGCGGATAGCGACAGGTTGGTATGTTGGCAGGTTGCAGGTTGCAAGTTGGCGGGCGCGTTTGCGATCTGTAGTCTGCGGTCCGCGGTCCGCCGTCGGACGTCCATCATCTGCCTTCCACCATCCGCCCCGCACGGAGGCCAGGCGTGAACGAATGGATCCGCCAGCTCGTCGTCAACATGGGTTACGTGGGCCTGGCCCTGCTGACGTTCGTCGAAAACGTCTTTCCCCCGCTGCCTTCTGAAGTGATTCTGCCCCTGGGCGGTTTCCTGGCTTCGCAGGGGCGGCTGACGCTGGCGGGGGTGGTGCTGGCAGGCACCGCGGGCTCCCTCATGGGCGCAGTGGTCCTTTACTACGTGGGCCGCTGGTTCAGCCAGGAGCGGTTGGAGCGCTGGGCCACGGATCATGGCGCCTGGCTGCTGCTGACCGCGAATGACGTGCAACAGGCCTTCGACTGGTTCGGCCGCCACGGCCGGGCCGTGGTCTTCTTCGGGCGGCTGGTGCCCGGCATCCGCTCCCTCATTTCTATCCCCGCGGGCGCTTGCGGCATGCGCATGGCTCCCTTCTTGCTCTACACGGCGCTGGGCACCGCGCTGTGGTCCGCGCTGCTGGCCTATGGCGGCAATTTGCTGGGCGAGCAGTACGAAAGCCTGGGCCGCGTGCTGCGCTGGGCCACGTACGCCGTCATTGCTTTGCTGCTCGTGGCTATCATTTCCTGGGCCGTCAAACGCAGACGAAGCGACGAGTAGCGGCGGCTGGTTGACTGGAGATTGGTTGATTGGAGATTGGTTGACTGAAGATCAGAGCGCGGCCCACTCACCAATCCCCGATCTCCAATCTCTAATCTCCAATCTCCCCACCCCATACCGGAAAAGCTCGCCCGCCTTCGTTCAGGTAGATAGATTCACCCAATTATCGGTATAACACCGGCCGTTGCTCAGACGGTAACGGGAACCGCGGGTCTGGCCCTCTATCGCGTCGGACCGGGCGCAGGCCGGTTTATACACCCTCCTCTTCCCTCCTCCTAGAGAAGGGCCGGTTCGAGAAATTACGGGCCGGCCTTTCCCTTTTTTATAAATGAAAAACCTCCGGGAGGCCCAGGTGGTGTGCCCGGGGCTGTGGGCAGTCTGGTGGGCCTCCCGGAGGTTCACAGCCGGAAGTTAGTGACCGCAGGCGCAGGCGCCGCCGCAACAGCCGCCACCTTTGCTCGCCGGCTGCGGCGCTGGCGCGCTGGCTGTTGTACTGCCGCCGGCGTGGACCGCCACTCGCGACAACATCTTGTAGGTGTTGGCGCTGCCGCAGTCGGGGCAATCGGTCGGCTCGTCCGCGCGGCTCATGGAGCGCTTCACTTCGAAGACGGTGGTGCAGTCATGACAGCGGAAGTCGTAGCGTGGCATAGTTCCTCCTCTGGCTCTTTTCAGCGCAATTTTAATCGAAGGGACGGTGGTAGGTCAAGCAAGCACGCTTGTCTCGTCGCGCGCGTAGAGACATCCGATTTTTTGGAAAAATCGGATGTCTTGCCCCGACCGCAACCTTAACGCCCCCTACACATTCGGCACAGCAGCCGCCTTTTCGTTATAATCGTTATCAAAAGGAACGAAATCCAGATCTTGAATCGCCTGGTTCGGCACTACCGTACAATGGTGGGGACCGGGCCTTTCGTAGAGACAGAGCTTCGGAGTGTGTATGGGTATGATGCAAACGCCACAAGAGATCGAACGAACGCTGGAACGGATATTGCCCCGCGTGCGCAAGCCGGGCCGTTACACGGGCGGTGAGTATAACGAAGTCGTGAAGGATTGGGAGCAGGTCGACTTCCGCGTGGCGCTGGCCTTTCCCGACATCTACGACATCGGCATGTCCAACCTGGGGCTGATGACGCTGTATGACATCGTCAACAAGCACCGCAACCTGCTGGCGGAGCGCGCCTTTGCGCCGTGGGAGGATATGGAAGAGAAGATGCGCGAGGCGCAGATGCCGCTGTACTCGCTGGAGAGCAAACGCCCCATCCGCGACTTCGATCTGCTGGGCATCAGCCTGCCCTACGAGCAGCTCTACACCAACGCCCTCAACCTGCTGGATCTGGCGGGCATGCCCATTCGCAGTGAGGAGCGAGACGCGGGCTATCCGCTGGTGATCGCCGGCGGGCACGCCTGCTATAACCCGGAGCCCATGGCTCCCTTCATCGACGTCTTCGTCATCGGCGAGGGCGAAGAAGCGATTCTGCGTATCATCGGCGCGCTGCGCGCCACGCGCCACCTGTCGCGGGAGACGCAGTTGCGGCACATTGCGCAGCTGGAAGGGTGCTACGTGCCCCGCTTCTATGAGACCGAGTATAACGACGACGGCACCATCGCCCGTACCTATCCCACGGTGGAGGAAGCGCCGGAGAAGGTGCTGAAGACCATCGTGCCCGTGATGCCCCCGCCGCTGACCGATTTCATCGTGCCCTTCATCGAAACGGTGCACAACCGCGCCCCCATCGAAATTATGCGCGGCTGCACGCGGGGGTGCCGCTTCTGCCACGCGGGCATGGTTACGCGCCCCGTGCGCGAGCGACCGGTGGAGGAGATCCTGGAGGCGATGGAGAAGATCCTGGAGACGACGGGCTATGAGGAAATTGCCCTGCTGTCGCTATCGTCCAGCGACTACACGCACGTGTTGGAGCTGACGGAACGCATCCAGGAGCGGTTCGGCCACCTGGGCCTGAACATCTCGCTGCCCTCGTTGCGCACGGAGACGGTGTCCACGATGCTGATGGACAATCTGGGCGACAACCGCCGCAGCGGCTTCACTCTGGCCCCGGAGGCAGCGACGGAGAAGATGCGCAACATCATCAACAAGTACGTCTCCGACGAGGAGCTGCTGGAGACGGTGCGCGAGATCTATCGCCGCGACTGGCGCACGATCAAGCTCTATTTCATGATCGGCCATCCCCAGGAGACGTTGGAGGACGTGCAGGCCATCGTCGAGCTATCCAAAGCGGTGTTGGCCGAAGGGCGCAAGCACCACGGCAAGAAGGCCAGCGTCAACGTCGGCGTGAGCACCTTCATTCCCAAGCCGCACACGCCCTTCCAGTGGGAGCCCATGGACACGCTGGACAGCATCCGCGACAAGATTGAGCTGCTGCAACGCGAGATGCGCATGCACGGGCTGCGCCTGCGCTGGAACGAGCCGCTGGAGTCGATCTACGAAGGCTTCCTGACGCGCGGCGACCGCCGCGTGGCCAACGTCATCGAGCGCGCCTGGCGCAGCGGGGCCAAGTTCGACGCCTGGTACGAGCATTTCGACATGGACCAGTGGCGCGAGGCGTTCGCCGCCGAAGGGTTGGACATGGAGTTCTACACCCACCGCCGCCGGCCGGTGGACGAAGTTTTCCCCTGGGAGCACATCGACGTAGCCATCACGCGCCGTTTCCTGACGCAAGATTACCTGATGAGCCAGAAAGAGGAAACGCGCATCGACTGCCGCCACCAGTGCTTTGCCTGCGGCATCCTGCCCAAGATGACCGGCATGCGCCGCGAAACGCCCGCCGAGGCCTGGGAATGCCCGCCGGTGAGCAAGATTGAGGACCGCAAGCGGCGGCGGCACAGAAACGTGGTGCCGGTGGAGGGGATTGCAGCCGCTGATTGACGGCCCCGGGGACGGGCCAGGATATACGCAGATAAAGATATATCCGCGTTCATCCGCGGCAAAACTATTGCGTGTCGTAGACCACCGTATTTACCGTGTTCGGCGGACGCTGGCCCTTGAGCACGGCGATGGCGTTTTCGGCGGCCATCAGGGACATGCGCAGGCGCGTTTCGGTGGTGGCGCTGCCAATGTGGGGGGCCAGGACCACGTGACGCTGCAAGGCGGGCAGCTCGGAGTGTAATGCCGGCTCCTCCTCGAAGACGTCCAGGCCCGCGCCGGCGATGAGCCCTTCCTTGAGCGCCGCTACCAGGTCGGCCTCGTTGACCACCGGCCCGCGCGCGGTGTTGACCAGGATCGCCGAGGGTTTCATCATCTCCAATTCCCTTCTGGCGATCATGTGCCTCGTCTCCGCCGTCAGGGGCACGTGCAGGCTCACGAAGTCGCTCTCCTGCAGCAGCGTTTCCAGCGACGCCTCCTGCGCGCCCAGCTCCTCAATCACTTCCGGCTCAGGACTGCCGCCATGGTACAGGACGCGCATGCCGAAGCCCAGCGCCCCGCGGTGCGCCGTGGCCTCTCCGATACGCCCCATACCCACGATGCCCAGCGTCTTGCCGTGAACGTCCAGCCCCAGGTGCGGCTGGAACAGCTCCCACCCTTCGTACTTGCCGGCGCGGGTGTAAGGATCGGCCTCGCTCAGCCGCCGCGCCGCCGCCAGCAGCAGGGCGAAGGCCAGGTCCGCCGTGGTCTCCGTGAGCACGTCGGGCGTGTTGGTGACGAGGATGCCCCGCTCCGTCGCCGCGTCTACGTCCACGTTGTTATAGCCCACGGCCACGTTGGCGATGACCTTGAGTTGCGGCGCGGCGTCCATCAGCGCGGCGTCGACGGTGTCCGTCAGCAGGCACATCAACGCCGGCGCGCCGCAAGCGCGTATGGCCTGCGCCAGTTCCTCGGGGCTGTAGGGCGTGTCGTCCTGATTGGCTTCGTAGCTGAGCCCCTCCTGATCCAGCCGCTCCAGCACATCGTCGAACGTTTTGCGGGTGATAAAGATATCGGCCATGGCGTCTCCTGAATTTACGCTTATTCCAGGCGTAGCGTGCCCCACGTGGAGGGGTTGGTCAGCGTGCGCCCGGGCATGTTAGACTTCATCACTTCCTGGCGGGCGGTACCCGGCGTGTCGTTGTCATTGGCGTTGAGCGCCAGGCCCAGCACCATACCCTCCTGGGGCGCTACGTTCATGTCGCGCCAGGGAATCGCCGCCTCCAGCATGTACCCCTCATCCGTCTGCACCGCGGCGACGCGCACGCTGTGGCCCGGCGCTTCGGGCACGTTGCCGTCCTGTGTGCCGCGGAAGCGCACGGCAGCGGGTGAGCGGCCGTCGAAGTCGCCCGGCGAGAGGATGAACTGGTAGGTGGCGGGGTTTACGCGCTGCGCGTTGGCCTGCGGGTTGGTGTCCACCTGCACCTCGACGCTGTCCCCCCGGAAAAGCTGCGTACCGCTCTGCGTCTGCACGTGCACGTCGTCCACCACCTCCACCAGCAGGTACAGGTTGCTTTCGTCCCAGGCCAGCCGCCAGGTGGCCTCCAGGTCATCGCTGCCATCCCAGCCGTCGGCCGTGTGCACGACAAATGCGGAGCGCACCGTAGGCGCCTGGGGCCAGTCGTCCCCGCGCCCGTCGATGTCTGGCCCATCAACGACGAAGACGGCGCGCACGGCATCGCCGTCCGGCTCCACGGTGGCGGTCGCCGCCGGCGAAGGGGGGTCGGTAGCCGGCGGTTCCTCTGTGACCTGCCCCACTTCCGCCGTCGCCGTCTCGGCCTCGCCGGGCAGCGTAGGCACTGCCGGTGGGGCGGGGCGCGTTGGTTGCTCCAGAGCCGGCAGCAAAAAGGCGTAAGCCGCCGCCGCGCAGGCCGCCAGCGCGCACAGACCGATCAGGGCGCCGATCAAAAAGTATATCCAACGGCTACCCCCCTCCGGCTCGGGTTTGCCCCTATCTGGCCATTGTTCGTAGTAGCGCTCTGGTCTGGACATAATTCCTTCTCTGTTCTCTGCGTGTGCTCAATGCAATCGTTTGTGCCGGCGCTCGCCGGCGTCGCAACCATACTAAACAACAGGCGCGACTGACGCGCCCGCCCCATTATAGCAGCATGCCGCGTAATGCTCCCGGAGCCCGCTGGCATAAGCGCGTTTTGTCACAGTGCGTGCTTGTCATATAATTTACGCGATGAGCAAACCCCGCCGCCCGTTTTTCGTAACCATCACCGCCGTTGGGGTTTTTCTTTTAGGGACCTGGAATGGCTGGCGCACCATCGAACTGGCGCAGCAGAGCACCTTTCTACTACAGTTAGGCGTCCGGCCGAATCCTTACGCGCGCCTGGTAATGGCCCTCATCTGGTCCATTCTATTTCTGACCCTGGCTGTAGCTTTGTGGCAGCGCCGGACGGTGGCGCGGCGCCTGCTTCCGTTTTCCCTGCTGCTGTATGCGATTTATCATCTGATACTGCTGGCGCTGTTTGTCCAGGCCCCCGCGGCCCGGCAGGGGTGGCAGGCGACCGTACTGCTCGCCGTGGCAGCCATTCTGTGGACAACGTGGGTTGCGTATCGTCCCGCATACCGCACCTACTGGCGTGATCAAGAAAACAGCGCGGTGATCGCGCATGCTGCATCACCGCGCACAGTGAGAGAAAGAGGTGACGATGGCGAATCCAAAGATTGAGCAACTTCATCGCCTGCGAGAAGAGGCGCAACAAGGAGGTGGCCCGGCTCGCGTGAAACGACAGCGCGAGAAGGGCAAGATGACCGCCCGCGAGCGCATCGACCTTCTGGTGGACAAAGGCTCGTTCCGCGAGATGGACGCCTTTGTCGTCCATCGCGAAACCAATTTCGGCATGGACGAGAAGAAGTATCTGGGAGACAGCGTCGTCACCGGCTGGGGCACCATCGACGGCCGGCTGGTCTACGTTTTTAGCCAGGACTTCACCGTCTTTGGCGGCAGCCTGAGCCAGGTACACGCGCAGAAAGTGTGCAAGATCATGGATATGGCCATGAAAAACGGCGCGCCGGTCATCGGCATCAACGACTCCGGCGGCGCGCGCATCCAGGAGGGTGTGGACAGCCTGGGCGGCTATGCCGACATCTTCCTGCGCAACACGCTGGCCTCCGGCGCCGTGCCCCAGATCAGCGCCATCATGGGCCCCTGCGCCGGCGGCGCGGTCTACTCGCCGGCGCTGACCGATTTCATTTTCATGGTCAAAGATACCAGCCACATGTTTATCACCGGGCCTGACGTGGTCAAGACGGTAACCGGCGAAGAGGTTACGTTCGAAGAGCTGGGCGGCGCTATGACGCACAACAGCAAGAGCGGCGTGGCCCATATGGCGGCCAATTCCGAAGCCGATTGCCTCTATCTGATTCGCGAGCTGTTCAGTTACCTGCCCTCCAACAACATGGAGGACCCGCCTTTCAAGACCACGCGCGACGACGCCCTGCGCACCGAAGCCGCGCTGGATGGCCTGGTTCCGGACAATCCCCACAAGCCTTATGACATCAAAGAGGCCATCGAGCTGATTGTGGACGACGGCGAGTTCTTCGAAATCCACGAGCATTACGCCCAGAATATCGTGGTCGGCTTTGCACGCCTGGGCGGCTATAGTGTGGGCATCGTGGCCAACCAGCCTATGGTGCTGGCAGGCGTGCTGGATATCGCCGCCAGCGAGAAGGCGGCCCGTTTCGTGCGCTTTTGCGACTGCTTTAACATCCCGCTCATCGTCTTTGAAGACGTGCCCGGCTTCCTGCCCGGCCTGGACCAGGAGCACGGGGGCATCATCCGCCACGGGGCCAAGCTACTGTACGCCTTCTGCGAAGCCACTGTGCCCAAGCTGACCGTCGTCACGCGCAAGGCGTACGGCGGGGCTTACTGCGTGATGAACAGCAAGCACATCCGCGCCGATCTCAACCTGGCCTGGCCCACGGCGGAAATTGCCGTCATGGGACCCGACGGCGCGGTGAACATTATCTTTCGGCGCGAGCTGGCGGAGGCCGACGACCCTGAGCAGCGCAAAGAGGAACTGGTCGCCGAATACCGCGAGCGCTTTGCCAACCCGTACACGGCAGCGCAGCGCGGCTACATCGACGACGTCATCGAACCGCGCGAGACGCGCCCGCGCCTGATCAACGCCCTGCACATGCTGCAAAATAAGCGGGACAACAATCCACCCAAGAAGCACGGAAACATTCCGCTATGAGCAAGAACGCCTTGTTGACACAGAAATTCGACAAAGTGCTGATCGCCAATCGCGGCGAGATTGCGGTGCGCGTGCAACGCGCCTGCCACAAGCTGGGGCTGAAAACGGTTGCCGTTTTCTCCGACGCCGACCGCAACGCGCTGCACGTGCGCTACGCGGACGAGGCCTACCACATCGGCCCCGCACCGGCGACGGAGAGCTACCTGGTCATCGACAAATTGATCGACGTGGCGCGGCAGTCGGGCGCGGAGGCCGTACATCCCGGCTACGGCTTTCTGGCAGAGCGCGCCGACTTCGCCCAGGCTTGCTACGATGCGGGCCTGGTCTTCATCGGCCCCTCGCCCGCCGCCATCGGCATCATGGGCGACAAGCAACGAGCGCGGCAGACAGTGCAGGCCGCCGGCGTGCCCGTGGTACCCGGCACCGAGCTGGGTCTGAAGGACGACGAGATCATAGCGGCGGCCCATGACGTGGGCTTCCCACTGCTGGTGAAAGCGGCGGCAGGCGGCGGGGGGAAGGGTATGCGCCCCGTCTACGACGAGGCGGACCTGCCCGGCGCACTGGCAGCGGCGCATCGCGAAGCGAAGGCCGCCTTTGGCGACGGCACCGTTTACCTGGAGCGCATGATCTCCGACGCGCGCCACATCGAGATCCAGATCCTGGCCGACACCCAGGGCAACATCATCCACCTGGGCGAGCGTGAATGCTCGCTACAGCGACGTCACCAGAAGTTGATCGAAGAAGCGCCCTCCTTTGTGGTCGACGAGGAGATGCGCCAGGAGATGGGCGAAGTGGCCGTCGCCGCCGCCAGAGCCGTGGACTACGTCAACGCCGGCACGGTGGAGTTCCTGGTAGACCGTGACAAGAATTTTTACTTCCTGGAAATGAACACACGTGTGCAGGTGGAACACCCCGTGACAGAGCTAGTCACCGGCGTGGACATCGTTCAGGAGCAGCTGCGCGTGGCCCGCGGGCGGCGGCTGCGCTATACCCAGGATCAGATCAAGATGAAAGGGTGGGCCATCGAGTGTCGCGTGAACGCCGAGGACCCCTATCACAACTTTGTGCCCTCCACCGGTCTCATTACGGCCAGCCATCTGCCCACGGGCCCCGGCATCCGCGTGGACACCGGCGTCTACGAAGGATACGAGGTGACCCCGTACTACGACTCG
>DATHSI010000255.1:0-29070 GCA_035464315.1 Candidatus Sulfomarinibacteraceae bacterium
GAAGTAAATTGGCATCTGGATCCTCCATCACCCGGTTCAGGGCATCATGCGCCCGCTCGCTGCCGATCTGGCCCAGGGCGGTCACAGCCGCCAATTGGACTTCCAGGTCTTCATCGTCAAGCAGTTCAATCAGGCGGTCTACGGCGTCGCTGGAACCAATGTCGCCCGCCGCACGCGCCGCCTCCACGCGCATTTCAGCATCCGGATTCGCCATTTCATCGATCAGAATGGGCACCCAGCGCCGGTCACAGCTGCGACCCATGGCAAAGACAGCGCTGAGTTGCATCGCTTCCTCGCCGCGCCGGTAGGCCTCATCGATCAGATGGGGCACGCGCGAATGCGCCGCGTTGCCTAAAGACTCCAGCGTCGCCCGGCGAACCGCCAGCGGAAGATCGCCTCGAGCGAACTGCTCCAGCAAGGCCTCCACGATACGATCCGCAACGCCCGAATCAACCTGCCCCCACTCCCCTAACAAGACGAAATGGCCAAGGGTTGACGCCGCGGCAGCGCGCACTTCGCTGTCCGCATCGCTCCGCATAAGGTCCAAAACCGGAGGGACGACGTCAATGTTGCTCGTATCCCAGAGCCCATCAAGTGCAGCCAGGCGCACCGCAGGAGAGGCGTCGGCCAGAAGACGCAAAAACACCGGGCTGAAATCGACGACGAAGTTCTCCTCGCTGATATCGGCCATGTGGCGCGCAATAATACGCCGGCGTTCGTCCGGCTGTTCTGACCAGCGCTCGGCGAAGGTGTTGGCCTCCGACGGCGTCATGTCAGACAGGCGGTAAACCAGCGCGATGGGGACCGTTCTTTCCTCAAATAAGCGGTCTAAGACTTCTGAAAATGGAAGCTGATCGTTGTCCATTGGGTTACTGTGTGGGGTTACTGTATGATGGGATTGGCGATATCCTGAATAATTAGCAGGAACATCAGCCCCAGGAGGAATAGCATGCCCACCAGGTGCACCAGGCCCTCGCGTTCCGGCTCAATACGCCGGCCACGCACGGCCTCAAGAAGCACAAACAGGATGCGACCGCCATCCAGGGCCGGAATGGGCAAGAGGTTTGTAAAGCCCAGCGCCACGCTGATGAAAGCCGTGATGCGCAGCAACTGGAACCAGTCACCCGTCGTTGCCGTATAGCGCGCCGTTTCGCCCGCTATCTGGCTGATGCCCACCGGGCCTACCGGACGGGCCTGCTCCGCCGTTATCTGCCCTTCCATGAGCATGATGGGAGCGCGCACCGTCAGGTACATGATGTCCCAGATAGAGCGCAGCGAGGCCGTGGCTGACTCAATTGGGCCGCGCGACAGCCGACTCCCGCTGGTATAACCAAGGCTGATGCCAATTGGGCCATCTACCTCCGGATCGAATTCCCCGGCGCGGCGCGGAACCATAGAGAGCGATAACTCCTCCTCGCCGCGTTGCACCAGCAATTCCACGGGATCGCCGGCGTGCTCGGTGACCTCACTGACCAGAATGCCGCTACTTTCTACGACCTGGCCGTTAATCTCTAAAATCACGTCACCCGACTGGAGTCCGGCAGCCATTGCCGGCGAATTGGCGTGAACGTCCTCGACCATCACCGCCGAGGGCCCGATCATGAAGGCAAACCAGAAGACGATGAACGCCAGAACGAAGTTGGCCAACGCGCCTGCTGAGAGCGTAAAGAAGCGCGCCGTTTTAGTAGCAGCCGCCAGCCCACCGGGCACCGAAGGATCGTCTTCGCCTGCCGGGCGCACAAATCCACCAAGCGGTATCCAGTTCAGCGAATAGACCGTGCCATTGCGCTCAAAAAGTTTCACGGCTCGTGGCGGGAACCCCAGGCCAAACTCCTCAACTTCAATGTTGAAAAAGCGAGCAACCACAAAGTGGCCGAGCTCGTGTACGAAAATTATTGGCGTCAAGATCAGGGCGAAGGCCCCCACCATCCACAGAATTGACATCGCTTTCTTCCTAAGAACCAGGAGATCTATATGTTAACTTGATTATACGCCCGCAGCGGAAAGAATGGCAACTTCCGGCTTTTTCTACTTACACCATTCTAACTAACAACCGGCCTCCTCGTCTGAGGGCATGAGAACCAGCCTGCGCGGATCCAGCGCCAGCGCCAGCGCGGCGCCCGGCTGCGGCAGTTGCTCATCCGCGCCAAACTCCAGCTTCAGTTGAGCGCCGGCAGGCGTGGACACGGTTGCTTGCTGATAGCGACCGCGAAAGGACACTTCCTCCAGCGTGGCTTCAATCACATTCTCGCCATTATTTTCCTCGCGGACCACGCGCGCGGCATCGGGCCGCACCAACAACGTGGGCAATTGGGGTAATCTGGCGCCGGCGGGCCCTATCGCCACCCGCAGGCGTCCCAGGTCGCTCTCAACTTCCAGCGGATCTTGCGACACAAGTCGCGCCTCAAGAAGGTTTTCCATGCCGATAAAGCGGGCCACGAAAGGGGTGCGCGGGTGTCGATAGAGCTCAACCGGCGGCGCGTCCTGCTCAATGCAGCCGGCACGCAGCACCACAACTCGGTCAGACACGGCAAACGCTTCTGCCTGGTCGTGCGTGACGTAAATGGCCGTAATACTTTCCTCATCCTGAGACAGGGCATTTACTTCGTTCAGAATGCGCCGCAGCTCGTCCATCAGCCGTTCACGGAGCGCCCGATCCAGAGCACCCAGAGGTTCGTCCAACAACAGGAGCCGGGGCGCCGGAGCCAGCGCCCGCGCCAGCGCCACCCGTTGCTGCTCGCCGCCCGAGAGCTCATAGACAGGGCGCTCCCCAAACGCCTCCAGCCCTACGAGGGTAAGCACCTGCCGGCACCGT
This sequence comes from Candidatus Sulfomarinibacteraceae bacterium, assembly GCA_035464315.1. Taxonomy (GTDB): domain Bacteria; phylum Chloroflexota; class Anaerolineae; order Promineifilales; family Promineifilaceae; genus JAAYYY01. The sequence goes on from DATHSI010000255.1 coordinate 2,816, forward strand.
TCCTGGATACGTTGCGCCGGCCAGCTCTGCATGCGCAGGCCAAACGACACATTCTCGGCCACGCTCTTGTGGGGAAAAAGCGCATAGTCCTGAAAAACCATGCCAAAGGGGCGCTCATGTACCGGGATTTCTGTCAGATCGCGTCCCCGCAGAAACAATTGTCCCTCATCTGCTGTTTCCAGGCCGGCAATGATGCGCAAAAGCGTTGTCTTGCCACTGCCGCTGGGCCCGAGCAGGGCCACCACCTCACCGGCGTCAATATGCAATGACACACTCCGCAAGACCGGTTCTTCGTCGAAGCGCTTCGTAATATTCTGCAGTTCCAGCATCAGCCTCTGTCTCGCATGGGCTAGAACTCGCCCACGTCGGCAAAACGGAATCGCTCAATGGCCACAAACCCCACGGACGTGACCAGCATCAGGATGGCGCTCATGGCCAGGGCCTGCCCGAAGTTCAACGCTCCCGGCGTACCCAGGTAGCGCGCAATGGCGATGGGCATCGTCAGATAGCCGCTATTGGGTCGCACGATGAAGCTCGTCGCGCCAAACTCACCCATGCTCACCGTAAAGGCAAACACGGCAGCAACCAGCAAAGCGCGCCCCACAATGGGCAGGTCAATTTCGCGCCACACTCGCCAGGGAGAAGCGCCCATGACCGCCGCCGCCTCGCGCAGGCTAGGCTTGATGCCCTGTATGACGGGCAGAACAGTGCGCACCACAAAGGGAAACGCCACCAGTGTGTGCGCGATGAGCACCAGCAGCGGCGACGTGCGCAGGCGATCAAAGGTTACGACGTAGCCAAAGCCGAGGGTGACGGCAGAAGCCCCCAGGGGCAACATGAACAACGGATCCAGCCAGCGCCGCCAGCGTCCGGGTCGCGTCAACAATCGCGCACTGATCGTACCAAGTATCCCTGCGCTGACCACCGTCAGCAGACCATAGATTATCGAGTTGCGCACGGCCTCCAGGGGAGGAATAAAAGTCACGCTGCCGCGCCTCAGCACAGGCAAAGCCTCATAGTAGGCCAACGTAAACGCCCCATCACGAGTCACGAATGAACGATAGACCAGCGACAGAAGCGGAATCACCTCAAATAGAATCAGACCCGTGATCACAATGCTGACCAGCGCCCACTGCCGCCACGTTGAAGGCCGTTTGGCGCCCGCGCTTTGCGGACGAAAGTCGAGGGCCACAGCCGATCTACTCTGCCAGCGGGCGTAGAGCGACATGAGAACGAACGTAAACACTATTTGCAGCAACGAGAGAGCCGCCGCCACGTCAGGTCGCAAGAAGTTAACGTACTGCCTGTATATCTCTGTTTCCACTGTGCTGTAGGCAGGCCCTCCCAACAAGAGAATGATGCCAAAGCTGGTGAAGGTAAAGAGATAGATAAGCAAGGAGGCTGCGATAAGGGCCGGACGCAAGAGGGGCAGCGTCACTTCCCAGAAAGCGCGAAGCGGCGGCGCGCCCATCGTGCGCGCTGCCTCCACCACACGCGGACTCAGGCTGGCCCAAAAGCCGCCTACAAGGCGGATAACAATTGTCACGTTATAAAAAACATGCGCCAGCAGAATAATGGTCAGCGTCTGCTCCACGCGGATGATTGCCTGTTCCGCGCCGGTCAGCGCCATCAGCGCCCGGTTCAGCGGCCCGTTGGCTCCCAACAAGGCGCGAAAGGCCGTCGCTACAACCACTGTGGGCATGACAAAGGGTACGGTGGTCAGCGAGCGCAGCAGCGCTTTCCCTCTGAACTCATAACGCGCGAACAGGTACGCGCCGGGCAAGCCAATCAGCAACGTAAGTAGCGTGGACAGTGCCGCCTGCCATATCGTGAACCACAGCACATTCAGGTAATATGGCCGCGAAAAGAAACGTACGAATGCTTCGGCCGTCAGGCTGAAGCGCAATATGTTTGCCAGGGGGAAAAAGAAAAATGCGAGCAGAAAGAGGAGGGGCGTGGCGAAGAAAAACAGCGATAGCAGTCGCCGCGCTTTCTTACCCGGTAGCGGAATGATCCTCCCTGGTGTCACGGCTATCGGTCGCCTCTTGCCACTGTCCAGCCTATGGCTGGCGATGCAACGAGGGCTCCGGCGTGCTCCGGAGCCCTCAGTTCGTTCACTCTTCCTGTCTGGCGTCTAAGCGCCGTCGTCAGACCTGTTCAGCTTCGACTTCTGGCTCGGCCAACGGCTGGCGCTTGCCACAATCAGTACACTCGGCCTCATCCTTCGTGGCCTGCACCAGCAACCCGCCACAGTAGCGGCACTTTTGCTGGAGCGGACGCTTCCAGCTCGTCCAGTCACAGTCGGGGTAATTGGCACAACCATAAAATGTCCGGCCCCGACGCGTTTTCTTAACCACCAGATCGCCGCCACAGTTGGGGCACTCCACGCCGATCTTGTCTAAAATCTGTTCTGTGTAGCGACATTTGGGGAAATTGCTGCAGCCAATAAACTTGCCGTAGCGCCCGTGGCGGTATACCAGTTCGTTGCCACACTCGGGGCACTCACGTCCCACCGGCTGTGCCTTCTTCACCTTGGGCATATCTTCTTCGGCGACTTCAAGATTTCGCGAGAAGTCAGCGTAGAAATCAGCAACCACCGGCACCCACTCTTTGCCCTGCGCGATCTCGTCCAGCTCATCCTCCATGCGCGCCGTGAAATCCACCGACATCACATTGGGGAAATACTGCACCAACAGGTCATTCACCAGTTTGCCGGTATCCGTAGGCACAAGACGCCTGCCTTCCATGTGTACGTAGCCCCGATTCTGGATAGTAGAGATGATAGATGCGTAGGTGCTGGGCCGGCCGACGCCGTTCTCCTCCAGCTCCTTCACCAGCGTAGCCTCCGAAAAGCGGGGTGGTGGTTGTGTGAAATGTTGTTGGGGAAGCAACTGCAACATATCCAGCTCTTCGCCCTCTTCCAGATCCGTGGGCACCTCGACCTCAGCGTCCTCGGGCCGATCCTCCGGCTTTGATTCTTCGTACAGGGCCAGGAAGCCGGGGAAACGGAGCGTAGATCCCGTGGCCCGGAACAGATGCGGGCGCTCCTGAACCAAAGAGCCCGGTTCGCCGGGATAGATATCCACGGAAACAGTGTCGTAGAGCGCGTTCGCCATCTGGCTGGCCACAAAGCGCTTCCAGATCAGCTCATAGAGCCGGTACTGGTCGCGCGACAAATACTTCTTTGCCGACTGTGGCGTCCGCAATACGGAGGTTGGCCGTATCGCCTCGTGCGCTTCCTGGGCCAGCTTAGATTTCGTGCGATGCTCGCGCGCCTCCTTGGGCATGTATTCCTCGCCGAACTCATCGGCGATATAGCTTCGCGCCTCGCGTTGCGCCTCCTTGGAAACGGCCACGCTATCAGTACGCATGTATGTAATCAGACCTTCGGTGACCTCATTCCCCAGGTCCACACCTTCGTAAAGCTCCTGGGCGACGCGCATCGTCTTGTTCGCGCCAAAGCTAATCTGTCGCGACGCTTCCTGCTGCAACGTGCTGGTTGTAAAGGGAGCAGCAGGCCGGCGGCGACGCTGTCCCAGACGCACCTCGCCCACCGTCCACTCTGCCTTCTCCAGCACCTCCAGGTGCGGTCGCACGTCTTCCTCAGATGAGAGAACGGGGTCCTCGCCCTTGTACTTGTGAAATTTTGCCGTGAAGTAGGGTCGCGGATCTTGATCCCGGAAATCTTGCTGGCTCAGCTCCACCTCAATGGACCAGTATTCTTCAGGATCAAAGGCCTCGATTTCTCGCTCGCGCTCCACAATCAGGCGCACGGCGACCGATTGCACACGCCCGGCAGACAGCCGCCCGCGCACCTTGCGCCACAGCAAGGGACTTAGCTTATAGCCTACGAGCCGGTCCAAAATGCGCCGCGCCTGCTGCGCGTCCACGCGGTTCATGTCGATGTCACGCGGATTGTCGAACGCGGCCTGCACCGCCGGCTTGGTGATCTCCTGAAATACGACGCGCCTGGTGCGCTCCGGCTCCATGTCGGTGGCTTCGCGCACGTGCCAGGCAATCGCCTCACCTTCGCGGTCAGGGTCCGTCGCCAGAAAAATCTCTTCGGCGCGAGCCGCCGCCTTCTTCAACTCCTTCATCGTGTCGCGCTTCTCGTTGGGAACGCGGTACTCTGGCTCAAAGTCGTTTTCCACATCCACGCTCAAACGTGACTTCAGAAGGTCGCGGATGTGGCCCACGCTGGACTTGACCGTGTAGCCGCGCCCCAGATAGCGCCCAATGGTCCGCGCCTTTGCCGGCGACTCCACAACGACCAGCTTACCCGAACGCTTAACTTTCTTTTTCTTGCTGCGTGTGACTTTGGGCTTCGGCAAGGACTCGTGCGCCGGCGTATAGCCCATTTTATAGATCGTACTGCCACACACTGGGCAAGTACCACGCGTTCCGGGACTACCGCTGGCTGAATATTCTGCCTGTGGATCCTGTATGATCCGTTTTTCTTTGCACTTCAGACAGTAGCCTTCTAACTGCAAATCGTCTGATTTTGACATACTTAACTATACTTCTCCAAATCTGTGCCCTGCAGACTGTTAACAAACTGCTTGACCTGCGGGATCTTATCCTTGGGTACAACAAGCAGGGCATCGCCCGTATTAACCACAATAATGCCCTCTAGGCCAATGACCGCCATCAACTTCTCATCTTCGTAATTGAGAAGAAGGCTATCGCTGGTGTCTTGCGCCAGCACCAACCCCTCTTCTACATTTTCCTCCGGTTCAGAGGCCAACGCTTCCTTCAGCGCGTAGAGTGTGCCCGGATCGCTCCACCCCATCTGACCGTGCAGCACCACAGCCTCCTCGGGCGCCACGTGCGTCAGAATCGCATCGTCAAAGCTGGCGACTTCCAGCTGCGGATAGACGCGGTGCAGCACTTCTTCGTACTCGGGCCGGCCAATGGCCTGTTCTATCTCCTCCAGCTTCGCCGCCATCTGCGGCTGGTGCTGGCGGTAGAGCGACTGAACGAAGCCAATGGTCGTCACGAAGTAACCAGTGTTCCAGACATGCTTTCCGCTGTCAAACATTTCGCGCGCCACTTCTAGCGGGGGACGATAGCGCCACGAATTGAAGGCGAAGTAGGGTCGGCCGTGCACCTCACCGAGCCTCTGGCCCATTTCAATCCAGCCCAGATTCTCGTTGGCAAAGCGTGGCGTCTCGCCGATGAAGATGATTTTCGCCGCGTCCTGTTCAATCAACTGTTCGGCGGTTTGCAGAAGGGCGCGGAACGTTTCCGTGTCGTTCATATAGTTATCGCCCCACAGGATGGACACCGGCTCGTCACTGCGCTCTGAGGAATGGCCCAGGTGCGCCATCACCAGCCCAACCGCTGCGGCCAGATCGCGGCGTTCGGGCTCGCCTATTACATTTTCTGGCGGCAATTGGGGCAGTTGCTGGCGGATAATCTCCTGATAGCGCTCGTTCGTAGAGACGTAGATATTCTCAGCGCCGTAAAGATCTAACACACGGTCAACTGCCAGTTGCACCGTCGATTTCTCGCCAAGAATGGGCTCAAACTGTTTTGGCGACGCCTGGCGGCTGATGGGCCATAGCCGCCGGCCGGTTCCTCCGGCAAAGATTATTACTTTCATTTCCTTACTCTTATGACTGGCTGGCTAAAAAATGGACGTCAACGCCGAGCTTACACAAACGGAGCGTGTTACAGTCACGCCGCGTAAGCTTATTGCGCAACCGTTAAAATCGCGTAATACGGCACTCCACTCATGTCCAACACATACTCAATGGCGGCGCCCTGCCCACGTCACCCGGCATCTGTTTCATAGGTGGGCCCAGGTTCGCGGAGAAGCGCGTAGCGCATGCCGCCCACCTGTTGCACCATGCCCTTCAACTCCATCAGCGCAAGGGTGCTGCTCACTTTGGACATATCCAGGCCGGAAGCGCGACACAGTTCGTCGATGTGCAGCGGTTCCGGCGACAGGTGTTCCAACAACGCAACTTCCTCAGCCGATTCCGGCGCTACCATCTGCACGGCCACTTGCTGGGGCACCATGGTCAGGTTCAACTCTTCCAGAATATCCTCTACCTGCGTCACCAGCTTGGCGCCTTGCTGGATCAGACGGTTGGTACCGGCGCTACGATAGCTCGTTATCTTGCCCGGAACGGCGAATACTTCGCGGTCCTGCTCCAAGGCGTAATTGGCCGTGATCAGAGCGCCGCTACGCTTTCCGGCCTCGATGACCAGGACGCCAAGTGTAAGGCCGCTGATAATACGATTGCGCGGCGGAAAGTTCTTAGATTCTGGTTCCGTGCCCAGCGGATAGTCAGAAATAATGGCGCCGCGCCGCTCCTTCACGATTTTTCGCGCCAGGTTACGGTGTTCAGGCGGATAAATATGGTCGATGCCGGACCCCAGCACACCAATTGTCCGCCCGCCCTGCTTCACAGCCGTGTCGTGGGCGATGAAATCAATGCCACGGGCCAGACCGCTGACAATCGTAACGTTATTGTGCACCAATCCGCTAACTAACTCTCGCGTGACCTGTTCACCATAATCTGATTTGCGACGCGTGCCCACAACGGCAACGGCCCAACGATCCGCTTCCAGCAAATCGCCCGCCACATAGAGCACAGGTGGCGGCGCTGGCGCTTCGCGCAGGTAACGCGGATAATCCGGCGATTCCCAGGTGAGCACTTTCGCCCCGCTGTTATTGACGCGCGCCAGATAGGCGTCGAGGTCCGTGGTGCTCCGCGTTTCCACGAACGTCTTTATCGCGCGCCGGTCAATGCCAATCCGTGCAAGATCGGCCTTGCTGGCGCGCCACGCGGTGGCTATGTCGCCGTAATAGTCGAGTAGCGCCTGTAATTTAGCCGGGCCAATGCCTTTAACCAGGTTGAAACCCAGCCAATACTTCAGGTCAGTCATGGCTGTTAAAATAGACGTTCAGGATACACGTGTCAAGAAAGTAGGCGACAGGAGACTATCGCCACAGCAGCAAAACTTTACACCGGCGCGATCAGGGACGCAACCCTGGCAAGAGATGGACCAGCATGCGCCGCGCCTCCATATCCACCTCGAGCACGACCTCCTCAATGTTGGGCAACAGCACTTCGCCCACATCGCCACGCACCACGAAGACTTCGTTGGCCCCTGTTTCCAATACCTCAACCACAAGGCCAAGATGTTCCCCCTCATCCGTGTACACGGCAAGGCCTTTTAATTCGAACAGAAAGACTTCATCTTCCTCAAGGGGAATTGCCTCGGCCTCTGGAACGAGCAACCAGTAGCCGCGCAATAACTCCGCCGCCTCACGCGAATCATGTCCACTCAGTTGCAGCAACACATGTCCCTGATGAAAGCGCACCCCGTCAAGAGGAACGACTTCAGGACTTGTGCTCTCCGGATCCCGCGAAATATACACCTGTTCCAACCAGGTGAAACGCTCAGGGATCTGCGTGTGGATTGCGGCGCGCACTTCGCCACGCACGCCGTGCGGGCGCATGATACGCCCGATGATCAGAAATCCGGAATCAGTCGATGATTTCAAGCGAAACCCGCTTCCCTTCATTCCTGGCAACGACGTCCACGAGGCTGCGCATCGCATTGACGACACGACCGCGCCGTCCGATCACGCGCCCCATGTCTGAATCCGCCACTGTCAGTTCCAGCGTCACGGCCGACCGCGTTTCTATGCGCTCCACGCGAACGCTGTCGGGATGGTCAACCAGGGAGCGGGCGATATATTCGACCAGTTCTTCCATGTTAGCCTCTTCCAAACCGTAGGTCTACGTTTCAGGCTGCGACCATTGCGAGCCTTAGATGCTGGCTCTGTCCGCGTTTATTCTTCTTCCAGGGCAGCGGCCCGCTGCGCACGTTCCGCTGCCACTGCCTCAGCTTCAGCCACCGCTTGCGGTTCGGCAACTTCCTCTTCTGCCGCCTCGCCCGCGAACTCAGCCACCAGATCTTCCAGCGCTTCACCGGCGCGCAGACGCTTAAGTCGCCGCAGCGTGCCCTGTTTCTTCAGCAGGCTGCGCACGGCGTCAGTCGGCTGGGCGCCGACGCTGAGCCAGTGTAGCGCCCGCCCTTCATTAATCTTGAATGTTACCGGATCGGTCAGCGGTGAATAGTGGCCAATGCGCTCGACGATACGACCGTCGCGCTTGGATTCAATATCGGCGACGACAACACGGAAGTGTGCCTGTTTTTTCTTGCCCACTCGGGCCAAACGAATACGAAGCATATTACCTAATTCTCCAACGTCTTGCTAAATTTTAATTGATATGAGGGAGGGTCGAGTTTCGAGGGCAAGAAACTGCTCTCTGCTCTTATCTCCAGTTGATTGCGACCTAACGGAAACCGCCGAACAGGTTGGCAACACTGCGCTTGCCTCGACCCTGCTTCAACTGTTTCATCATGCGCTGCATCTCTCTAAATTGCTTGAGCAACGCATTGACTTCCTGAACGCTCGTGCCAGAACCGGCAGCGACACGTCGCTTGCGGCTGGCCTTCAGAATTCTTGGGTTACGCCTTTCTTCATGCGTCATCGACTGGATGATAGCCTCAATGCGCTTCATCTCTTGCTCGGCGTTCTGCATGTCGACGTCGCCGGCCATGCGGCTGAAGCCAGGTATCATCTCCATCAGCTGGCCGATCGGGCCCATGCGCTTGATCTGCTGCATCTGCTGCAGGAAATCTTCTAGTGTGAAGTCGCCTGCCAGCAACTTCTCCCCTGCCTTGCGCGCCTCTTCCTCATCCATCTCCGTCTGAGCTTTCTCAATGAGCGTCAACACGTCGCCCATGCCCAGAATTCGGCTGGCCATGCGATCGGGATGGAACAGTTCCAGAGCATCCAGCTTCTCGCCGGTACCCAGGAACTTAATGGGCACGTTCGTCACTTCGCGCATGGAGATCGCAGCGCCGCCGCGCGCGTCGCCGTCGATCTTGGTCATGATCAGACCGGTCAGCTCCACGGCTTCATTAAAATCTCCGGCAACCCGCACCGCTTCCTGGCCGGTCATGGCGTCAGCCACCAACAGCGTTTCGATGGGATCCACCGCGCGCTTGATGGCCTTGATCTCGTCCATCATCATCTCGTCGATGTTCAGGCGGCCCGCCGTGTCAATAATCACGGTGGTGAGACCTTCACGCGTTGCCTGTTTCACCGCTTTTTTGGCCAGTTCCGGCGGATTGGCGTCGACCCCTTCACTGAAGACAGGCACGTCGAGCTCACGCCCCAACGTCTCCAGCTGATCGATGGCCGCCGGCCGGTATACATCAGCGGCTACCAGCAGCGGACGACGGCCGTCACGGCGCATGTTCAGCGCCAGCTTCGCCGCCGTCGTCGTCTTACCCGAGCCCTGCAGGCCCACCAGCATGATCACCGCCGGAGACTGCATACCCAGGTTGAGGCGGCCCGGTTCGCCCAGCGTTTCGATCAACTCCTCGTGAACGATCTTCACGACTTGCTGGCCCGGGGTCAGGCTGCGCATCACTTCCTGACCCACAGAACGCTCGCGAACCCGGTCGACGAATCCCTTAACGACTTTAAAGTTGACGTCAGCTTCCAGCAGCGCAAGGCGCACTTCGCGCATCGCCTTATCTACATCGTCTTCCGTCAGCTTTCCACGTCGCTGCAGGTTGTCAAAAACCGTCTGCAGACGATTGCCTAAAGATTCAAACACCTACGATTTCCTTTACTCAAGCAAAAATATGGCCCAGCCACAAAGTTAGAAATTCTAACGCAGCCGGGCCAACACGTCAAATCTGGCGATTTTGCCGAGACCACTCGCGAGATGTCAGGCGCACAAGGCGCGGACGCCGTCGCGCGTCATCAACCGGAGAGTTCCTCCTTAGCCAATTCCTCGGCCCGTTGCTTCAGCGCTTCAGCCCGATCCGTATTCTCCCACGGCGCGTCGATGTCATCGCGTCCAAAGTGGCCGTAGGCCGCTGTTGGGCGATAGATCGGACGGCGCAGGTCCAGATCCCGAATGATAGCGCCGGGGCGTAGGTCAAACTGCTCGTTGATCAATTTCACCAGAAGTTCCGCCGGCAGCTTGCCCGTGCCAAACGTCTCCACATTAACACTCAGCGGATGGGCCACGCCAATGGCATACGCCACCTGCACCTCACAGCGGTCGGCCAATCCTGCAGCGACGATGTTTTTGGCCACCCAGCGCGCGGCGTAGGCTGCACTACGATCTACCTTTGTGCAATCCTTGCCGCTGAAAGCGCCGCCGCCATGACGGCCCATTCCGCCGTAAGTGTCCACGATAATTTTGCGCCCCGTCAGGCCAGCGTCGCCCATCGGGCCGCCGATCACAAAGCGGCCGGTCGGATTCACGAAAATTTTCAAATCATCATCGACAAGATCGCCGGGTAACACCGGCATTATCACATGCTCGATGATCTGTTCGCGAATGGTATCGCTATCGACATCCGGCGCATGCTGCGTACTGACCAACACGGTGTGCACCCGTTTTGGCTTGCCATAGCTGTATTCGATGGTGACCTGCGATTTTCCATCCGGTCGCAGCCAGGTCAAGACGCCTTCCTTACGCACCTGCGTCAGACGCCGCGTCAAATTGTGGGCCAGATGAATGGGCAGCGGCATCAACGTTTCTGTCTCGTTGCAGGCAAAGCCGAACATCATGCCCTGATCGCCTGCGCCAATGGCATTCAAAGCAGCTTCTTCGTTGCCATTCTTGCGGTATTCCAGGGCTTTATCCACGCCCTGGGCAATGTCCGGGCTCTGGCTGGCGATCGCTACCTGCACGCCGCACGTACTGCCGTCAAATCCCTTGTCGCTGCTGTCGTAGCCAATCTCGGTGACTACTTTGCGCACCAGTTCATCCACATTAACAAAGGCCGACGTCGTAATCTCGCCCATGACCATAACGAACCCGGTCTTCGTCGCCGCCTCGCAGGCCACGCGTCCCATCGGATCCGCTTCCATTACAGCATCCAGGATGGCGTCGCTGATCTGGTCGCACATCTTGTCCGGATGACCCTCGGTAACTGACTCCGACGTGAACAATAATTTTGGAGCTGTCATAAATGTTGTACTCATAGCATGGTTCCTCCACGAACTACATCTTCCCAGTCGCCCACCACAGGGTCGCCGGCGCGATCTGCTTGCGCTCGAAAGCCGCAAGGCAACGAAAAAGCCTCTTGGCAGACAAGAGGCTAACGTTTAGCGTACTATCACCTCTTATCGTCCAGCATCCGCTGTCGGAATTAGCACCTTTCCCGCCTGGGTGGTTGCTGCAGCTTCATCGGGCCGATCCCTCCGCTGCTCTGGATAAGAGTATGTAATTTGAAAAGACACCTTCAGTATAGCGCTTCCCCCGCCCTTGTCAAACATTTTCTGCTCTACTGCCATTCCTCCGGCGGCTCGGGCATGCCCAGAATATGGTAGCCGGCGTCCACATACACAACTTCGCCGGTCACGCCGCTGCTCAAATCACTGCACAGCCACATGGCAGTCTGGCCCACCTCTTCTTGATCTACATTGCGGCGCAGAGGAGCCCGTTCTTCAACGTAGCGCAACATCTTGCGGAAACCGGAAACGCCGGCGGCGGACAGGGTCTTGATGGGGCCGGCGGAAATCGCGTTCACGCGTATGCCGTCTGGGCCTAATTCGGCGGCAAGATAGCGCACACTGGCTTCCAGGGCCGCCTTGGCCACACCCATCACGTTGTAGTTCGGCACGGCCTTCTCAGCGCCATAGTAGGTCATTGTCACAACGCTGCCACCCTGCTCCATCAGGGGCAACGCCGCCCGCGTCAGGCAGACCAGGCTATAGACGCTAATCTCCATCGACATCCCGAAACCATCGCGGCTGGTATCCACAAAACGCCCCGTCAGCTCCTCTTGTGGCGCATAGGCGATGGAATGCACCAAGATATCCAGGTTGCCGAAGTGGTCGGCCGCCCGGCCAAACATGCCGTCGATCTCCTCCTGGTCGGTGACGTCACACTTTTCCACGAACTCAATGCCCAGCGACTCCGCCAGGGGCTGGACGCGGCGCTCCAGCCTGGGCATGGAATAGCTCAAACCGATCGCAGCGCCGTGCGCGTGCAAAGCCTGGGCTATCCCCCAGGCAATTGAACGGTGATTGGCAACTCCAAAGACCAGCGCCTTCTTTCCTTCTAACAATTTCATACTTCCTCCACGTGCAATAGAGCACGACACTCACGTCATGAGCTTTACAAAACAATCTTGCATCGCGCCCTTGCCGCTCAGCGCGAAACGAAATCATTGTCCCTCAGCCAGTAACGCCAGGGCATAGAGCGCCACGGTTCAGGCGTATTGCCCAGCCCGATGCGTGGCCCACTGGCAATGCAACGCACCGGAACGGCTGGCGCGTCCTCAATCCATATAACACTCTCGGCGGCGCAAAGGTTCGTTCCGTTCAGACCTTCATCAATAGCCAGCGCCTGCGCCAGCTTTGCCGGCCCATCCGTCCACTCCGGCCGCGGACGGCCGCGATGTTGCTGCATCAGACGCTCTCCCTCCAGCGGTTCCAGGGCGCGCACCAACACTGCATTGGCCACACCTTCTTCTCCGGTGACCACGTTGAACATCCAGTGCATCCCATACGTGAAGTACACATAGGCGTGTCCTGGCGGTCCAAACATTACGGCGTTACGGGGAGTGGGACGGCCCTGGTTGGCGGCGCCGTGGCAGGCAAGATCTGGCTCGTCGCTGTCGCAGTACGCTTCGACTTCCACGATTTTACCACTGATACGCTCGCTTGACAGCCGTCGCACCAGCCGTTTGCCCAGTAGATCGTGCGCCACTACGCGCGCGGGTCTGCTAAAGAACTCTCTTGTCAGACGCTGACTTGTCAGACGCTGATCGGATGACATAATCGCTTTCTAATTTCCGTATTCAGGGCGTAGGGGCCACCATACTGTAAAAGTGGAACCGTCGCCAACGGCCGAGTCCACTTCAATGCGCCCCCTATTATTGGCCACAATCTCCTTGCAGATAGCCAATCCTAAACCGGTGCCAGGCTCATTACTTCGTTGAGCCGCCTCCCCACGGTAAAAACGATCAAAGAGTCTTGGTAGATCCGATTCCGTGATCCCCGGCCCATCATCCGCCACACGCAGGCGCAACATACCCCGGCCATCTACCTCTTTTGTATCCACCATCACACAGACATGACCGCCGTCCGGCGTGTATGCCAGTGCGTTAGCCACAAGGTTGTTGAGCACCTGATGGAATTCCGATCTATCGGTCAGCACGGGGGGAACCTCGTGGTCTAGTTCTGCCACCAATTCAATCTGTTTGCGCTCCGCCCTCGCGCCAAAGGCACGCATCATCTCGCGCACCAACTCGGGAACGTTCACCGGGCGCGTCTGGTCGGAGTCGGGTTGCGCCTCCAATCGTGAGAGGTCCAGTAGATCCTGTATCAGCCTCGTCAAGCGATCAGTTTCATACTGGATCACCTCCAGGTAATGCTCCCAGCGATTCACCTCGCCCCGTTCCAGGAGCGACGCGTACATGCGGATGTTTGTCAGCGGTGTGCGCAATTCGTGTGATACGTTGGCAATGAACTTCGATTTCAGGCGATCAACCTCCTTGAGGTGGCTGATGTCGGCCTGCACACCGACAGAGCCCGTCAGCTCCCCATGCTGATCATAGAGAGGTGTAATAGTCACCGCCGCGTCAAACCGCGATCCATCTTTGCGCCGATTTACCACTTCGCCATGCCAGCGTTCCCCATCAAGCACCGTCTGCCACATGTCGTCAAACACATGGGGAGCGGTTTTCCTATCCTTCCACAGATGCAACGACTTCCCCTGACATTCATTGCGTGTATAACCCGTCTGCCGTTCCAGAGCAGGATTGACGTATAGAATCGTCCCGTCACAGTCGGTAAACAAGATACCTTCGCCGGCGCTTTCCAGAATAGCCAGCATGCGGTCGCGCTCCGCCTGTAGTTCGCTCGTGCGCCTGCGCACCTCGTCAGCCAGTTGCGCCGCGTGCTGCTCCAGGTCTTCATAAAGCTGTGCTCGTTCGTAAGCGCTCGCAACCTGCCGGGCAAGCGTTGTCAGGAAACGCAGATCCGCATGCGAGAAGGCGTTCCGTTCGCGGCTTTCTACATTGATAGCCCCGATAACCCGGCCCGCCGCGTGCAGGGGAACGGCGATTTCTGAGCGCGTTTCTTCCACAATCGAGAAGTATAGTGGGTGCTCGCGCACATCCGGCACCACAAGCGGCTCGCCCGTGCGCACAACGCGTCCGGTAATGCTACTATCCAGCGGCACAGACGTTTCGAACCCCTCCTGGGGCAACCCGTGGTAGGAAGCATGGGGTACGAAGCTTCCGGTCTCCTCGTCAAGCAAAATAAAGCCAAAGACGTCAGGATAAATTCGTTCGGCAATGAAAGCCGTCGTCTCCCCAATAAGCCTGTCGATATCGACCACAGTAGCCGTAGACACGGCTACCTGGTACACGATTTCTAATTCATTCGCTCGTTGCCGGGTCTCTTCATACAACCTCGCGTTCTCGATGGCCACTGCCGCCTGGTTGGCGAAGGCGTTCACCGTTTCACCAAGCACATCGTCATAGGCGTGCGGTGACTTGCTGACCACGTTGAGTAAACCGATAGGCTCCTCCTTCACGGTCAACAGAGCGCCTATCCAGGAGCGGATGTCGGCCATGGAGGCATTCACATTCCATTCCTCGCACCTTCGAGTATCGCTGATCACACGATATGAGCCATCATCCGGCCAGCCATGGACAACATTAAATTCCAGCTCCCGCACGAATCGCTCCACCGCAGCGACATCGTCCAGACCGCGGGAGGCCACCATGTCCAGAGTGCCATCATCCTGCAAGAGCAGGATTGACCCGCTGTCATAATCAACTACCTCAGCCAGTAAGTCAAAGAGTCGTTCGTACACTTCCTCCAGGCCCAGGCTGGTCGTCTGCAGGGCGCCAACCTGCTGCAGCGTGGTCAGCAACTCCAGTTCGAGCCGATCTGAGTTTGGCGCACCCGCCGGGTTGCCGGCACGATGGCGCAGAAGGCTAACAGCTTCCTCTAAGCGCGCTGTCCCCTCCTGTCCCAAGGAGACGTAGTCGTCGGCGCCCGCCTTCATAGCGGCGACTGCCGTCACTTCATCGCCCTGCGCCGTGGCTACCACGACGGGCAACCGGGGGTGACGGGCTTTTAGCGTTCGGAGGACTTCCAGGCCATCGTCCCATCCTAATGCGGTATCCACAATGGCAAGATCGATAGCGGATCTTTCCAGTGCCCGCGCCAGAGCCTGGCGGCCGTGAACTTCTACTATTTGTGCTGGATGCAACAACTGTTGCATCTGCTCTTTTTTGAGCGGGCCATTGTGGCAGTGAATGGCGAGAATTCGTGAAGAAGCTGGCATCATTGTATAGAACTTTGTTTACGTCTGCATTCGCTCGCCTACCCAAACCTGGCACAGTTTATCATACCAAGGAAAGCACAAGTACGCCTATTCGGCAATGATTAATTTGGCCCATGAGATGCCTGCTGTACAATACCCCTGTAAACAGGTTGCGATGAACACAGTCGCCGCTCTTTAACCACCGAAAAGGCACGCTCATGACAGATAAGAACCGATCCCCTTTCTTCTC
Organism: Candidatus Sulfomarinibacteraceae bacterium; assembly: GCA_035464315.1. Lineage (GTDB taxonomy): Bacteria > Chloroflexota > Anaerolineae > Promineifilales > Promineifilaceae > JAAYYY01. The sequence goes on from DATHSI010000255.1 coordinate 18,404, forward strand.
CCTTCTCGCCCTTCTTCTCGTGGCATTTCTACTGTATCTATATGCAGAGAGATGGTTGCGCGCCCTCCTCCTCTACCTCGCAGGCGCAGACTGGGCCAACCGGCTCGTCACAGAATTTCCACCAGCCTGGTATGTTGCTAGTCGCTTTGTCGCCGGTGAAACGCGAGCCGACGCCATCCGCGTGGCCCGCCGGCTAAACGAGAAGGGCATAACCACGACCATGGCCTACCTGGGCGAAAGCATCACCGACGTCGCAGAAGCAAATGCTGCTCGTGACGAAATCTTGTCCATGCTCGATGACATTTCACACTCCGGTGTGCGCGGTCACGTTTCGGTCAAGCTGAGCCAGTTGGGACTGAAAATTGACCGGCAGCTGACGCTGGACAATATGCGTCGCATCCTGGAACGGGCGCAGGCGCATGACATCTTTGTGCGTATCGACATGGAGGAAAGCGAACTGGTGGAGCCCACATTGGAACTCTTTCACATCTTGCGCGATGAGCATGGCTTCTCCAATACCGGCGTCGTCATCCAGTCCTACCTCTATCGTAGCGAAGCGGACGTCCGTCGCCTGATAGGGGAAGGCGTTTCGGTTCGTCTGTGTAAGGGGGCCTATAACGAGCCACCGGAGATAGCCTTCAGCGAAAAGGCAGCAACGAACGAAAACTTTGTGCGGCTGGCGAAAATGTTACTCAGCGAACAGGCGCGGGCCAATGGCGCCTATGCCGCTATCGCGACACATGACGATGAGATGCTGGCGGCCACAATGGCGTACGCGCGAGCGCAGGATATTGCGCCCGACGCTTTCGAATTCCAGATGCTTCACGGCGTGCGTCGCCCAACCCAGGAGGCGCTGGCGCAGCAAGGGTATCGGGTCCGGGTCTACATCCCGTATGGCACCGCCTGGTATCCTTACTTCATGCGCCGGCTCGCCGAGCGACCCGCTAATCTCTGGTTCTTCATTGTCAACTTCTTCCGTCACTAAATACGCTTGATGAGCACGTTTTTGTTGCGCCCGGCGCGACCGGAGGATGCAGACGCCGTCGCTGCCCTCTCAGCCCACATCTGGGAGGGCGATGATTACGTCCCGCGCCGCTTTGCGGACTGGACCGCTGACTCACTCGGGCAGTTTACGCTGGTCTGGGAAGGCGATCAATTGGTCGCCTTCGGCAAACTGACGCGCCTTCGCCCGGAACAATGGTGGCTGGAAGGTCTGCGCGTCCATCCGCAACAGCGCGGCAGGGGCATTGCCCGTCTGCTGCACAACCACGCCGTGCAACTGGCGGACGAAATCGGCCGGGGCACATTGCGCTTCGCCACGGCTCATGAGAATCTGGCCGTGCACAAACTGGCTGCCGGCACCGGCTTTCGATTGGCAGCCAGTTTCTGCCTGGCAGAGGCGCCCGCCCGTAGCGGCCCGACGCCCACCGGTCATCTGGCGACAGTGAAAGCGGCTGAGGTTGGTGCTGTCCGCGAGTGGTTATCGGCATCCGCGCAATTCAAGGCCTGGGGCAGCTTTTACGAAGAGCGCTGGAAATGGCTGGAGCTGGCGCCCGATCTGCAGCGCCTGCTGCAGCAAGAGCGCCTCCTCTGGTGGCGCGGTGCAGAGAAATCCGTCAGGGCGTTGGTAATCGTGCAGGCTGAAGATGAAGAGGTGTTGTGGATCAACTACCTGGATGGTTCCCCAGATCTCCTACTTCAAATAGCCGCTGACCTGCGGGCGCTCGCCGCCGAGCTGGGTCGCGAACGCGTGCGGGCAAAACCACCGGCGACGCCCGATTTCCGCCGTTCCCTGGAGGAAGCCGGGTGGCAGATCGAACCAGAGTTTGAGATGTGTGTCTTTGAGCGGCGTCTTCGTCGCTGATTTTTATTGGCCTCCCGGCGGGCGCATCGTTCCGCCTGCGGGAGAAGTGGAATGAAAGGAGAGGATAAAATGAGTAACAATAACCAGAGCGATCTTGAAGGCGACATCATCGCCGAAACGGAGTCTTATTTTGTGTGGCGCAGCGACGAGGAAGGAGAGTTCGTTTACCATCTGGAATTGGGCGGCGTTTCACTGCACATGACTTCAGAAGAGTGGGAGGAGTTGGTTGAACTGATGAAGGCCGTTCCCTGATATGAGACAGGAAGATATGCCCATCGAATATGCACCCATGATCCGCGATCTTCCTCAGGATGAACGGCCGCGCGAGCGACTGACGCGCCTTGGCCCCCGAGCCGTGTCTAACCAGGAGTTGTTAGCCATCACATTGCGCACGGGGGTGGGCGGCGAAAACGTGCTGCGGTTGGCAGAACGGCTCCTGGCTCACTTCAATGGCCTGCCCGGCCTGGCCCGCGCCTCCCTCACCGAGTTGTGTCGCGTCAAGGGCATCGGTCCGGCCAAGGCCGCCGAGGTGAAGGCAGCCCTGGAACTGGGCCGTCGCCTACTGGTGGCGGCGCCGGAGGAGCGACCACGTGTCACTTCCCCCGCCGACGCTGCCAACCTGCTGATGTCGGAGATGATGTTGTTGGAGCAGGAACACCTGCGCCTCATCTTGCTCGATACGCGCAACCACGTCTTGCGCACGCCCACTATTTACGTGGGCAGTCTCAACACCTCTGTCGTGCGCGTCGGAGAACTGTTCAGGGCAGCGATCAAGGAGAATGCGGCGGCGCTAATCGTTGCCCACAACCACCCGTCAGGCGACCCTTCGCCCTCCCCCGAGGACGTCCACGTGACACGCCAGATACGCGAGGCGGGAAAGTTGTTGGATATTGAATTGCTTGATCACGTCATTATCGGCCGCCAGCGGTATGTCTCATTGAAGGAGCGAGGGCTAGGCTTCGACTAGATCCTGGCATAGCCTTTTACTCCTAAATTGGCCCGCGCCAGCGCACTTTCTTTAAGGGCTGCTACAATAGTGGCTGCCACGCTGGTGGCGCGTTTCCAGTTATGCTCAGAGGATAATTAACATGAATCCCTTTCGTACTTTACTTCTGTTCTTGATGATCCTGGCTCTGCCCGCGTTGAGCTGCAGCGTGTTTCAGAGTGAGGAACCGGCCGCAGAGCCCACCCAGGCGCCGGCGCCGACGGATACCGTCCCGCCCGCTCCAACTGAAACCGAAATCCCGCCAACAGCGGCAATCGAGCCAACCGCCACCACGGCCGAACCGACGGAGGAACCATCGCCAACGGAGGAACCTTCGGTGGATGATGCGCCGCCGGTGGGCGTCTCGGACGTGGAGCTTGCGGACACAGCCTACGTTCATCCGCAGGACCTCTTCTCCCTTGTCCCGCCGCGGGGCTGGGCCGTGGACGATAGCGAAGGGGCAGCTTCCTTTGACGCTCCCGATGGTACCGGCTTCATCTACGTCCAGGTAACCAATACCGGCTACGCTCTAGATGGCCAGGCGTTCACCAGCTTCGTTGAGAATCGTGATCTGAATTTTTTCATCGTCTTTGACGACTATGTGCAGATCAGCCAGGAAGTTGACACGGAAACGGGCATCGCCTCAGTAACGAAGAACATGTCCTTCGAGGGCGTGCCACAAACTGTAATCACCCTCTATGATCAATACGGCCCAATCATCTACAGTTTCGATTTCTGGGCCGACGACGACCGCGTTGACGCCTACTCCGACCTGTTCGCTCAGGTGGCAGACACCATCGAGGTCAACCCAGATGCGGCTGCCGACCAGGTTGAGTACTACTGGATCTATACCTTCACCGGCCCCAACGACCTCTTCACCATAGAGGTGCCCACCCCCTGGCGCTATGAGTCAACCGAAGGTGAGTTCTCTATTGTGGACACGTTCTACTCGCCCGATGAGCACGCTGTGATTCAAAATATCACCTATGATGATGGTGAGGAAGTCACCCGCTCACAGGCCGGCGCTTTTGCCCTGGAACTGTTGCGCGAGTATTATGCGTCCGATATCCGTATTCTGGACGACCAGCTGCAGCCGGACGGCAGCGAGCGCCTCATCTGGGAGTCGCCCTCCGGCGATTACAGCGGCACTTCGTTCCTGGAAACGCGGGGGACGACGTTCCTCCTCTTCACTACCATGTACGATAATCCTTTCGAGGATATCTACCTGGAGACGCTGGACTATACCATCGGCACTTACGAAACACCTGAAAGCTAGTACCGGGATCCTGGCCATCCATGGAACAGACGAACCTACTTCTCAACGGCGGTTTTGACGGAGAGTACGCCCCTTATCGCAACGATGAGCAGCTACAGACGGCAGCCGGTTGGGCGCCCTGGTGGCTGAGGCCAGCGGATGGCGATCCCGACTGGAAAAACCGGACGCCCACTTTCGGTGAGGCAACCGTCGATGAACAGCCGGCCCAGCAGGTCAGCACTCCATACGCCACCCACACCGGCGGCCTGTGGCAACAGGTGCCAGCCGCCGCGGGCAACCGTTACGAGCTATCCGTGATGGCCCAGGCATGGTCTAGCGAAGACGACGAACCGGGAAGCCGCACACAGTCCAGCGATGTGAATGTGCAGGTTGGAGTGGATCCGACCGGCGGCCTCGATCCCGAAAGCCCTCTTATCCACTGGAGCGAAGTGGCCCAACCGCTCGGTCGCTGGGAAACGTTACGACTGACCGTAGAGGCGGAGGCCAGCATCATCACCATCTTCCTGCGCTCTGCCCCATCACTGCCCAAGCGGCAGCAAAGCGTCTTCTGGCGCAACGCCGTGTTGTTGCCAGACGGTCGCTACAAGCGCAGCATTGCCATCGTCGGGGCCGGCGACACCCACATTGCGCTGGCCCCAGAACATCCAGAACCGGGGAACACCATCGCCGTGGCCGTCTCCTCCATGCACAACCACCCCTTCGTAGAATTGGCGGTCACGCGCCCGGACGGCAAAGGGGCCACGACGCTGTTCAAAGGTAGCAGCCAGGAAGATGACCGCGTCATCTGGCGCTATACGTTTAGCCCAGACCGCAACGGGCTCTACGACATTCGCTTTGTAGGAGACGGCGGCGCGCGCCTGTTGGCCCAGCGCCTGGTACGTGTTTCTGAGCAAACACAACTGGTGCCCAGCGGAGAACCGCGAGAGGAGTATCGTCGCGTCTACGTCCTGCTGCCCCCGACAGCCAGCGAGAAGTGGCTGCTGGCAGCGGCGCGCGGCAGCTACGCGAATCGCTTTACGATCGGATTCTCCGCCGACGACGCCGGCGTGGGGCAGCTTGAAGAACGGCACGTCGTGGCCGTGAATCCCCACCACTGGCCCGGCATTCTCACCGCTTCCTGGTTTAAGCAGAACTATCCTGGGGTTACTTTCACGCCACTCGTGGCCAATTCGCCGGAGGATTTGGAAGCCTGGCTGCGTAACTGGGATGGGACGTGAGCGCCCGCTCTGGCGCTCCGGTTACTCGATAGCGATAAGGCCCACGTCCAACACCTGCGTATCGAACGTGTGGCCGGACGCTACCAGGCTGATGCTCTTAATGAAACGGGGAGCGATATTCTGTTGAGCCATTCTCTCCAGCAGGTTGCCCGATTCATAGAAGTAAATCTGATTCAGCGGCACCCGCAAATGCGGCAGGCGCGGCGTCGCGCAAAACTGACAGATGTCGGGCGTGGAACTGCCCACAGTGCCCTCGGCAAAGAAGCCCTGCTGCCAGACCTGTTCCGCGCCGTGAATATCGTCATACGTAATGCGCACGAAAAGGGGGCACTCGCTACCCTGGACGCCACAAACACCCAGGCTCTGCTGCGCGACGCGCATGGTGACGAACAGTTCCAGCGTCGTAAAATCGGTCACGTCCTGGTTGATGACCTGGCGGAGCTCCGCTTCGGCAGGCCCTACCGCCACCCGGTGAAAACGGATAGCTGTATCGCCATCCACATCCATTAGACTGGTCTCACCTGGCTCCTGTTCGGCTTCCCAACCCAGAGCGATCCAACTACGCATTTCATCGTTAAAATCGCTGTTCTGCACCAGATTACGCTCGCTGTCCAGAGGGCCGGTCAGAGCTCCCTCCGCCGGAACCAGAGCTCGCTGGTTGGCCACCAGTGACAAGACGCTCTCATCGTAGGAAACGTTAGCCCGCCCCTCCAGCACGACGACGCTGGTCTCCGCGTTTGTCACGTCAAACGAGTAGCGACCTGGTTCATCCAGTATAATTTCGCCGTCCTGTGGTGTGGCGACGCGAACCACAGTCGGCCGGCTGCCCGGTTCGGGCAGGTTGATGCGCAACCTTCCCGACGATAGCGCCAGATCGAGCTCGTAACTATCATTGCTCATTTCGAAGCGGGGCGCTCGCGCCTGGGTGATCTGCAACCCGGTGTTGGCGTACACTTGAAGCCGTGAGAGGACCTCCGTCTGTTCCGGGGTAAACACACTGACCAGCGCTGTGTCCGTTGTGCTGGTCAAAATACTTGCACGCCCATCGTCAATGGTGCGCGCCGGTTCGCCGACAAAGATAGCGTCTCGCTGTCCGGCAGCGGTAGATAGGCCGACGGTGCCTTCATTAGCCTGCACAGCCAGGACCAGGGGCCGGCTTGCGTTATGCAGGAAGGTGCTGACACCGATGGGGACGGCGATGATCAGGCCCAACCACACGAGGAAGCTGCTTAGCAGAATGAGCCACGCCAGCCGCTCACGGTTACCGTTTTCCGAACTAGTAGCGAACGCGAAATCCACTGAACTCTCCCGTGGCATCTTCCCATGTCGTCTCTACGCGCTCTACTCTCGCCGAGGAAGGGCCGCGATGGAGAAAGCGCTCCAATTCGGTCAGGACCTCTTGTGATCCTTCAGCGACAACGCGCACGCTACCGTCAGGCTCGTTGCGAACCCAGCCGTGGATATCGCGCTGATGCGCCTCCCGCCTCGTCGTGTCGCGGAAAAAGACGCCCTGTACGCGTCCGTAAACTTTTGCATTCAAGCGTTTCATCTCAGATCGAATCTTTTGTCGTTGCCTTCACAATGTCACGGTCACGCGCCGCCTGCGCAGACAGCCCTTCTGGCGCCCGTCAGGAAAAAACCCTGCCACACAGATTATAGTCTACTTCAGTGACGACACAGCCCGCCGTAGACCAATCGTCTACCAGTCATGGGAACCCCGTCGTTTGGGTTCCGCTTAATCGTCGCTCAGCTTCAGCACCGCCATGAATGCCTCCTGAGGTACCTCGACGTTGCCGATCATCTTCATCCGTTTCTTGCCCTTTTTCTGGCGTTCCAGCAATTTTCGTTTGCGCGTCACGTCGCCGCCGTAGCATTTAGCCAGGACGTCTTTGCGCAACGCTTTGACTGTGGCGCGGCTGATCACGCGCTTGCCCACCGCGGCCTGGATTGGCACCTCAAACATCTGCCGCGGAATCTCCTTCTTCAACTGCGTCACCAGTTTCTGTCCACGGTAATAGGCGTCGTCACTGTGCACAATCATGGCCAGAGCGTCTACCGGTTGTTTGTTGACCAGCACTTCCAACTTCACCAGGTCCGAAGCGCGGTAACCGGCAAACTCGTAATCCATGGAGGCATAGCCGCGCGTGCCGCCCTTCAGCTTATCGTAGAAATCGACGATGATCTCCGCAAGTGGGATATCGAACTTGAGCACCACGCGACCGGGCGCGGGATACTCTTGCCCCACAAACTCGCCGCGCCGCCCCATAGCCAGCTCCATCACCGTCCCATAATACTCATCGGGCGTAAAGATCTGCACGTGCATCCACGGCTCGCGGATCTCTTCGATCTCGCCCGGGTCCGGTAGCTCGGCCGGGCTGTCAATTAGCTCAACCTCCTCCGTATGCGCGCGCACGATCTCATACTCAACGCTGGGCGCAGTGGCCACGATGTCCAGGTCGTACTCCCGCTCCAATCGTTCCTGCACAATCTCCATGTGGAAGAGTCCCAGGAAGCCACAGCGAAAGCCGAAGTTCAGCGCGTTCGACGTCTCAGGCTCGAACACCAGAGCTGCATCGTTCAGTTGCAGCTTCTCCAGCGCTTCCTTCAGAATGGCGTAATCTTCGCCTTCCGTGGGGTAGATGCCGGCAAAGACCATCGGTTTGGCCGGCCGGTAACCGGGCAGCGGCTTTTCCGCGGGCCGCTCGCGCAGCGTGATCGTATCGCCCACGCGACATTCGCGCACCGTCTTCAGCCCGGTAGCCACGTAGCCTACCTCACCTGCCGTTAACGTCTGCACCGGCTTCATACGCGGGCTGAAGATGCCCAACTCGATCGGTTCCACCTCCACCCCGTTGGACATCATGCGTATCCACTCGCCATCGCGAATCTCACCATCGAAGACGCGCACGTAAGCCACCACGCCTTTATAAACGTCATAGTGCGAATCAAAGACCAGCGCCCTCAGCGGCGCATCCCCATCGCCACCTGGCGATGGCACGGTGCGCACCACGGCCTCCAGGACGCGTTCCACATTGGTGCCCAGCTTGGCGCTGATGGGAATGACGTCCTCGCCGGGAATGCCAATAAGCTCTTCAATCTCCTCGGCGACGTCGTCAGGGAGAGCGGCCGGCAGGTCGATCTTGTTCACCACCGGTACCAGTTCCAGATCAGCTTCCAAGGACAGATAGAGGTTGGCCAGCGTCTGCGCCTCAATCCCCTGGCTGGCATCGACAACCAGGATGGCCCCCTCGCAACTCTGGAGCGCGCGGCTCACTTCGTAAGAGAAGTCAACGTGGCCCGGCGTATCGATCAGGTTCATCTCATACGTTTCGCCGTCGGAAGCCGTGTAAGACATGCGCACGGCGGAGGCCTTGATCGTTACCCCTTTCTCACGTTCCAGGTCCATGTCGTCCAGGACCTGATCCTGCATTTCTCGTTCCGAGATGGTTCCTGTCACCTGCAAAAGCCGATCAGCCAGCGTCGATTTACCGTGATCTATGTGGGCGATGATGCAAAAATTGCGTATCTTGTTTCTATCCATGGGCCCAAGTATAACAGAGCGGTCCAGAAAGTGTGAGTGAGGCTAACGTACTCTTATGACCAACGATCACAACCACGATCCGCTGCAACCACACGCCCACGAGCCCAATCCCGAGCCGCCATCGCCCGATCCGGCCTTCACGCTGATCGAGCCATCCGGAAATGAGCACAATGTGGCCGTTTCTGATCTAAAGCGCTTGCGGCCCATTGCCGTGCCCAACTGCTATATCGTCAGCACAGGGCACGGCACGTCGGGCCCCTTCACCTTCACCGGCGCACGGCTCCTTGACGTCGTGCGCCACTATGTCAAAGGGCCCTGGGCACAGGTAGAAGTGCTCAGCGCCGATGGCTTTGGCAACCGCGTCTTCCGCGAGGAACTGGTTAACCCCGATCCAGACGGCCCCATCGTGCTGGCGTTCACCATTGACGGTCGGGAAATGACGCGTGAGCAAGGCCTGGTGCGCCTCATTGTGCCCAGCGAGCGCGATGACGCCCTGCGACAGGTGAAGTGGGTGGGAGAAATCAGAGTACGCCGTTAAGCGCCGGCGAGCGCTTTACTATTGCAGAACGGCGTCGATCATCTCTGGCATGCGCTCGTCCGCCTCACGGCCCGGGCGCAGCCAGAGCAAAAACTCCACGTTGCCCGCGCTGCCCTCAATCGGGGAGCGGATGAGGCCGGCGGGCCCCAACGATTCGGCCTCGGCCCAGCCAACGATCACCTCCAGCACCTGCCGGTGCACGTCCGAATCGCGCACGATTCCCCCCTTGCCCACCTGGTCGGGCCCCGCCTCGAACTGCGGCTTGACCAGCGCCACCACGTCGCCGTCCGTTGCCAGCCACCGCTTCACCTGAGGCAGGATCAGGCGCAGTGAAATAAAGGAAACGTCAATAGCTACGAAATCAACCGTCTGCGGCAGCGACTCCAGGTGGCGCGCGTTCGTGCGCTCCATGACGACGACGCGCTCGTCCTGGCGCAACTTCCATGCGAGCTGTCCGTAACCGACGTCGATGGCATAAACCAGCCGCGCCCCACGTTGCAGCAAGACGTCGGTAAACCCGCCGGTGCAGGCCCCCACGTCCGCACAGCGCCTGTTTGCAACGCCAATCTCGAAGGCATCCAGTGCGCCGGCCAGCTTATAGCCACCGCGGCTGACGTACGGCAGCGGTTGCGCCACTTCAATAACTGCATCAAGCGCTATCTGCGCGCCGGCCTTGTCCACGCGCCGGCCGTCGACCGTGACCTCGCCGGCCATAATCAGCGCCTGCGCCCGCGAGCGAGTGTGGGCCAGGCCACGCGCCACAAGTAACTTATCCAACCGCTCCTTTTCTTTAGCCATCACGAGCCACGATGAAAACTGCTATTGCTCACCCTTCCGCCTCCGCCAGCCGTTGCCGCCAATCCTCGAAGGCATCGCGCAATGACTCCCGCAAGTGTATCTGTGGCGCCCATCCCGTGTCGGCGTTGAGCCGAGCGTAGCTCCCAAAGAGCACAGGGGTATCAGAGGGACGCATCCGAGCCTGCTCATACTCAATTTCCACCGCCACGCCTGCGGTCTCCACCAGCACGTTCAGAAGGTAATGAATGGGAACCGCCTGCCCCGAGCAAATGATGTACGGTGTTCCCGGTTGCCCCTGCTCGGCCAGCGCCTGATATGCGCGGACGACGTCGCGCACGTCGGTGAAGTCGCGTTCTGCAGAAAGATTACCCACAGAGATGGTCGGCGCCTTCTGGCCGAGTTTGATACCTGCCAGCTGACTGGCAAAGTCTGGCACCACGAAACCCAA
>DATHSI010000256.1:0-2565 GCA_035464315.1 Candidatus Sulfomarinibacteraceae bacterium
CTACTGATTCTGAAAGAATCTGACGTGTTGGCCATAGTCGAAGGCTAAGACGTTTCCCACCAACAGTTAGAACGCAAGGAGTGATAGTAAGATGGCAAAACAACTCACCTTTTCTGACAGTGCACACCGCAAACTGCGTCAGGGCATCAACACCCTGGCCAGCGCTGTGGCCACGACACTGGGCCCCAAGGGCCGCAATGTGGCATTGGACAAATCCTTTGGCGCGCCCACCATCACCCACGACGGCGTGACCGTTGCCAAGGAGATCGAGCTCGAAGATCCCTACGAGGACATGGGCGCCCAGCTGCTGAAAGAAGCGGCGACCAAGACCAACGACATCGCCGGCGATGGTACGACCACGGCGACCGTTCTGGCGCAGAATATTGTGAACGAAGGCTACAAGAACGTGGCTGCCGGCGCCAACCCCATGCTGCTGAAGCAGGGGATTGAGGCCGGCGTGCTGGCGCTTTCAGAACGCGTGCGCGAGATGGCTGTCTCCATTGACAGTGTGGAAGAGATCGCTTCTGTGGCCGCTATTTCGGCGCAGGACGACAGCATCGGCCAGCTGATTGCCCAGGTGATGGACAAGGTTGGCAAGGACGGCGTGATCACGGTCGAGGAGTCCCAGGGTCTGGAGTTTGAGACCGATTATGTGGAAGGTATGCAGTTCGACCGCGGCTACATCAGCCCCTACTTCGTCACCGATTCCGATACGATGGAAGCGGTGTTGGAGGAACCGTACATCCTCATCCACGATAAGAAGATCAGCTCCGCGCAAGACATTGTGCCCATTCTGGAGAAGCTGATCCAGTCTGGTAAGCGTGACTTCGTGGTAATCGCCGAGGACATCGACGGCGAGGCGCTGGCCACGCTGGTGCTGAACAAGTTGCGGGGCACGATTAACGCCCTGGCGGTGAAGGCGCCGGGCTTCGGCGACCGCCGCAAGGCTATGCTGCAGGATATCGCTGTCCTGACCGGCGGCCAGGTGATCACCGAGGAAATGGGCCGCAAGCTGGAGAGCGTGCAGACCGCCGACCTGGGTCGCGCGGGCAAGATCGTGGCTACCAAGGACGAGACGACCATCGTCGACGGCTCCGGGGAAGAAGGGCAGATCAAGGCGCGCGTGGAGCAGATCAAGACCGAGATCGAGCGCAGCACCTCCGATTACGACCGCGAGAAGTTGCAGGAACGGCTGGCGAAGCTGGCCGGCGGCGTGGCCATCATCCGCGTGGGTGCGGCTACGGAGACGGAGCTGAAGGAGAAGAAGCACCGCGTGGAAGACGCGCTGAGCGCGACGCGCGCGGCTGTGGAAGAAGGCATCGTGCCCGGCGGCGGCGTGGCTCTGATTAACGCCATCAGCGCTCTGGACGATGTGACGGTGCAGGGGAACGACCAGCAGACGGGCGTTAACATTCTGCGCCGTGCACTCGAAGCTCCCATGCGCAAGATTGCGGAGAACGCGGGCAAGAACGGCGACGTGATTATCCAGAACGTACGCGCCGCGCAGCAAGAGAAGGACAACTACAATATCGGCTACAACGTTCTCAGCGAAGAGTACGTGGATATGATTGAAGCCGGCATCATCGACCCCGCCAAGGTGACGCGTGGTGCGTTGGAGAACGCAGCCAGCATCGCCTCCATGATTCTGACCACCGACGTGTTGATTACCGACCTGCCTGAGAAGGAAGATGGTCAGGGTATGCCTGGCGGCGGCGCGCCCGGCATGGGCGGCATGGGCGGCATGGGCGGTGGCATGGGCTTCTAAGCCCCGCCTCCTCTTCAATTGTGCTCAATGGGCTCCCCACTTGCTTGTGGGGAGCCCTTTCATTTTGTACACTCTGTACATGCCAGTTTGCCGGCGATCTTCTTACCCAGGGATCGGCCCGGCGCCAGCGTAAGCGCAGAGGAGTGTTCACATGGGACGTGCGATTGTGGCCAGCTTGCTACCGGTATTGGAGAAGATGGAATGGAGCGGCGATGCGGAAGCGACGCGCGCCGGCCAGGTTGTCTTCAAAACCGCCGTCGATCAAATCGACGGCTTCCGCGGCGATCCCCAGGTGCTGGGCGACGCCTTGCGCACGTTGCGCACCAGCGACTCTCTGCCCTATGCCTATGGGGGTGTGGCCTATCTGTTGGTTACGGCCTCCGCCGAGGACGAAGGGAACCATGCCGGCAGCCATGACCCGCAAGGCCTGGAAGCGGCGCTGTCATGGTTGGAACGCGCGCAGGAACTGGCGCCGGACGTGACTGACCTGAACGTCATCGAACCACTGATTTACATCTTCTCCGGCCGCCACGATGACGCGCGCCTGGTGCTCGATTACCTGCACGAGCAATCGCCACACAATTACTATCTGCATCGGGCGGAGATGTACTACTGGCAACACGTGGGAGATGTGGACGAAGCGCTGGCCTGGAGTGAGCAGGCCATGAGCCAGGCGGAAACAGTGCCCCAACGCCTGCGGCTGAAGAGCGCGGCGGCTATCCTGCACCTGCAGCGCGGCGACGTCGATCAGGCGCTGCAAACCTACAAAGAAGCGCTGCACTTTGACGACGACAATGCCT
>DATHSI010000257.1:0-10886 GCA_035464315.1 Candidatus Sulfomarinibacteraceae bacterium
TGGGGAACTGGAGGAGGCCGCCCGTTTTAACCAGAAGGCGCTCAAGATCCAGTCGGATTTCGCTCCCGCCCGCGAGCTTCGCGAAACGATAGTTGAGGAAGGGCGTAGCACGGGGTTGTTCGGACGACTGTTTGGTTAATGGGTTGCAGGTTGACCCCAGATCGCAAGTCTCCAATCTCCGCCTAACCAATCTCCACTCTCTGCAAAAACCCCATCACCCGCTCCCGCACTTCCTCAATGCTCAAGGGGCTGGTGTCCACGTATAGGTCGCAATGCTCGCGGGCGTGGCCCAGCCGTTCAGCCTGTTCTTGCAGCCGCTCTGGCCCCCAGTCGATAGTGGGGCGCCGGGCCTTTGCTGCTTTGTAATCCACATCGAGAAAAATGAGCACGTCGGGCCGCGATAGACGCTCCCACATGTAGGGGACGTAGGAATGCTCCTGCGCCACGTGCCGCGCTTCGTAGCCGCTTTCACGCAGGGCAGTCACCAGCTCCGTCTTGCCCGAGACACAGGGCCCGACGACGGCAACGCGTAGGGGAGAAGCCTCGTGTTTGCTCACACTCCTGACCTTAAAGGCAGAGTTGTCGTCCAGGTACTTGTGTAACAGATTATAACGGCAATCGCCCGCTCAGGCGGCGCACGCTGTCGGCAGCGGCCGGGCGCTCGTTCACGGCGACGACGACGACGCTGATATCGTCGCGCGGGCGGCCGTCGTCCAGTTCCACCGCCTGCCGTAGCAGATCGTCGGCGATAGTCTGTGGATCGGAAACGCCATCTTGCAACAGACTATGCGTGGCCGCCACCGGATCGAAGCAATCCTGACCGTGCCAGCTGCCGGCGTGGCGCAGGCCATCGGTGAAGGAGACGACAAGCGGACCGACCTCGATGGGGATTTCCGTGATCACCGGCTTTGTGTTGCGCCGCGTGCCGATTGAGCGTGACGGTTCGTCCAGCAGGAAAAGGCCGCGCTGCGGCGTGTGCACAATGACGGGCGCTTCGTTGTTGCGTGAAATGACCAGGGTCTGCGTGACGGCGTCCACGGAAACGATGTTCAGCGTGGCGCTGACTTTGCCGCCGCGATAGGTGTAGAGGTAGTCGTGCGCCGCGCGCGCCGCCGCGCCATCGCGAATGCCCTCGGCCAGCAACTGGATCGCCTTGCGGGCCACAATATTGCTGATTTTCTTGGCCGACCGGCCGCTGCGCTGCCCGTCCACCAGCACCAGAGAGATGCCGCCGTGGGGCCGTTCGATCATCTCCACGGTATCTCCGCTTTCGCTGGTGGCGTATTTGCTGATTTTGGCGACGGCGAATTTGACTTCCATAAGCTGATTATAGGCCAGATGCAGGCTACGTCCCAACCGCCCCAGGGCAATGAAGTAGCCGCGGATTCCACTCTGCGCGAAAGTGCACAGGTGCGCAAGCGGTGGCGGGCGGCTCGGCTCGTCTTTAACGAGCTGTGGAAAGCTCGACTACTGCTTCAGACGCCAGTCGAGGGCGCTGTGGCGCTGGGCCACGCGGTTGTTGCGCACGGCGATGGCGATGGCCCGCCGCGTGCCCACCAACACCACCAGGCGTCTGGCGCGGGTCACGGCGGTGTAGAGCAGGTTGCGCTGCAACATCATGTAATGTTGGGTGATGATGGGCATCACCACACAGGGATACTCGGCCCCCTGGCTCTTGTGCACGCTGACGGCGTAGGCGTGGGTCAACTCATCCGCTTCCAGAAAATCGTAAACTACGGGCGCGCCGTCCACGCTCACCGTCATCGTCTGCTGCACGGGGTCGATGGTGGTGATGCGGCCGATATCCCCATTGTAGACGTTCTTGTCGTAATTATTGACCGTTTGCATCACCTTGTCGCCGGCGCGATAGGCGCGACCCGAAAGGCGGCGCTCCGGCTTGCGCGACGAGGGCGGGTTCAGCGCGGCCTGCAGGCGGTCGTTTAGATTATTGACGCCCGCGCTGCCGTTGTACATGGGGCTCAACACCTGAATGTCATCCAGCGGGTGTAGGCCGAACTTGTGCGGGATGCGGTTCTTGACGATGCCTACGAGCAGGTCGACCAGCTCGTCCGGATCCTGCTTCACAAAAAGGAAGAAATCTTCCGCATCTTTGGGCGTTTGCGGCATCTGGCCCTGGTTAATGCGGTGGGCGTTTTGCACGATGAGGCTGTTCGCCGCCTGGCGGAAGATCGTTTGCAGACGCACCACGGCGGCCACTTCGGAGTCGATCAGGTCCCGCAGCACGTCGCCGGCGCCCACAGAGGGCAACTGGTCCACGTCGCCCACCAGCAGCAGGTGGCTGTCGGGCCCGATCGCTTTCAGCAGCGTGTTGGCCAGCACCAGGTCCAGCATCGAGGCTTCGTCGATGACGATCATGTCGGCGTCGATGGGGTTTTGCTCGTAACGGCCGAACCCTTCACCCGGTTTGAACTCCAGCAGACGGTGGATCGTTTTGGCCTCGCGCCCGGTGGCTTCTGCCAGCCGTTTGGCTGCCCGCCCCGTGGGCGCCGCCAGCGCGTAGGTGTGACCGTCGCCGTCCAGCATGTCCAGCAGCGCGCGCAGGGTCGTTGTCTTGCCCGTGCCCGGCCCGCCGGTGAGGATGGCAACTTTGTGCGCCAGCGCGGTGTGGATGGCGTCAAGTTGTTGGGGGGCGAGGGAGATGGGAGAGTGGAGATGGGAGAGTGGAGATCGGAGATTGGAGATTGGGGATTGGAAATTGGAGATTTTGGACTGGAGCGTGTGCAGGCGGCTGGTAGGATGTTCGAGCATGCGGCGCACGCGGTTGGTCACGCCGATTTCGGAGTAGTAAAAGGGGGTGAGGTAGACGGCGCGTTCTTCTTGCAGGGTTTGAGCTGGAGACGACGGGGCGAAGTTTTGTACAGTTTCCCGCGCAGCGGCAGAGGGTGCGGCGCTATTGCCAGCGATGTTATATGTGATTGTCTCGCGCTTGATGAAATCTTCTGTTTCCAGGCTCTCGATCACGGTGCTGATCTTCTCTTTTTCCAGCCCCAGAATCTCCGCCGCTTCCGGTTCCAGCTCCTCCTGGGGCACGTAGACGTGGCCTTCCTCGGCCATGCGGTTCAACGTATAGGCAATGCCAGCCTCGATGCGCCCCGGATCATCGTGCGCCAGACCCAGCGCCCGCGCGATCTTGTCCGCCGTCTTGAACCCGATACCGTAAATGTCCTGCACCAGCCTGTACGGCGTGCGCTGTACTACCTGCAGCGAGTCGTCTTCATACTGTTTGTAGATCTTGACTGCCAGGTGGGTGGAGACGCCGTGCGATTGCAGAAAAACCATCACGTCCTTGATCGCTTTCTGCTCCTGCCACGCTTTCTTGATGCTCTTGATGCGCTTGGGGCCGATGCCCGGGATGTCGCGCAGGCGGTCGGGATCTTCGTCGATGACGTCCAGTGTCTCCTCGCCGAATTTATCCACGATGCGCTCGGCCATGACCTTGCCCACGCCGCGGATCATGCCCGAGCCCAGGTAGCGCTTGATGCCCTCCGTCGTCGCCGGCAGCGCCTGCTCGCACTGTTCGGCCATGAACTGCCGCCCGTACTCCGGGTGGTTGACCCAGCGCCCGCTGAGGCGCAACCACTCCCCCGGGTTCACCTCCGGCAGATTGCCCACCACCGTCAGCAGCGCCTGCCGTCCTGAGGCATATTTATACAGCAGCATGCTGCGCGAGTCCGGCTGCAGGCGAATGACGGAGTAGCCATTCTCCGGATTGTAATAGGTGATCCGTTCGACCGAACCGCTAACCTGGACGCGCTCTTCCTGCAACATACGCACATTTTACCGGTTCTGCCTGAAATGCACTATTTCGCGAGGCGGGTTGATTGTCAAGAATCATTCAAACAGTGGCTCGACCGACGGCGGGACAACGGGTACGCTGCGGGCGGGCAGGGGAGCGCTATTATTCTACGATTTCCACAGGCAGCAATGAGAGGGGCGCCTCATCGGGCGTGAAGGGGACCCACTCCTGAGTGTAGCTATCATAGAGGTTAACCGCCAGGGTTGCCTCCCCGGCAGGCGCCTCCGGGGGCAGGGAGAGGTAATAGACGTCGCGGAAGTACCAGCCTGGTTCCCACCAGCTTGTGGGCCGCGCGCCGTGGCTGGGTTGCATATCCTGTTGCGCCAGCAGCACGCCGTCCTCGCCCGCCAGCCGCACCGATACCGTGCGCTCTCCCCGCGGCGTATCCAGGGCGCGCCAGTAGAGGGAAACACGCATCGTCTGCCCCGGGCGGATGGGTGTAGGTAAGTCGGCGACCGGTTCGTAGAAGCTGGCCGGATCGGCCACAGCCACGTCCACTTTCTCCAGCATGATGGCCTCCTCCGCCACGCGCTCGACGGGGAAGGCGGGTAAGGGCTCGCCATCCGGTTCCAGCAGGAAAATGCCGTCCCCTTCCAGGCGCACGGTGATATCCGGCTCGGCCACCAGGTTTTCAATCTCGAAGACCATCTCCTCCATCGAGAGCGGGTAGGCGTGCAACTGGCGGCCCAGTATGTAATATTCCACCTGCTGGGGGTCGTGGATCCAGGGATAACGATAGATCGTCTCGCGATGGGTGAGATGCGCCAGGAAGGCGTCCTGGGCGGCGATTGCCGCGTCGTCGGGCACAGCCTCCACAGCTTCGGCAGCCAGGCGGTGGTGGGGCGTGATCCGGTAGCGCTCGCGATCAAATCGCCCGCCCAGCGGCGCTTCGCTATACAGGAGAAAGCCGGCAAGTGTGCTCAGAAGCAAGGCGCCAACGTACCAGCGCGCGCGTTGGCGCGGCAGCCGCGCCAGGGCCACGGCGATGGCGCCAAATAGCAGGGGCAGCAGCGGGGCCATGTACCAATCTTCCAGGCGATGCATGGGCGGATAGTTGCTCAGCAGCGCCATGGCCAGCGACGGCAGGGCCAGAAGGGCAATGTCCGGCGCGAAAAAGGGCAGGACAAGACCCAGGGGCAAGAAGACGCGCCACAGCGCCTGCACGCCTTCCACGTCCAGCATCCGGCGCGCGACGGCCAACGGATGTCGCAACATCGTAGTCACGATTTCCTGCGGAGAGTCGCCCCATGCGGAATAGTAGACCAGCTGGGAATAGGTGTCCTCAGGATTGATGGCGGGGATGACGTAGAAGGTGACGCCCACCATCCACAGGATGCCGGCGACCACGAAGCCGCCGCCCCACTTCCATTCGCGCCGGAATAGGAGCAGATAGCCCCCGACCAGCACAGTGTACAGGGCCATATCTTCTTTACATAGCAGGGCAAGCCCCAATCCCAGCGCCACAACGCGGTAGTGGCGACGGTGCAGGCCATACACAGCCAGGGCCAGGAAGGGCATGGCGAAGATGACGCGCCGCAGCTCGTGCAGCGCAACTTCGTGCAGGGCGGGGTTCAGGTAAAAGGCGAGCAAGAAGAAGGGCGCCAACAGCCGGTGTTCCCGCTGGACCAGCCGGTAAAGGATCAGTCCCGTGGCGGCGATGGCCACGTTTTGGGCCAGGAACAGGATGCGCACATCGTCCCAGATGAGGAACAGGGGCGAGAGCAGGGCCAGGAATGGTGAAAAGTGGTAGCTGAGAATGGAGCGGTCGATGATGCTGCTGTAAAGAAAGCGCCCGTGCAACGTGTTCCAGATTGCCTGGTCAAAGTAATCTACGTCCGGCGCGTAGAGATCGAAAGCGAGGTGCTGGCGCGACGTCAGGAAAAAGAAGAGGAGCGTGAAGGCGATGCCGAGCAACCCGGCTCCCCATTTGCTCCAGATCTCGGCGATGCGGCGGTTGATGACTTGGTTCTTGCTCACGGCAGAGGATTATAATCAGGTCTGTTTCTTGCTGCCAAGCAGCGCTCTTTGTTATCTGCTCTGGCTTCTCTCGCTTATTTGCAAATTCCCTCCAGCCGTGCTATAGTCCTTTGCTGGCCCGCTGCCGCGCGGGCTCTATTTTTGTACCTGCGAGACTGAAAGCTGTGGAGGCTCTCCTCATGTCCGATTTACTACTAAAGGCTTTTGACGCGCCTGAAAACGAGAATATTCCCGAGCTGCGCGTAGGCGACGACGTGACCATTCACCTGCGTATTGTGGAAGGCGACCGCGAGCGCACCCAGCTTGTGCGTGGCACCATCATCAAGATGCCCGGCAGCGGCAACAGCGCCAGCGTGACCGTGCGTCGTATTGCCGCCAACGGTATTGGCGTCGAGCGTACATTTTTGCTGCGCTCCCCGTTGATCGATAAGATCGAAGTGCACCGGCACGCCCACGTGCGCCGCGCGCGACTCTATTACCTGCGCGACCGCACCGGCAAGTCCGCCCGCTTGCGCGAGAAGCGCTTGCGATAGACGATTTCCCGGCAAAAAAGCAACGGCGCGACGACCTGCCGGTTGCCGCAGCCGCCGGCTGTCAGTAATATTCAGGGTGAAGGTTTGATAACCTTCGCCCTTTTTTATTTTGGCAGCCTGTTGCTGTACGGAGAAGAACTGATTCTATGAACGCCCGCCCTCTCATTGGTTGCGCCACCTATCGCAAGGTGGCCGGACGCCGTCCCCCCATCGAAGTCTATGGCCTCATGCCTGATTACAGCGAGGCCGTGCGCCTTGCCGGCGGCCTGCCCCTCCTGATCCCGCTGGGATTGCAGCAGGACGACCTGCAGGCGCTGCTGCCGCGGCTGGATGGCATCCTCATTCCCGGCGGCGGGGACGTGGAACCGGCGCGCTATGGCGCGGACAACGGTCACCCCACCATTCGCGACGTGGACGGCCAACGCGACCGCGCCGAACTGCTGCTCATCGAGCACGCGCTGCAGCAGGGCACGCCGTTCTTTGCCATTTGCCGTGGCCTGCAGGTGTTCAACGTGGCCCTGGGCGGGACGCTGTGGGCCGATGTACAGAGCCAGATGCCGGGCGCGCTGCGCCACGACTACGTCAACGATGGATCCCGCCAGCGCCTGGCGCACCAGGTCACGGTGCGCGCCGAGTCGCAGTTGGGCCGGGTCCTGGGAGCGGAAACCATTGAGGTTAACAGCCTGCATCACCAGGGCATTCGCCGGCTGGCGCCGGGACTGCGGGCCGTGGCCACGGCGCCAGATGGCCTGATCGAAGCGGTAGAAGCGCCCGATCACCCCTTTGCCGTCGCTGTGCAATGGCACCCTGAGAACCTCTTGCAGGCAGAACCGCGCATGCGCCGGCTTTTCGAGCGTTTCGTGGCTGTAGCCGGGGGAGACGCGTAGTCCGCGATGAACGACAGTGGATCCGGACCGGTCGCTATTTTTGATTCCGGCGTCGGCGGCCTTTCTGTGTTGCGCCACGTGCGCGCTATGTTGCCCGACCTGGACCTGATGTACGTCGCCGATCAGGCGCACGTGCCCTATGGGCCGCGCCCGGCGAGCGAGGTGCGCGATCTTGTCACCGCCGTCACCCGTTTCTGCCTGCAGCAGGGCGCGCGGGCTATTGTCCTGGCCTGTAACACGGCGACGGCTGCCGCGCTGCACGATCTGCGCGCGACGTTTCCCCAGACGCCTTTCGTGGGTATGGAGCCCGCAGTCAAACCCGGCGCCGCAGCCACCAGAACGGGCAAGGTGGGCGTCCTGGCCACCTCGGGCACGTTCGAAAGCCAGCGCTACGCCGATCTCATGGCCCGCTTCGCGCGGGACGTTGCTCTTTACGAAGATCCGTGCAGTGGTCTGGTACCGCTGATCGAAGCCGGGCAGCTGGATGGTCCACAGACGGAGGATTTGCTGCGCCGCTGCATGGAGCCCATGTTGCGCGCCGGTGTGGATACCATTGTGCTCGGCTGCACCCATTACCCGTTCGTTCTGCCCACCATCCGCGCCATCGCCGGGTCCCAGGTGACGATTATTGATCCCGCCCCGGCCGTAGCGCGACAGGTGCGACGGGTCCTGGCGCAGAACGGTCTGAGCGCCGATGGGTCAGGATCGCTGCGCGGCTATACCACGGGCAACGTGATGGCCTTGGCGGCCATGGGGCAGCGCCTGCTGAATTATGAGCTGCCGGTGAGCGGTTTGCAGTGGCGTGAGGGTGGATTATATCTCTGTGAGGCGGCAGCCCCATGACAGAAAGGCTATGCCGTAAGGTCGCCGGCCGCGAGCTGAGCGCTACACGAGGCGAGAAGCATACAGTATAATGATAATAGTTGGTGAATGTAAGGAAAATCAGGCTGGCCGCGAAGCGAAGAAGACGAGACGCCTGTCTGGTACATCGTCTTGCACTTCGGAGAAGCCCACGTGAGGCGACGCAACGCAGAACGTTGGCGAGCGATTGAGGCTCGCCTCGGCCGCGAGCTGACTATCTGGATAGCCACTGTGCGCGAAGATGGACGTCCTCACCTGACGCCCGTGTGGTTTGTGTGGTTCCAGAACAAGATCTATTTCTCTACTGGCAGCGATAGCCAGAAATTTGCCAATCTATACAACAACCAGAATGTGGCGCTGGCTCTGCCCGATACGGGTAGCGTCGTCATCATCGAAGGGGAGGCGCACGCTGCGGACCGCGGCACGACGGAGTCGATGGCTGAGTTCTTCTTTAACAAGTATGAGTGGGACTTCCGCTATGACGAGGTTGCCGACTGGCGCCTCGTGGAAGTGACGCCGCATAAGATTTTGGCCTGGGGTGACGGTTACGAGGAGGACGAGGGAATTCGTGTCTGGTAACCGCCTTCTGTCCGGCTCACAGTTCAAGTACAATGTTAACGTTGCGGCGTGCAACTCTTACATGAATCCTACTTTGATTCTCTATACTTATGTCATCTAGTCAGGCCGTGAGACACGTCGTTTCACGGTCTCTATTTTACAATCTACACAATTTCAAATTGACGAGAAGAGTAGGAAATTAAACGGTAGGTAAAAGTACCGTCGTTTCTGTTAAGTACGCTTACAGAAATTCTTCGCGAATGAAAGATGCCCAAAGCGTACTTATTAGGCAGTTGCACGTTGATTGGCACATGAAGTAGTCTGCAATAAATGTGCAACTGCACTTAAGGGGTTATCATGCGATTTGACAGATTTACCGAGCGTGCTCAGGATGCCGCAGCGCGCGCGTACGAAATCGTGCAGCGCTACAGCCATACCCAGGTAGATACTGAGCACATGTTTCTGGCCCTGCTAGAGCAGAACGACGGCGTCGTGCCCCAGATTTTGGACCGGCTCAATATCGACGTTTCCCAGATGGAAGCGCGAGTTGACGAAGAGCTGCGAAACAGCCCCAAGGTTTCGGTGTATGGCGGCGGCGTTGGCCAGATTTTTTACACGCCCCGCATCCGCACGGTGTTAGAGCTGGCGCAAGGGGAAGCCAATCGCCTGAAGGATGAGTTCATCTCTACAGAGCACATCTTCCTGGCCATCCTCAGCGAGCGCAACACGCCATCGGCGCGCATTCTCCAGGAGTTTGGCGCCACGCGGGAGCGTGTGCTGGAAGCAATTGAATATCTACGCGGCGGACAGCGGGTGACAGATCGCCAGGCTGAGAGCCGCTATCGCACGTTGGAAAAATACAGCCGCGATCTGACGCAGCTGGCGCGGGATAAGAAGCTGGATCCGGTCATCGGTCGCGATGGTGAGATTCTACGCGTGATCCAGGTCCTGAGCCGGCGCACCAAGAACAACCCGGTGCTCATCGGCGAGGCCGGCGTAGGCAAGACGGCTATTGTCGAGGGGCTGGCGCAGCAGATCATTGACAACGACGTACCTGAAAACTTGCTGAACAGGCGTGTGGTGTCCCTCGATCTGGGCGCAATGATTGCGGGCAGCCGCTTCCGCGGCGAGTTCGAAGAGCGCCTGAAGGCCGCGATGGAAGAAATCCAGAACGCACAGGGCGAGATCATTCTGTTCATTGACGAGCTACATACTGTGGTCGGTGCGGGCGCCGCGCAGGGCGCCATGGACGCCAGCAATATGCTAAAGCCGGCGCTGGCCCGCGGCGAGTTACAGTGTGTGGGCGCCACAACGCTGGATGAGTATCGCCAGCATATCGAGCGCGACAGCGCCCTGGAGCGACGCTTTGCGCCCGTCTTTGTCGACGAGCCTTCAGTGGAAGACACCATCGAAATGTTGCAAGGGCTGCGCAAGCGTTACGAAGCGCACCACAACGTTTCGTTTTCGGAAGAAGCGCTGGTTGCAGCGGCGCGCCTGTCGGCCCGCTACGTGACCGACCGTCAGATGCCGGACAAGGCCATCGACCTCATCGACGAAGCGGCGGCGAAGCTGCGCGTGGCGCTGCACACGCTGCCGCCGAAGCTCAAAGAGATGAAGATAGCGCTTGACCAAGTGGCTGCCGAGGAAGAAGAAGCGCACACTGTCCGTGACTATGAGCGGGCCGCGAACAAGCGCGCCGAGCGACTGCGGCTGGAAGGCGAGTTCTCTGAGAGCCGCGAGGCGTGGCAGTCGGAGCAGAAGCTGGACGAAGTTGTGGACGCCAATGACATCGCTGAAGTCGTGGCTTCCTGGACCGGCATTCCCGTGACCCAGATGTTGGAGACGGAAGCGGAGAAGCTGTTGCACATGGAAGAACGGTTGCACGAGCGCATCATTGGCCAGGACAAGGCCGTCGCCGCGCTGGCAGACGCCATCCGCCGCAGCCGATCTGGCCTCAGCGATCCGCGTCGCCCCATCGGCTCCTTTATCTTCCTGGGTAGCTCCGGTGTGGGTAAGACGGAGCTAACCAAGGCGCTGGCCGAGTTCCTGTTTGGGGACGAGGACGCCCTTATCCGCGTGGACATGAGCGAGTATCGTGAGCAGCATACTGTCAGCCGCCTCTTTGGCGCGCCTCCGGGCTATGTGGGGTACGACCAGGGCGGGCAGCTCACCGAGCAGGTGCGCCGCCGTCCCTACAGCGTCGTGCTCTTCGACGAAATCGAAAAGGCGCACCCCGATGTGTGGAACGCGCTG
>DATHSI010000258.1:0-5074 GCA_035464315.1 Candidatus Sulfomarinibacteraceae bacterium
AATCTCTAATCAACTATTCGACCTCCAACGTCCGCAAGCGGTTCAGCGCTGCCGCGAGTTCGAAGGGGCGGAAGACGGCGAGGTCGCCGCGCAGGAAGGGGGAGAGGGTGTCGAGCCCTTCGTTTTCAACGTCGGCCATGATGCGGTCGATGACCTGGGCAACGGTGCACTGGCCGTCGATGTAGTGGTCCCAGGCGTGGACGAGCGCTTCGGCGATGGCCCGCGTCTGGCTGCCGTCCACGAGCTGTTCCACGGCGGAGAGGTCGATGGTCTCCGTACCGAACTGGATGGTGTGGCAACCGTGGGTGCGCACACGCACGCGGCGGCGGCCTTTGCTGGGGTCGATGCTGCCGGGGATGGGGGCGCGGGCGCGGATGTCGCCGAAGGTGTCGCCGCCTTCTGCCTGCCGGTCGCCGCCGATGGCGTGGGCCTCTTGTGTGACGTCGCGGGGCACGTAGGTATCCATGGCGATGACGTGGTCGGCGACGTCGAAGTAGTCGCCGCTGCCGCCGATGACCAGGATGGTGGACACGCCGCGCTGGCGGTGGAGCTGTTGCACGCGGTCGATGAAGGGCGTGATGGGCTCTTTTTCGCGGGCGATGAGGGCTTGCATGCGGCGGTCGCGGATCATAAAGTTGGTGGCGGCGGTATCTTCGTCGATGAGCAGCGCCTGCGCGCCCTGGGCCAACGCTTCGACGATGTTGGCGGCCTGGGAGGTGGAACCGGAGGCGTTGTCGCTGCTGAAGGCGCGGGTGTCCTGGCCGAAGGGCAGGTTGTCGATGAAGGGGGAGATGTCGACGCCGGCGACGCGCCGCCCGTCCTCAGCGCGGATCTTGACCGCAGTGTGGTCGGTAACGACACGCTCGCGCCCGTCGCCGGGGCGGTGGTTGTAAACGCCGCGCTCCAGGGCGTTGAGCAGGGTGGACTTGCCGTGGAAGCCGCCGCCGACGATGAGGGTGACGCCGGCGGGCAGGCCCATGCCGCCGACGCGCCCGACGTTGGGTAGATCGAAGGAGACGCGTAGCGATTCGGGGGATTGGAAAGGGACGACGTGGGATCCGCTGAGCGGGCGGTCGTCGATGCCGGAGCGGCGGGGCAGAATGCTGCCGTCGGCGATGAAGGCGATGAGGTTGCGGTCGGCCAATTGCGCGCGCAGAGCGTCGGCGTCTTCGTTGGTCTCTACGTAGCGCTGGAGCAGGGGGGCGTCGTTATTTTCGTAGAAGAGCGACTGGGCCACGATGTGTGGCAAGGCGTCGCCGAGCATTTCGGCGGCCTGGTGGCCCAACACTTTGCGCCCGCGGGCGGGCAGGCCCATGACGAAGCGGGCTTCGACGTACTCAGGCGTTACGTTTAGCGCGTTGCGCTCGATCAGTTGCTGTCCGGGGGCGTCGATGGCGATGAGGCCGCTCTTGCCGGAGCCGCGCCGGGCGCTTTCGTCGCGGCAGGCGTGGTCGAAGGCGATGGCCAGGTAGGATTCGAGGCCCACGCGGCGGCTACGGTTGTCGTAGGTTTGTGAGGGATAGGCGGCACGCTGCTGAGGCACGCGCACGCGAAGGCGGCTGGGGGAGGCGTAGGGATCGCCCTGGACGTAGTCGATGAAGAGGGTGAAGATGGGGTATTCGTACCGGCCGGCGACAGATTTGTACGCTTTATAGCCGCGGCCGTCGATCTGGTGCAGTTTTTGGATAAGGTCTTTTCTGGAGGCCATGATTATTGTGGATTGGTGATGAATGTTACGGGTCGCGCAGGCGTGTTTCGCCACTATAGACGGCGATCTGGTCGCCCGCGGCGTGCAGAAGGGTGATATTGTGGCGGGAGGCGATGGAGATGGCGAGGCTGGTGGGCGGGGCGGCGGCGCAAAGCAGGGGGATGCCGGCGACGGCGCAGCGTTGCAAGAGGGCGAAGGTGGGACGCTCGCTGAGCCAGAGGACGCTGTGGTGGAAGGGTAGGTGGTCGTTGAGCAGGCCCCAGCCGAGAAGTTTGTCCAGGGCGTTGGGGGCATGGACGTCGTGGCGGCGGACGCGCAGGCTGGCGTTGGACGTGAAGAGCGCGGCTGTGGCGCTTTGCGGGTCACCGGCTACCTCGTGCGCCATCCTCAGCAGGGCGTCCACGCCGATGAGGGGGCCATCGGGAAGCGGTGGCAGCGCCCGTTGCTCAAGCGCTTCCAGCAGGCTCTGGCTGCTGACGCCGCAGGAGATGCCGTCGACGATGATTTTTTCGGGCTGGGGCGGCTGGGGCATCTGGCGGCTGTGGAGGACGACGGTGAGCAGGTTGTATTCCTGCAGGGCGCGCTGGTCCATGCAATAGGTCATGTGCGAGAAGTCGCGACGGCTGTGGATAAAGCCTTCGGCGAGGAGCAGGCCGGCGGCAAGTTCGTAATCGTGGCCCGGGGTGCGCGTGGTGTTGGCCACGGTGCGCAGGGTGCGTCCGGCGCGTAGCCGGATTTCGAAGGGGATTTCGCGGGAGAGGGTGGCTTTTTGCCGGCGTTGTTCGGTGTTGCTGAGGATGGTTATGTTTTGTTTGATGGTGCTACGGCTCATAGGATTGCTCGGGTGGTTGTTTTACGCGGGTAGTATAGCATGGGGGCTGTAAATGTTCTGTTGGAGAGGGGAGGGGAGATTGGAGATTGGTTGATTGGAGCTCGGGGATGGGCCCGCGGGCCGGAATCGGGCTGGGGCGAGGATGAGGCAATAAGAGGTGTTGGGCGAATGGCTGTGTTAGAGAAATAGTAGATCGGGCAGCGGGGGTGGGTTTGTGATTGAAGAGCGCTTGTATCTGCTTATATAATGAAATCTGTTGAGGAGTCATTGGGAGTCAATTTAGCTGGGGGTTACCAGACAGATGACCCAGGAACGTGGAAATGGCGCGGGGGCTGTGGGGGAACGAAGAGGCCGGGTGGTTGCCGTGCAGGGCAACGTGGTCGATGCTTGGTTTCCGGAACCATTACCCCGGCTTTATAATCTGCTGTACGCTGGCCCGGACGGAGAGGTGGTGGTTGAGGTGCTATCGCACCTGAATGATACGACGGTGCGGGGGATTGCCCTGACGTTTACCCAGGGGCTGGCGCGCGGCGCCCCGGTGGTGGATACGGGCCAGCCGCTACACGTCCCGGTGGGTGAGGGGCTGTTGGGACGGATGTTCAACGTCTTTGGGAAAGCGATCGACGGCAAGGGTGAGCCTGAGGGCGGCGAGCAGCGCTCCATACGGCCGGTAACGGTGGATCTGGCGCGACAGTCTACGGCGACGGAGATTTACGAGACGGGCATCAAGGCCATCGATCTGCTGGCGCCCATCGAGCAGGGAGGGAAGACGGGCCTGTTTGGCGGGGCCGGAGTCGGCAAGACGGTGCTGCTGACGGAAATGATTCACAACATGGTTTACGATTATGAGGGCGTGAGCATTTTCTGCGGCATTGGCGAGCGCTCGCGCGAGGGGGAAGAACTGTATCGTGACATCCAGGAAGCGGGCGTTCTGGAGAACACGGTGCTGATATTTGGGCAGATGAACGAGCCGCCCGGGGCCCGCTTTCGTGTGGGGCACGCGGCGCTGACGATGGCCGAGTATTTTCGCGACGAAGTGCACCGCGATGTGCTGCTGCTGGTGGATAACATTTTTCGCTTTATCCAGGCAGGGTCTGAGGTGTCGGGGTTGATGGGCCGCATGCCGTCGCGCCTCGGCTACCAGCCGACGCTGGCGACAGAGCTGGCGGAGCTGGAAGAGCGCATTGCCAGCACGGAACACGGGGCGATTACGTCGGTGCAGGCGGTTTACGTGCCGGCGGACGACTTTACCGATCCGGCGGCGGTGCATACCTTCAGCCACCTCTCCGCTACTATTGTTCTCTCCCGCGACCGCTCCGCCGAAGGTCTCTATCCGGCGGTCGATCCGCTGGCTTCGAATTCGGAGATGCTGCTACCGCAGATTGTGGGCGAGCGACATTACCGGATTGCGCGGGAGGTGCGCGCGACGCTGGCGGCCTATGAGGATTTGAAGGAAATCATTGCCATGCTGGGAATGGAGGAGCTATCGACTGAGGACCAGCGTCGGGTGGCGCGGGCGCGCCGCCTGGAGCGCTTTTTGACGCAGCCTTTCCATACGACGGAGCAGTTTACGGGCCAGCCCGGGCGCACGGTCAGCCTGGAGGAAGCGCTGGAGGGGAGCGAGCGGATTCTGGCGGGTGAGTTTGACGAGGTCTCGGAGCAGGCGCTGTATATGATCGGCAGCGTTGAGGACGTCGATATGAGCGTCGCACAGGAAGCAGATGGCGCAGGATGAGATGTGGTTGAAGATCCTGCTGCCGTGGCAGGTGCTGGTGGACGAGGCGGTGGCGCAGGTGACGGTTGAGGCCGCCGATGGGGCGCTTTCGCTGCGCCCGCGCCACGTAGATTATGTGACACTGCTCGTGCCGGGCATTCTGTCCTACCGCCGGACGGACGGCGCTTCGGGACGCGGCTCGGAGCAGTTTGCGGCGGTGGACCGCGGCATCCTGGTGAAGCGCGGCGGCGAGGTGCTGATTTCCGCGCGCGACGGCGTGTTGGGGGATGCGCTGGAGGAGCTGGAGGAGATGGTGGCGACCACGTTTCAGGATCGCGTGGTGCGAGAACAGCAGTTGCAGGCGACGCTGGCGCGATTGAATTCCGATTTCATCCGTCGGCTGGTGGAGATGGATTGACGTGGCGCAGGAAGAGCAGCGAGTGGAAGAACAAAAGGAGGAGCCGGGATCGTTGCGAGAGGCGATTGGTAAGAAGGCGCGCCGCAAGATACGGGCGCGGGAGCGGGCGCAAAATCCGCTGTGGCGTGGCCTGGGGACGATGGGCATGGTGGGCTGGTCGGTGGCCATTCCCACGCTGCTGGGCACGTTGCTGGGTGTGTGGCTGGATAGCGTGTGGGAGACGAGCCCGGTGTCCTGGACGCCGATTTTGTTGATCGTAGGATTGGTTACGGGCGTGGTGCTTGCCTGGCGGTGGGTGGAGGAGGAACGGCGAGAAATCGGCCGGGATGGGAGAGAGGATAGTGATTGAAGAGGTGTTCTATGCGTTGGCGGTGGCGACGGGTATTGTGGCGGCTGTGTTCC
>DATHSI010000259.1:0-4174 GCA_035464315.1 Candidatus Sulfomarinibacteraceae bacterium
CGGCGCGATTCCGGTGACGACGCCCGGCAGCGTGCGCGGTTGGGAAGCAGCGATGCAGCGCTTCGGCAGCCTGGATCTGGCCGCCGTGCTGCGCCCGGCCATCGATTACGCCCGTGATGGGTTTCCCGTCAGCGAGATCATCGCCGGCCACTGGCGGGCGTCCGAAAAGCTGATGAGCCGCCACCCAGTCTCGCGCCGCGTGTGGCTGCCCGGCGGGCGGGCGCCGCGGCCGGGCCAGATATTCCGCAACCCCGACTTCGCCCGCACCCTGCAGCAGATTGCGGATCAGGGGGCGGACGCCTTCTACAAAGGCCCCATTGCGCAACAGATCGCGGGCACGGTGCAGGAGGGCGGTGGGGTGCTCAGCATGGACGATCTGGCCCAGTACCAACCGGAATGGGTAGAGCCGATCAGCAGCGAGTACCGCCGCGGGTTCACCTTCCACGAAATCCCGCCCAACGGGCAGGGGCTGACGGCGCTGCTGGCGCTGAACGTGGCCCGCGGCTTCGATCTGCCCGCGCTGGCCTACGACGATCCCCAGCGCGTGCACCTGCTGGTGGAGGCCATGAAGCTAGGCTTCGCCGACGCCCAGGCCTACATCGCCGACCCGCGCCACGCGGACGTGCCGCTGGCGGACCTGCTCAGCGACAGTTACACGGCGCAACGGCGCGCGCTGGTGGACCGCGAGCGGGCGCAGACACCGCAGCCGGGTCGACCGGCCCAGCGTGGCGACACCGTCTACCTGGCCACGGCGGACGAAGCGGGCAATATGGTCAGCTGGATCCAGAGCCTGTACATGGGCTTTGGCAGCGGGCTGACGGCGGGCGACACCGGCGTGCAGCTGCAGAACCGCGGCGCGAACTTCACCCTGGAAGCGGGCCATCCCAACCAGGTCGCGCCGGGCAAGCGCCCCTATCACACCATCATCCCCGGCTTCATCACCCGCGACGGTGCGCCCTGGGCCACCTTCGGCGTCATGGGCGGCTTCATGCAGCCGCAGGGCCACTTGCAAGTGGGGGTCAACCTCGTGGACTACGGCATGGATCCGCAGGCCGCGCTGGACGCGCCCCGCTTCCGCTGGCTCGACGGTCTGCGTGTGGCGCTGGAGGACGCCTTCGGACCGCAGATGCGGCAGGCGCTGGCGACCCGCGGACACGACGTCACAACCGCCGGTTCCTACGGCGGCGGGCAAATCATCGTGCGCGATCCCGACAGCGGCGTGCTCATCGCCGGCAGCGAGCCGCGCAAGGATGGGGCGGCGGTGGGATGGTAGGCTGGAGATCGGAGATTGGTTGACTGGAGAGCGGAGATTGGGGATTGTGTTGTCGGTGGTTTTGTGGAACTATATCCTCTTAGCGGTCCATCCTCGGACCGATGGTAGGTGGATGCGGACAACCTGACATCGTAAGAAGCTCTGGCAGATAGCAGCCGGGTTGCACGCGCCTGATAGAAGGAGGTCGAGATGTGTGCAACCCTGAGCATGACGGAAACTGCGCCTGTCCCCACACAGGAAACCGACGCCGATGTGATCGTGCTCGGCGTGGGCACCTGCGGCGAGGACCTCTCGTTGCGGCTCCTGGGCGCCGGGTTACAGGTGGTGGGCATCGAGGCCGCCCTGGTGGGAGGCGAATGCGCCTACTGGGCCTGCCTGCCCTCCAAGATGATGATCCGGGCAGCGAGCGCGCTTCAGGAAGCGCGCAGAGTTAATGGCCTGGCGGGAAAGGCGACGGTCATCGCCGATTGGACCCCGGTCGCGGCGCGGGTTCGGACGGAGGCCACCGGCGGCTGGGATGACTCCGTTGCCGTTGCCCGTTTTGAGGGGCGAGGCGGGCGGCTGGTGCACGGACGCGGGCGGCTGGCGGGGCCGAGAACGGTAGTTGTTGGCGACGAGCGGTTCACCGCGCGGCGCGGCATCGTCATCGCCACCGGGTCGAAACCGGCCATTCCACCAATCCCGGGACTGTACGGCGTCGAATTCTGGACCACACACGACGTCATCGAAACCGAAACGCTGCCCGAATCGTTAGTCGTGCTTGGCGGCGGCGCCGTCGGTTGCGAGTTGGGCCAGGTTCTGGCGCGCTTCGGAGTCCGGGTGACGATGGTTGAAGCCGCGGATCGTCTCCTGCCTGGCGAGGAGCCAGAGGCCTCGACTGTCGTGGAGGAGGCCTTCCGGGCGGAAGGAATCGCCGTGCGCACAGGGGCAACAGCGCGAGAAGTTAGCTCGCGCGATGGGGCTGCCGTGGTCACGCTGGCAGGTGGCGAGGAAGTCAGCAGCGAACGGCTGCTCGTCGCCACCGGGCGCACCGTAGACCTGAGCAATCTGGGACTGGAGGCTGCGGGTCTGGACGGCGCGGCGCGTTTTATCCCCGTCGACGAGCGCATGCGCGCCGCGGACGGCGTCTGGGCCATGGGCGATGTCACCGGGAAAGCACTCTTCACTCACGTCGCTCTGTATCAGTCGGCCATCGTCGCCGCCGAAATCCTGGGCCAGGAACATCCACCGGCGCGCTACGACGCCGTGCCCCGCGTGACGTTTACCGACCCTGAGGTAGGCGCTGTGGGCATGACCGAGGCGCAGGCTCTCAGCGCAGGCCGCGATGTGACTGTGACCGTGAAACAGCTCCCGGCAACGTTCCGCGGCTGGCTGCACGTCTCCGGCGGCGGGATCATCAAATTGGTCGTCGAGCGTAACAGCGGCGTCCTGCTGGGAGCCACCGTGGTCGGCCCCCACGGCGGCGAGATGCTGGGTCTGCTCAGCCTCGCGGTGCACGCCCGCGTCCCGCTGGCTGAGCTGCGCAGCATGATCTACGCCTTCCCCACCTTCTACGGCGGCATCGGCGAAGCCATCGGCGCCTACGGACGCGGGCTGGCAACCGTCATCGATCCTACATATGATGGCTTTAACCTGCTTGACAGCGCCGGCGTGGAACTGGAGGGGTGACTAGAGATTGGTTGATCGGAGAACACTTAGATAACTTAAGAATCTCCTTCCACGCTGCTCTCCTCTGACTACCCACCTGCTTCGTCCTGTCTCACCAACCAGGCTTCTGCCTCTTCAACTGCCTCGTGTGTCGATTCACCGATGATTGATGTTGCCTCGTAAGCCCGTACGGGGCCAGTCAGACGCATCTTGCCACTCTTCACAATCTGGTCGTATGCTTCGTCGCTCATTCCGCTGAGGTACAATCGACCATTCGCCTCCTGTAACATTTTCGAGTAGTTTGACAGGACCTCTATCAACGTAGCCCCGACGCTGTTGTGGCCTCGTAAGCGCAGGACGACCACCGCGTTTTCCGCGCGGCCCACCGCAGGCAGCAGCCGTTCCAGCGTGCGCGCACCAGCATAGTAAAGGTGGCCGTACACGTCGAGCACCGTGACATCGTTCGATTGCAGTTCTTTCGGTCGCTTGCGCTCTTCGATGCGGCCATCGTCCCGTTTCACCAGCTCCACCACGGAAATATCGGCCGAGGACTCGTTCAGGTAGAGCATGGCCGAGAGCACGACGCCGATGCCCACCGCAGCCTGAATGGGCAGGAAGAGCGTGGCGACAAACGTGGAAATGCTGGCCAGACGAGAGGACCAGCCCGTATCCCATATCGACTGTACCTCGACTGGCTTAATCGTACCGATGCTGGCCAGGATCAGCAGCGCGCCCAGCGCCGGCATCACAACGTAGGAGACCAATCCGGGGAAGACGAGCACAATCAAGGCCATCCATAACCCAGCAAAAATCGTCGACCATCGGGATTGGGCCCCAGAAAGCACATTTATCGCCGTCGTACCCAGAGAGCCGCCGACCGGCAGGCCACGGAAGAAGCCGGAGGCCACGTTGGCCGCGCCCTGTCCGATGAAGTCGCGGGAGGCGCTGGTGCGAGAGCCGTCGGGGTTGGGAACGCTCTGGCTGACGCCCGCCCCCTGCACCAGGACAATCAGGGCCACAGCCAGGGCGCCGGTAATCACGCTGGGCGAGAAGTCTGAAAGGGAAGGCAGGAACAGCGCCGGCAGACCGCGCGGAATCTCACCCACATCGCGGACGATTTGCACGCTGTCCCACCCCAGTAAGGCAACGAGCACGGACGGAATGACAATCGCTATCAGCGTGCCGTAGGTGTCCAGCCTCGTCCGCGGCAGTATAATAGCTAGTATGAGCGTCAACGCGGCCATGGCGACCGTC
>DATHSI010000260.1:0-21395 GCA_035464315.1 Candidatus Sulfomarinibacteraceae bacterium
TGAAATATCGGGAATGGCCGTCTTCAGGGTGTTGAGTACGCCAGCCTGCACGTTGCCTTCCAGGCCGCCGCCGGAGCGGTAGGAGCGGAAGACCAGCCGCGCGCCGCGCGGGGGGATGCGCCCATAGCGGCGCATGTCGCCGTCGGGTTGGCGTACGGCGGGGCCGAACCGCAGCTCGCCGCTGTTGCTGTCCAGCGTATAGTGCCGGTCTTCCGGTCCGGATTGCGAGAAATCGGGTACTTCGGTCCAGGGGACTGCCTGCCCGTTTTCGTAGACCAGCAGATGCTCGTGCTCTTCGCGCCTCAGCACAGGCGTCACCTGTAGGTTGAAGGTCTGTCCGGGCGAGCCGTCGCTTTCCCCCAGCGGCTCCTGTCTAATAACCTGGGCGTGTGAGGCGTGGGTGCTGCCACCCCAACTGGAGACGTTGACCTGGTTGAGGCGCGGTGTGTTGCGGTAGGGGCGCATGCCGTTGATGAACTCGTTTTCATAGCGCAGGCGTAAGCGAACCCAATATAAATTGTGGGCGTCTACCCGGGCTTTGCCCATTTCGGGGAGGTGCAAGCGGACGCGTCCGGACACGTTAAGGCCCCGTGTGGTGTCCTCGCCATCGTCAAGCTGGCAGGGCTGCCAGGGATCGTCGAGCGAGCCGGTGGACGACTCCCAGATATAGGGTGGTAGTGAGGGGTCGATGCCCGCGCCGCCGGATGGATCGCACTCCAGCTCGAAGCCCAGAATATGATCGCTGATGTCGTTGGCAAAGCCGAAATAAAGGGCGTCCCCTTCCTGGGGCCGGTCAGAAAAGGCGGCCACGTTTTCCAGGCCACGCTCCACGCGACGGGCTTCGAACGAGACGTACTCGCGCTCCTCGTCATCATCTTCGTAACGGTGCGAGAGCACGGCCGTGAGGCGCGGCGGGGCCACGATGAAGTCTTCGTCGGTGGTGAAGATGATCGAACGCTCC
Source organism: Candidatus Sulfomarinibacteraceae bacterium (assembly GCA_035464315.1). Taxonomy (GTDB): domain Bacteria; phylum Chloroflexota; class Anaerolineae; order Promineifilales; family Promineifilaceae; genus JAAYYY01. The sequence goes on from DATHSI010000260.1 coordinate 962, forward strand.
GTTTCCGTCTGGGTGCTGGCCACTTCGGTGCCGGCTGGAATAGAGACAGGCATCTCCTGGGGCGCGGAGAGCCAGAAGGTGACGAAGGCGCGCGCGGGCACCGCTTCTTTGAGCGAGATACCCAGCATCTCCATAAATTTGACGTAGTGGCGATCGGGCACGCGGTTCAGCCGGTAGAGGATCATGTCTGTCATCCAGGCGAACAACTCGATCATGGTCACGCCAGGATCGCTCACGTTGTGATCCGTCCACTCTTTAATGTAGTAGGGGATGCGCTTCTTTGCTTCGTCGACGATGTCCTGAAAATGACGGTCGTCTAATTTTGGTGCGGCCAGGGACATAGAATTCTCCCGTTAAAAGCTTGACGTTTCCTGTTCCTCAGGAATCAGGTAGAAAGGGTAGACGAGGCTGCGCTCGTCCTTGGTAGCCTTGATCTGGTACTGAATATCGATGAGCAGTCGCCCGTTCCGTTGGGAGTCCACGCGGGCGGAGACGTCCGTCACGTTGATACGCGGCTCCCACATGCCCAGCGCCTCTTCCACTAAGCGGCACGCTTCGGCCGCCGTCTGGGCATTATTGGGCGCGAAAACCAGCTCGTGTATGCGACAACCAAAAGCAGGCCGCATCACGCGCTGGCCGGGCGCAGTCATCAGGATGATGCGGATGGACTGCTCTATTTCGTTGCGCTCTGTGGTCAGGGCCAGCCCGCCCTGCGGTCCCACGCGAGGTGGAAAGACCCACCCAGAGCCGATAATTTTGTCGTAATCCTGAGCCATTCTTCGCTGTTCCTTCGCCGGCTTACTTGGTGTTGACGGTGGTCTGTCCGGGGTTTGTGATGTTAATCACGCCACCCCACGTACACATCAACTTGCAGGTGTTGTTGAGCGCCGGCTTCTTGCCGATGGTTACAGTGGGCGAGCCGGGCGCCCACGGCGCGGGCGTCACGGGCACGCAAGGCTGCGGCGTCAGAACGCCCGATGCAGCCGACGTGGCTGCTGCGACCTGCGGATTGCTGGTGGTGGTGCACATGGCAAAGGGCATAATGTTTACCATGGGCTTGTTGTCCATGATGGTGGCGGCGGGGCGCTTGCTGGCGTTAACCCGACTTTCGGGCAGCACGGTCAGCGTGCTGGGTGCGGTGCCGAAACTACACTGTAACATGGCGCCCATGACTACTTGTTGTGGCATTGGTGACCTCCTACTTAATTCAGGTTGACCATGGCGCCCTTGATGTTGACCGGGCCATTGGCTTTCACATCTAATATGCCACCGGCCTCCAGCGAGAGGTTGCCGGTGGCTTTGACTTCAACGTTGCCCTTGCTTTGCACAGAGACTTTAGAGCCGGTGTCGTTCATGGTGACACTGTTGCCGGCGCTGCTCTTGATTTCCACCTTTTTGCCCTGGTCATCCAGGGTGACTGTGTGGCCGGCGCTGCTCGCGATCTCAACTTTTTTGTTGGCGTCATCCAGCGTTATCTTGTGACCGTCGATGGTGACAATCTCGACCTTCTTGTCGGCGTTGTCGTAAAGGACGATGGCGTGTCCGTTGCGCGAGCGCCACGTGCGCACCAGGGAGCGTTCGCCCTGAGCGGTGTCCGTGCCTTCAGGAGGAGGCTTTTTCTTGTTGCTCCACAGACCGCCGAGCACGACCGGGAAATTGATGTCGCCCTGTTCAAAGGCCACGATAACTTCGTCGTTGACATCCGGAGTGTTGTCGAAGCCCGCCTCTGGTCCGGCGCCGGCGCTGGCGACGCGGGCCCAGGCGCTTTCATGTTCGTCGGTCATCCAGGGGAACTTGACCTTAACGCGCCCTTCTTTCTCCGGGTCGTCATTGTTGGTAACCAGCGCGGTGACAACGCCGGGCCAGCGACGACCGGGCTCCTGGCGCTGCGCCTGCTCGGCCAATGTGCCGGTGCGGGTGCCGCGCACGGTGAAGGTGGTTTTCAGGTAGCGCTCGGTATAGACGTGAGTGGCGCTGGTCACCATGTAGGTGCCGCTGAACCGCACCCCCAGATCCTCCAGTTTGACCGTCTTGCCGGCGACGACGTCTGGGCGGTTCAGGGCAATCCCTTCGGCCTCGACAAATGCACCGCTGAGCTCGTCCAATCGCGCCTGTGCAATGTTGTTTGCTTCGGCCTGGTTGGTCACCGGATGGTCGACCACCACCACTTTGCCCGCGCCGAAGCTTTTGGCCCAACTGGCGCCGTTTTTTGATTCGCCGGTGCTGGGATAAAGTTTGCCGGAGGAGGCCTGGCCCACGATAGCTTCTTGCTTCTGAGGATCCCAGCCACGGACGATCACCTCATCCACCTGTTCAGCCAATGTCATACGCGGGCGGAAGAAGAGCAGGTCGATCTGACGTTTGAGGGTGGCTCCACTACTGTCGGTGCGCGGTTTGCGGAAATAGAGCTTGCCGTCCGCCACAAAGCATTCGTAGCCGATGCGCCAGGCGCGTTGCATCAGGAAGGCCAGATCGCTCTGGTTATCCTGATAAATATGCTCGTAGACGGTACTGGTGCTGTCGACCTCGGCGCTGAGCCCGGCGTTGCCCGCAATCTGGTTGGCCAGATCGCTGTCTTTCTGGTTGAGGTAGGAGCAACTTTTCGTCTCGCGATAAAGCCGGTGCGATTTGTCGTAGCCGGAGATGACGACCTGGCAGGAAGCGTCCTGGTCAAAAATCGGCTCCAGGGCCGTGATCTCGCCCTTGATCAAGGTGTGCTTCGTTTCCTTATCGTCGGCGACGCTGATTTCGACGGTTTTTGTGAGGTTAATGCTGGCATCGTCCAGCAACTCCAGTTCTGGATCGAGGAAGTGCAGCGAGAACATGCCCGGGAGATGGGTGTTTTGATCGACGACAACCCTTGTGAGCAGGCCCATTTTCTCGTTGGACAGCGGCGAACCGTCTATCTTAATGAAGATATCGTTGGTTAGCGGTCGATCGTTTATCATAAGCTCCTGCTATGCCTCGCGGAATGCCAGTTCTACACTTCTTCGGGAATGACAATCTGGTGCCCTGTGCGCAGCGTTATAGGGTCGTCGATGTCGTTGTAATCGGCGATCAGACGCCACTTTTTGGTGTCGCCGTACTCTTCATCGGCAATGAGATCCAGGCGGTCGCCGGCGCGCACCGTGCGCACGCGCTGCAGCGGCCCACCGCCTGACGTGGGGTTCTGTCGCGGATAGTCCGATGGATCGCGGCTTTGCTGGAACTCGATGTGTACCTTAGCGCGAACAGGGATACCTTCTTTGTCGAAGAGGGTGAAATGGTGCGACATCTCCTTAATAACGGCCACAAAGTAGAGGCTGCCCCACTTGAAGGCGACTTCGGGCGGATCAGGCGTGTTCTCCCCTTTGGGGGCCATGAAGGACCACAATTTGTCGGTGGTTTCCAGCAGATTCTCGCCGGTTTCGTAGGTATCGAAGATAAGGTCGATACCCAGCGTCTGGACGTCTGAGCCTACGAACTTCATCGTCGGCGCTTTGCCGGAGACGCCCATCACCGATTCAAAGCGGTTGGTCTTCTTGACTGTATATTCGTAGGGGTTGAACATGCAGTGAACTTTGGTCGTCGCCGGTTTCTCGATGTCATAGATGACGGCGGCGGTTAAACCACTACGCGTTTTGTTCGCTGCTGTTCCGTCGGTCATGTCTTATACTCCTACCGTCGTCCTCGTTCGCGTTCCCACTCGATGGCCAGCCGCCGGCGTAGATCGCTGTAGACGCGGCGGGCCAGCTCATCGACGTCGATTTCCGGCGCGGGCGTTTCTTCTTCCTCGGCCTTTCTGTCTATGGACTCTGCGGCGGGCGAGGGGCTACTCCTGTGACTTCCTATTTCAAACTTTGCGCCCTGATTTGACTCAGAACCGTCTGTCCTCGCTCGTTGTACCGTCGCCGGCCCGCCTTGCGCCTCAGCGCTATCTGCGCCTGGCGCTGCGGATACCTGCTCGGCAGGGGGCGGCGCTTCGGCGGCGGCGATGGCCCGGCTGATCTGCTCCTGCCGGGAGACACGCCGGATCGTTCTCGACGGCGCGCTGTCGCCAAAATGCTCTGGCGCGGGCTGCATCGTCGCTATCTCTTGCCGCGCCGGCTGCAAAATGCGCTGCGGGTCGCCGTCGCCAGGCGCCAGTTGCCGCCGCGGCGCCGTTTCGGCAGGAGCGGGGGTCCGTTGGATCGCCGGCGCTTCTGCCACGGCCGGAGCCGGGTGCAGCGACGCCGGTGAGTCGCCGCCTGTCGGCCCGGGCCACGTCGTCTGCCACTGGAGCTCGTGGCCTGCCAGATCTGGCCCCGCTGTCCGCGTTGGCGACGGGCTCGGGCTGCGTTGCACCGTTGAGCCCTGCGGCGGCTCGCTCCGCGGTCGAGATACGCTCGGCGACGGCCTTGAACCCGCCGCTGATGAGGGGGCTCCTGGCGAGGGGGCGGCGCGCTGCGTTGGCGCTTCGCGCTGTGATATCGTCTCCCCCCGTGAAGTAGCCGGCGCGCGTTGCGCCGTCGCCGGTTCAGTCTGTGGCTGTGTAGTTGGTGGCGGCGCGAGGCGCGCCTGAACCGGTTCGGTGGCAGGAGGGGTCAGGCTGGGCGTACTGTGCTTGCCGGTGACAGGAGCAGGTGCGACGTGTGTCGTCTGCCCGCTTTCCGCCGCCGGCGCTTCGGCGCGGGCGATGGCCCGCTGCGCGTCGCCTGCTACTGCGGTTGGCACGGCAGGCTCCCGCGGCGCTCGCGGGCCCGCGGGGGGCGGCGACGTCTCGGCGGGCGCGTCGCCGGTTGGCGCCCGCTCTGCGCCGGGGTCGTCCGGGTGCAGGCGGCGAGCGACGACCGTCTGCTCCTCGCTGTGAGCCTGTGGTTGCACGGCGCTGCCGCGCGCCGCGTCCTCGTGCGGCGCATCTGTCGTCTGCCGTGCCTCTGTTACCGGCGGTTCGTGCTGCCGTGGGGCATCAGGCGTCGCCTGCGGCGTCCGCTGGACGGGGACACTGTCCCGTGGTTGAGATGGCGCCGGTGGCGCGCTCTCGGTTTGTGGGGGAGGCGCTTCTGCGGCATCGATGGCGCGCGCTATGGCGTCTTGTGTCGCCGGCGTCTGTGCCTGTGTGGTCTCCTGCGGCGTAGCCGGTCCCTCGTCTGGCTCTGCCGTTTCCTCGGCCGGGGCAGATGTTGGTGGGGGTGTTTCTGTCTGTGCGGGCGCTTCGTTCTCGGCGGGTGCGGCTTGTGGCGTCCGGGGATCGTCGCTTCCGGCGGGCGTCTCGCCGGTGCGTTGCACCCGGTTTGTTTGTGTAGGCGTTGCGTCTGACGCCCGCTGCTCTGTCTGGCCCGGTACGGGTGGTGCAGGTGTGTCTTTGGGTTGTGCCGGCGCCTCTGTCTTCTGCGCCTCTGTCGCCGGCGGGGCCGGTTGTTCGGGCGCCCGTTGTACCGGCGTCGCCGGCGCGTCACCGGCGTCCGCTGTGTCTGCGCCTCCGTCCGGCTGCGACGCTGTTCTTTGTTCTCGCGGCGCAGGACGTTCTGGCGTTTGCTCCGGCGGCGCTTCGGCGGCGGCGATGGCGCGGGCAATGGCGTCATCACCGGCCTCGCCCGCCGGTGGGGTCGTCTGTGCCGGTTCTTCGGGCGGCGGGACAGGATCGCCGCCATCCTCGTCGTCGGTGAGTTCGTCGCCGGCCTGCTGTTGGACCGGCGCGGCCGGTTCATCATCCGCCTGGCGTTGCAGCGGAGCCTGGCCCTCGCTGCCGGGTTTGTCGCCGGGTGATTCTTTCTCTGGCGGGCTATGTGGCGCCTGCGCGGAAGCAGCCGTGTCCGGCGCCTCCGCTGAAGGCGTCGTTGTTTCGGCCGCGGCATCCGCCCGCCGCATCAGCGCGGCCGATTCGCTCCCCGGCGCGTCGTCCTCGACGGCCGGTTGCATTGCAGGTTGGGGGGCACTCTGCGCACTTTCAGCGCTTTGCCCACTGGCGCTTTGTGTGCCTTGCGCTTTCTGGGCTCGTTGCACGCTCTGTGCGTCTGCCGGCGGTTCCTTGCCCAGGAGTTCCCACATGTCGGCCGGCAATGGGCCGATCTCGGTGGGGACTTCGCGGGGAGTCTCCGCCGTCGGGCTTTGCTCTCCTGGCGATGCGGTTTCTTGTTGTTGGGGCGTCGCGGGTTCCTCCTGGCGTTGTACCGGTTGTTGGCTTTCGCCAGCGCCGGTGGGCGGTGTGGGACGCGGGCGGCGTGGTAGATGTAGTTCTACGGAGGAATCGCTGGGCCGCGCCGCCGCAACACGATTCAGACGCTCTCGAATCTGCCCTTCTCCATCGTCGCTGTCATCCTCTTGCGCCGCAGCAGGTGGTTGCTGCGGAGAGGGAGTGGTTGGCTCTGAATCGGCCGCGACGCGTTGGGCCGGCGGCGACGATTGGGTTTCGGCGCTGCGCTCTTGTTGCGGCCTCGGCGTTGTGGGCGCCTTGGGCTCCTCCGGCGCGCGTTGTACCGGCCAGGCCTGATCAAGAGGAACCGGCTGCTGCCGGCTGCCGGCGCCAGTGGGTGGAGTGGGCGGTGCGGCTGCGGGCTGCTCGCCGGGCTGAGCGGGCGGTTCTTGCGACGGGGTTTGCTGCGGTTGCCGCGGCAGTTCGGATGACTCCGGTGCGCGCTGTGCCGTCTCGGAGGCCGGTGGTGAGGCGGCAGCGCCCTGCCGTCGCTCTCGATGTAGTTGTGCGATGCGTTCCAGTCGCCGCCACGGTAGACTGCCTTCCTCCTCTGGGGGAGCGCTCGCCTGGCGTGGCGCCGGCGGCGGTGCGTCCGTCGGTGGCGGAGTGCCCGCCTGGGCCGGGGGGGCGGCGGACCGCGGTGGTGGCGTGCGAGGCGAGGGCGCTGCCTCGGCGCGAGCGATCACTTCGTCGAGAGAGGGGCCCGCGGGCGTCGCTGGCGGAACCACAGGCTGGGCCGTGGCGGCCGGCGGCGCGCTTTGCGCCGCACTAAATTGCTGCGGCGGTTCGGCCCCTCGCATACGGAAAAGGGTGGTTGTGTTGGCGTGGCGCCGCACGCGGCGCAACAGGGGGTTTCGCCGTCGGAAACGTCTGCCGAAAGCCATATCTTTACCCTGATGCTCCAGTTTGCTGCCCGGAGTGGCGCGTCAGCGAGACGCGACCGCAGGCCAGCTCCAGGGTCTGGATAGCGATGCTGTCGCTGGCGGTGCTCAGTTGCGGCCCGGACCACTTGACGGGCAGGGCGTTTTCGATATCCCAGGTCATAATCGGTTTCTGTATCTTGTCGCTGGCATTGAGCAGTTTGATGGACACGGTGCGCCGGTTGAACGTTTCGTTCATCGTGTCGATGTACCAGTTGAGGAGGGCGCTGGTGGCCACGCCGTTTTTGAGCGTAATGGTCGCGGCTTTCTGGCGGCCCGGCAACTGGTGTACAAAGGTGTTCAATCCACCTTCGCGCACCGGTTCCAGCTCCCACTCGATGACAGGCAAAGTGCACTCAGTAAAGACTGCCTGCGGCACCCCGGCTATGTCGACAACGAAGCGGAAGGCGGGGTTGGTTTGTGTACGCAAGGTGCTAATCATTCCCGTTCTCCTCAGCGTCTCTGCCAGCGTTTGCGGCTAATTCGCCGGCGCTCACGTTCCAGGCGCAGGTCGTCGCGCCAGAGCTCGTAAACCCTGTCGCTGACGCGGCGCACCAGTTCGGCGCTTATCGGCGCATTCTGGCCTTCTTTGTGCACCGTCTGATTGCTGCGATTGCTAAGCCGGGACTGATCCATGTGATGTTCTCCCTTCTTAGCCTTAGCCGTCTAACGGCGCTACCTGCATTTCAAATTGACTGTTGCAATGTGGACAGGTGGCACCCACGCGCACGGGTTGCGGGCTGTTGAGCCGCAGGTAGAGGTCTTCGAGATAGGCCAGATCGGCGGCGAACAGGCGGGCGATGACCGCGGGCGTGATGGTAGCCACTGTGCCCAGTTGCGTTACGACGCGGCTGAGCAACAGGATGGGGAGATACGATTCCTTCTCCTGTACGCGCGGGTGTTCCACAGCCTCGATCTCGTCGATGGCCGTGGCCAGGCGCATGCGTCCATTGCGATGCACGCCGCCGGCGTCATCTATGTAACCTCGTGGAAGTGTGAATTCGTACTCTGTTTGCATTAGTCGAGAAGTGGGGGATGCGGGCGCCCGAACGCCCGCATCCCTGTTTCACGAACCGGCCTGTCGAATTAGACGTCGACGCGCTCGATGTACTCGTGCGCCAGCGTCAGTTCCTCGACGCCGATCTCGTTGCTGTCGGATTTCACTGAAGGGCCGCTGACCTTGACGGGCCAGCCGCTCTTGAACTCCCAGCGGGCAACGGGATTCAGCTCCTGGTCGAACATGGTGACCGAACCGTCGGAGCGGGCTTCAGTCACTTTGCCGTCTTCGACCATCTTGCGCCAGGTCCAGATCTGCATGTCGCTGGTGATGCCGCGCTTGAGCGTGATGTTTTCCCACTTAAGACGGCCGGGGATCTTCATCACGACCTCGACGCCTTTGTCGTTGACCACTTTGTGCTCGATGGTTTCGTGTTCCGAGCCCAGACCGGAAACTTCTGTGAAGTAGCCGGTGACGTGTCCCTGCACTTCTACTTGAAAATGAAAACCAACAAGAGGGTCTTCACGTTGGGTATCGACTGAAATAGCCATTTTCTGCTCCTTTGTAATCTCGCTGCGGGTCGGACCGGCAACGGGTGCTCGATTTAAGTTGGCTCTTGCTGTTGGTTCGTAGTCACCACTTTAGCGGTTTAACGGCTAGAGCCGTTACTACCAACGCTCAAGCCTCTGTCGTCTATCCTTCGGCGTTGGGACCGGCCCACTGGCTGAGGCGGAAGATGACGAACTCGGCCGGTTTCACGGGGGCCATGCCGATCTCGATGATCAGCTGGCCGAGGTCGCGTATTTCCGGCGGGTTCAGCTCTTCGTCGCATTTGACGTAGAATGCCTCCTCGCGGGTGGCGCCAAAGAGCGCGCCGCTAAGCCAGATGGTGCTGAGGAAGGAGTTCGCGTCGCGACGCACCTTGGCCCACAGCATGCGGTCGTTCGGTTCGAAGACCACCCACTGCATACCCGATTCCAGGGAAGCGCCGACGACGATGAACAGACGGCGCACATTGATGTAGCGCCAGGAGCCGTCGCTGCTGAGGGTGCGGGCGCCCCAGACGCGGATGCCGCGACCGGGGAAGGAGCGGATGCAGTTGACGCCGATGGGGTTCAGCACGCCCTGCTCGCCCTTGGTGAGGTTAATTTCCAGGGAGAGGGCGCCGCTGACCACTTCGTTGGCCGGCGCTTTATGGAAACCAACCTCGGAATCGACGCGGTTGTAGATGCCCACGACGTGGCCGCTGGGCGGCATCAGTTTCTTCTGCTGCGGGCTGTCGCTGAGGTCGGCGACCTCGATCCAGGGATAGTAGAGGGCGGCATAGGAGGTGTCGAAATTGACGTACTCGCGCCACTCCTTGGCCTGCTGGGCATTGAGGCCCGGCGGGGTGTCCAGGATGGCGAAGCGGTACTTGAGCCGCTCGCAGTCGGCGATCATGGCCGTCTGCACCATCTTGATCTTGTCCTTGAACTCCTCGGAGCCGTCGTAGCCCGTCATCAGGTCGGGGCAGAGGACGAGACGCACGTCGTCCAGCGCTTCCAGGCCGCTGAGGCCGGTGCGCTCGGCGACATCGCCGATGAAGTCCTTGGCGGAAGGGGTGCGGGAGCCGCCGCCGCTCAGCTCGTAGGCGCCCTCGGCGGGGGTGGCTTTGCCGGCATAGGAAACGACGGCGCTTTCGAACTCCACGTCGCCCACGTAGTTGTCACCCTTGCTCATGGTGAGCCCGCTCTTGACCTCGTTGCCCACGGTGAGGGTGAAGGTGGGTTCGCTGTCGTCTTTCTTCTTCTTGTCGTCGTCGCCCTTGCTCGACTTCGAGCCGTCATCCTCGTTGGCCTCGTCCATGGAGATAGAGACCGGGATGCCGTTGCCGCTGATGCCGGGCAGCTTGGCCGTGATGGTAAAGCTCTTGCCGCGCCCGCTGGCTACGGGGATGTCGACGGAAGCCACGGAGATGTGGTCGTCGCCCAGCTGGCTGAGGGCCATGATGCTGGTGATGTAGCAGGGGCCGCCGCCATTGCTGAAGTAGCCGTAGACGGCGTCGGGCAGGTAGGCATCGGGGGTGAACCCGCCGAAGATGGTCTGGAACTGGGTCCAGTTGGTGACGAGGGTGGGCTTGTTCAGCACCGATTCCACCGGCACGCGCTCACCCGTATCGGGGTCGATTGACTTGAGGCTGGCCTCGGCCGTAATGCCCACGAAAGCGGCCATCGATGCGCCGGCGGCCTCAATGGGCTTACTACCTTTATCAACTTCTTCTACATAGACACCTGGGGTTGCATAAGCTACAGGCATTGTTTTCTCCTTGTTGGCATAGCTTGCAAATGAACAGTTTCGCCGCGCTTCTCACGAAGGAGCGGCCCTGGGCGATCATGTCGTCCAGGAGGGCAGCCTGGGCAGAGAGCGGAGGGCCTAGGGTGGATCCCGGTTCTTTTTGTCACGGTCTGAGGCTACGCTCATGGCACCTTTCCTTTTACTAAAAGTACGTTCACTATAATGAAACATCGTACTCGCCATTTGGTACGTTGATGGGCCGTTCGAGCGGTTCGCCGGGCGCGCCGTTTGTGGGCGGCCACACGACGAGGGTGTAATCGCCGGGGACTATGCCGGCGAAGGTGAAGCGGCCCTCGTTGTCTGTGGCGCTGATCCAGCCGGTGCCTTTGATGGCCACCCGGGCATCGGCCACAGGCTCTCCATCGTGAGTGACGGCGCCGCCGATGATGGTGTGCGAAGCAGCGGGCGTCTCGATGAGCGTCCCGTTGTTGGCCGGGGCTTCGCTCTGGCCCGTGTGTAGGGTGAGGGTGCGCACGGCCGGGCCGCTGATGGGCGCCCAGGGATCCAGGGCCACGGTGATGACGTAAGAGATGGAGGGCTTGAGTTCGTTGTCCAGCGAACTCCACACCTCCGCGGGATTGGTCAGGCGGTCGTGGTTGGCCAGACGCGCCTGTATCTTGAAAGGTTGGTTGCGCATGTCGCCCACCAGCCTGTCCTGGGGCAAGACGGGGTGGCGCAGGAGGGCCAGCATGCTGCGGCTCAGCAGCCGGTGTTCGTCCTGGGGCTCGGCGGCCCAGGCGGTCATCATGTAGAAACAGTCGATGCGAAAGGGGGTGCGCTTGTGTGCGACCTGCCCGGGTGCGGCGCGCGTTGGGGGTGGCGCGGCCGCCTCCCAGTGATGTTGCCGCAATACGTTGTTTTCTCGTACATCGTACAGGAAAAAGTTGACCGTGGGGCGGGTGAGGCGCGCGCTCCACTCGCGAGTAGGTTGGTCAAATTGTACGTCGATTTCCCCGTTATTGATGGGAAGCTCGTCCGTCAAAAGCTTTTTGATGGTACGATCGAGATCCCTGATCATGGCGCGTTCCCTTTATCGTGCGCCTCTGGCGTCATTGCTACTCCTCGTCGTTATCAACCCATTTACCGTTCTGTGGGGTCGAATGGAATGCCATGAGCCTGCAGGTAGGGAATGACCACGCGCTCGATCTGGTGCAAATTATCGAAATGAAAGACGGCGCCACTGGCAACATGAACAATAATACCGTGCCACTTCGGCGCGCCCGATTCCGCTGCCTGCTGCTCTACGCTGATTTTGACCATGAATGATTCGGTGCTGATTTCAAATCCGTCGTCGTGAATGTCGTCCATGCGGGGCGCTTCTCGTTATTTGTCTGCCTCTTGCTTTTCCTGTTCCATCCACAGCCGTGCCTGCCAGTAAGCGTCAAGCTCGACGCCCATCTCTTGCAGATAAGCGGCAATGAATAGCGGAATGGTGCGCAGTTCGTTGAGGTAGCGCCTGTCTCCGCTGGCCACGTGCTCGATGAGGCCTCGATACTCTGGCGTTGCTTGTTCGATCTCGCGATTTTCACACCAGAGACGGACCAGAAATAGCTGTTCGTCCACTCACTATCCTTGCACTTTAACTACTTGTTTTTATCATACGAGTGTCACCGCCTTATCACGATGGTGTCACGACGGTGTCACGCCTGCAGTGATAGAGTCGTGAGACATCCGATTTTTTGCGCATTTCACGTAAATGGTGGGACTATTTAGAGAAAAATCGGATGTCTTCTTCCAGGATGAGGAGAAAAGGGCATGAAAAAAGAGCCGGCTGCGGAGCTGTGGCAGTTGCAGATAGCGATCATCAGCCTGATCGGCCACCTACAGGATGGGCCGGATCACCTGGACGACCTGACGGCGAAGACGGTGGCTCGCGCGCTGGCGGAGATCGTGCAGGAGGCGGAGTCGTTTCCCAAAGAGATGTCGCGGCAGGAGATCGCGCAATTTACGCTGGAAGTACTGGTGGGTACCGAGGATATGCAGCAGGCGCTGGAGGCGCGCTGGCGCGATGAGCTGACGCCGGTAATGGAACGGGCGCGGGAGCGGGCGGAGAATCTGGGTCACAATCTGGCAGAATTCACCTGCCTATCGGTGGATGGAGAGGAGTGGGGCGCGGTCTGTATGCGCTGTATGCAGTGGGTCTACGTGCGCCCAGAGGAGACGGCTGGGGTGTTGCTTAGCCGCTGTGTGGGGTGGCGGGGGCGCTACCTGTTTTGAGGGGGGCGGGCGGAGAGGCTGCCGGCGACAGCGCACTCCGCCCGCATTCAGTTGCGTTCTCTTAGTCGCCGCCGACTATCAGCGGCAGGGCAATGGTGTATGTGTCCTCCGGCGGGTCGCCTTCTTCCGGCAGGGACGTGAGCGCCGTCCAGAATCCCCCCCTCAGTTCGTACGCGCCGCCGCTGAGCATGCCGGCGTCGGGCTGGCCAACTGTGCCGCTGAGGCTGAGCTGGCCTGCGGATGACGAGCCGCCGCCGCCGTCTACGGTCCACCAGGCGAGGCTGTAACCAGCGCCGGCCCGAGTCAGGCTTCCTCCGCCAAGCAGCAACGCTGCCAGAAGGATGATTGTTATGGGGAGGATGTTCCGTTTCCTGTGTCTGCTGTTCATGGTTGCGCCTCCTTATGCCTGTCTGTAGAGTGAATCATGGACATGTGTCGGCAAAGAAGGTGAAGTTTTCGTCGTACACGCCGGCGCAGGTGATCGTCGAGCCGCCGGTAATGAGAGTCGGGCCGCCATGGAGGAGCGTATTGGCGACATTGATGGTGTGACTGCTGTGATTGGTCCACACGGTCAGCGATGGCGCGTACAGTTCAGAGTGGTGGATGGAGACAGTTCTTCCGCTGCCGGTATTGTTGAGAGAAACGGCGCGCGCGGTTCCGCCTCCGGCGTCGTCCGCAGTCAGAACGCTGTCGCGAACGGTGGCTCCGGCGCCGTTTGCAAGCCCCAGAGCGGAACTGTTGCTGGTGCCGCCCGTTGCATAGGCGGTTACGTTCTGTAAAGTAAGGGTTGCGCCCCCGCTGCCGAAAACGGCGTTGGGGGATGAGGAGTCATCGCCTATGCTGTTGGCGGTGACATTCTCCAGGAGGGCGGTGGTGTTCGCGATGACGGCAATGCCATAGCAGACGCCATTGCCGCAGCCGCTGACCGTGGCCTCGGTGTCTTTAACCGTGAGCGAAGCAGTGCTCGAATGGTAAATCGCTCTCGCATTCCTCGTGCTCGTGGCGGTTAATCGAGCGTCTGTGATCCAGGACGCACCTCCACTCGTATTATGGATGCCGTACGTGTTATTGCCGCCTTCGGACACGATGGCGAGACCCGTCAGGCGGGGGGCGACGCCGTTGTTATAGATGCCAATGGCATAGGTGTCCCCACCGCTGTTCCCGACGGTGAGATTGCGCAATTCGGCATCATCGGCCCCGGTGACGGTTGCCACGTTGTTATTACTGGCGCCGGGGGAGGTAATCGTAACCAGTTCCCGGCCTGCGCCTTCTATCTCTACGTAAGGCTTCATGGTCACGCGCTCGTCGTAGACGCCGGGCGCGACGAGAATGAGGTAGCGGTTGTCGTCTGCGGCGTCGTCGATGCTGTCCAGGGCATCCTGGATGCTGTCGTAGTCGCCGCCCGATTTGGCGACGACGATGACGTTGGCGTAAGCAGTATCCGTACAGAGCCAGGCGGAGCCGCTCCAGATTGCGGCCTGTCCGTCGTCGCAGCTCTGGGGGAGCTGATAGCCGGCGGCGAGCTCGAACTCAACGCCGTTTAACACCAGGCCGTCGCCTGCGGTATAAGTGGTGTCGTCGTCGCCGTCGGCGATGTCGGCCGGGATGCCCGTGATGCCGCTCCAGGGGACGGACGCAGCGTTTGTGGCGAATAGAGCGTAGGGGCTGGCGGTCAGCGGTTGGCGCGGATCGAGCGTTGTGTAGCCGCCGCTGCCGGTGGGGCAACGCACGTCGATTTGCAGCCAGCGGGCGTCGCCGTCGAAGGCCTCGTTGCCGAACTGGTTGCCGTCGTTGACCCGGACGTTGAAGCGACCGCCGGCGACGGTCACGCCCTCGCTGGTCTGTGTGGTTCCGATCTGGCTGCCGGCGTCGTCGTCCCACAAGCTAAACTGGAAGTCGCAGACATCGTCGACGGGCTGACCGTCGTCCACCAGTTCGCCCTGGTAGGTGAAGCCGTTGCCCAGAGCCGCCAGGGTGTCGGCGGACGCGCTGCGCGTGAGGGTGATGAAGCTGAAGACGCCGGCCAATAGAATGATGGCCGTTGCGCAGAGGAAAGGGAGTATCTTGCGGGTCATACTGTATGTCTCCTTAGATGAAGTGATGATGGTCGAGCGTGTGGCTCGCACGATTGTGCGCATTGTAGAAGTCAATCGATCACAGAACGATCATGGCAGACCGCGCCGTAGTAAAGTCTGTCGTCTCGTTTATAATAGGTAGCGTTGGAAGGGATGAAGGGCGGCCGATTGAACGGTGGCCCTTTTTCGCTACCTGTTTCAATCCAGGCAAACACAGGGACTCTATGACCCGACAATTACAGATCGATGCTTTAGGGACTCTAACTATCAGGCAGGATGGTGAGCCGGTCCACGGCTTCGGGTCGCGCACGGCCGAGGCGCTGCTGATTTACGCGGCCTTTCACCGGCAACCGCTTTCGCGCCAACTTCTGGCCGAATTCTTTTGGGACGAACGGGAGCCGGGACAGGCGCTGGCCAATCTGCGCGCCGTGCTATCCATGCTGCGCAAACGTCTACCGGATCACCTGATCATCGACCGCCACTCCGTGGCCTTCGACCACAGTTCAGATTACTTGCTGGATGCGTTGGTTCTTGAGGAGCAACTGTCGGCGATGGATGGCCCTCTTTCGCCCGGTGACCTGCTCAATGACGAGGAGCGTCACTTGCTGCAAACCGTCCTGGAACTGTACCGTGGCGACTTTCTGGAAGGGTTCTACCTGAATGAATCGCGCGGGTTCGAGGAGTGGACGGTGTTGAAGCGGGAACGGCTGCGACACCTGGCGAGAATGGGGCTGCGCCGGTTGGTGCAGGATTGTCTGGAGCGGGGCGATTATCGGAAGGGCCGCGGCTACGCGCGGCGGCTGCTGTCCCTGGATCCGCTGGATGAGTCCGGGCAGCGCCAGATGATGTTGCTGCTGGCCCGGGACGGGCAGCGCAATGCCGCGCTGCAACAGTATCATAGTTGCCGCCAGTTACTGGCGGAGGAGTTGGGCGCGTCGCCGGCGCCGGCGACGACGGCGCTCTACGAGCGGTTGAGCGCGACGAGCATCCCCCCGCCACACAATTTGCCAACCCAGGCGACGCCATTTGTGGGGCGTGACGCGGAGTTGCCGGATCTGACCCGGCGGCTGACGAGCTCCGGCGGTCGCCTGCTGACCATTCTGGGCCCGGGCGGCGTGGGCAAGACGCGCCTGGCGCTGGAGATCGCGCATCGCTTTGCGGCGCAACTGCCAGGCCGTTTTCTGGAGGGGATCTATTTTGTGGAACTGGAGGCGTTGAATTCTGCCGCGTTTCTGGCGACGGCGCTGGTGGAGGCCCTGGGGCTTTCGATCAGGCGCAACGACGATCTGAGACAGCAGTTGTTGTCACACCTGTCGCAGCGAGAGATGTTGCTGGTGCTGGACAACTTCGAGCATTTGTCCTCTGAGGATGACGGCCTGGCCTTACTGGCAGCGATCCTGGAGGAGGCGCCGCAGGTGACGCTGCTGATCACCTCGCGCCATCGCCTGCAGCTGCCGGAAGAGGAGGTGTCCGTCCTGCAGGGGCTCGACTATGCTGATGGGGACGGTGGAGACGGCGACGGCAGCGCGGCGAGTTTGTTCATACAAAGCGCGCGCCGCCTCCAGCCGTGCTTTGAGCCATCTGCAGCGGATCGCCGGGCCATCGACGAGGTCTGTGGCCTGTTGCAGGGCTTGCCGTTGGGCATTGAGCTGGCGGCGGGCTGGATCCGGTGGCTCGACTGCCAGGCGATTGCACAGCGCATGGCGCAGGACCTGGATTTCGCCCACGGGCGGACGCACAACGTGCCGCAGCGCCACCGCACGCTGCGCGCCGTCTTCGAGCATTCGTGGGAGATGTTGAACAGGCGCGAGCAGACGGTTTTGCAACAGTTGGCCGTGTTCCGGGGCGCCTTTGACGGCGAGGCGTGCCACGCGGTCGCGGGCGACGCGCTCGCCGAGGCGGCGGCGCTGGTCGACAAATCATTGCTGGAGCGGCTGGGAGAGGACCGCTACCGGCTGCATCCTGTGCTCCGGGAGTATACTGAAGAGAAGCTGCAGGCGTCCGGGGAGCAGCCGGCCGTCGAAGCAGCGTTTGTGACTTACTACAGCGGACTCCTGGCGCAGTGGGAAGCGGATCTGGTGGGCGAGGAGCAGCAGCAAGCGCGGTCCCGGCTGCGGCAGGAGCTGGACAATGTGCGCGCGGCGTGGCAGATGGCGGCAGCGATGGGCGATTGGCGCGCGCTGGAGCGGGGCATGCGGGCGCTGTTTGCTTTCCACGAGCGGCAAAGCTGGTTTGAGGCCGGGGAAGCGTTGATGCGCCGCGCGGCCTCCGGCCTGCGGCGGGCCACAGAGCCGCAGGCGCAGACGGTTCGCGGCTCTCTGTTGATGCGACAGGGGCGGTTTGCCATCTATCTGTCTCGCTATGAGCAGGCGCGCGACCTGTTGCACGAAAGCCTGACGCTGTTGCCGGAGGACACGGCGGACCGTGGGCTGGCGTTTGCCTACCTGGGCGTGGCGGCTTCGACTCAGGGACAGCATGAGCGGGCGGGGGAATATGCGGGGCGCGGCTTGGCCATCTTTCGCGCTTTGCAGGACCAGACCAACATCGCCTACTGTCTGAATCTGTTGGGCGTGGTGGCGCTGAAACAGGGGCAGTATGAGCGAGCGCGGGAATTGCAGGAGGAAAACGCGGCGATTCGGCGCGCCGGCGACGATGCTTTTAACCTGGCAGTTGCTCTGAATAACCTGGGCAGTATCGCTCAGGCAACGGCAGATTATGGGCGGGCCGGTCAGCTCTACCAGAGGGTGTATGAAACGTTCAGGGAGATGGACCATCAGGCGGGCATGGCCGCGGCGCGAACCAACGCCGGCTACGTGGCCTGGAAGGAGGGGGCTTACGAGAAGGCCAGGCAGCTGCAGTTGGAGAGCCTGGAACTTCGCGAGGCGCTAGACGACCAACGGGGGATGGCCATTACGCTGACCAATCTGGGCGAGGTGGCGCGTTCGGCCGGCGACAGGGCGGAGGCGGCGTCCTATTTCCGGCGGGCGCTGTCGCTGGCGTTGTCCCTCTCCCTGGCCTCACTGGCCATGGACATCCTGGCCGGCGTCGCCGCCATGTTGCTGGACGAGGGCCAGGCGGCGCGCGCGCTCACGCTGCTGGCGACCGTACAACAAGAGCCGGCGTCGAGCGGGGAAACGATGGCGCGGGCCGAAACGCTGATGGCAGAGGCCGGCGAACAGGTGACGCGCGCGCAACGGGACGCGGCCCTGCAGGCGGGAGCTGCGCTTTCGTGGCAGGAGGCGGCGACGCAGGTGGAGGGAGCGTTGGTCACTTAACTGTCTGGCAGTATCAGTCTCGAAAGGTCAGCGAATCTCGGACTCGTTCAAAATCCTCCGCCAGACCGGGATAATCCACGGGCACATACCCTGTTGCCAGGATGTAGCCGCTGCCCTCAACCAACGTTACAGATGCATGGGAATAGGTCATATCTTCAAAACTGAGCGCGGGATCGGGTATTTCCCGTGGCTCGCAGTCAGGCATATGCGCCTCGTCGGGCACGTCAACCTGAATGGCCACGGGATCAACGCGGAACTCGGTTTGCCCGACCCCGATTCCTTCGTGGATGAGACCGGCCCACACGGGCTGCGGGTTGCGCACGCCGAAGACGTCGGTCATTCGAATGCCGCCGCTGACCACGGCTCGTTCGCCGGGCATCAAATAGTAATGACCGTCGATCTCTTGCAGATCATCCACATCGCCCACAGCCCAGCGAAAGGGGTAGGTGACGAGCTCGTTCTCGAAGCCGATGCCCACGCGGAAGACGCCGGTTTCGGCCGTCCAGCCAAGGCTTTCGTAGTCCCAGTCGGAATCATAGACCGTGCCCGGCGGCGGGCCGCTGGTGCGGATGGGCGCCGTGCCGTAGTTTTCGACGGTGAGGTTGAACCATAAGGTGTCGCAAACGGGTACGGCGGTGGCTTCCCAGCGCACCGTGTTTCCCGCCGGCGCGGGATAGATGCGCGTCAGGGGAGCGCCGCCGTGCTCGATGACCAGTTCTTCCTCCAGCCGCGTTCGGACCCGCTGCCCTTCCCTGTCCTCGGCTACGGCTTCGACCGTATAGACACCGTTGGTGGGTGGGGCAAAGCCATCTGGGACGCCGGCGTCATACACTATATGGTAAGGCCCGTCGCTCTCTGCTCCGCCTGCGTAGTCACCTTCGTGAATTCGCACTTCCCTGCCGTCAGCAGCGCGAAGGAAGACGCGCACATTGGCCTCCTTGGTCAGGTCAAAGGAGATGGTGAGCAGGTCGCCGACGCCATCCTGGTTGGGCGTAAAGCGTGTTGGCTGCACGTTGAATGCCTGAAGTTGCGGTAGCTGGGGGTCGGCGTCGACAATTTGTACTTGTCCCTGCCGGCGTTCTGTGACGCCGTCTTCGTCCGTTGCCTCTACGGTCCATGTATAGACGCCGTCTTGCAGCAAGCGCGCCACAAGTTCGCCCTCTACCTGCTCGCCGGGCATATGGTAAGCTTCCACGACGCCGCTAAAGGGGGCGCGGTACTCGCCGGCGGCCCGGGCCTGGTCCTCGCGAAAGTGGAAGCGCCGGCCTTCGTCGTCCTCAAAATAGATTGAGACGCGGGCGTTGCGCGCCACCTCGTAGTTGATGTGGGTGACGTCGTCGATACCATCTGCGTTAGGGCTGATTTCCGTTGCCTCGACTGAAACAGTGCGCAGCAGGCTGCCATCGCCGTGCAGCACGCGCCGGCCGGCGACCAGCGCCAGAATGACGGCCAGGGAAGCAACGAGGGTGACAATAAGGAGCGGCTGTTTTTGTTCAAACATGACATTGGGTAGTTTACAGTAGACCAGGTATTTGCGCCGATAGGGTTCCCGCGGCACGATTATAGAGAGGTATGGGAGAGTAATGTGCCAGTCGAGGAGGTGTCCTATTTTACGCGCTGAAAAGGTATCGTTGAACGTCGTCTCATACGTTGTTCTGGTCATGGTGCTGTTTGCGGCGAAAGGGATCGAGCTGTTAGCCGGAGTGCAGTACAATGTGGCGGGGCAGCAGGTGCCGTTAAGCGGGATCGTGCTCTACGCGCTATTGGGCGCGGCAGGGGTGGCGCTGGCGCGGCGCACCGGCTTTCCCGGCATGTGGGATGCGGACGTGTCCAACCGGCTTCGTTTCCTGATGCCGCTGGGAGTCGGGGCCCTGACCGGGATGGGCATGGTACTCATGGACCTGTTGCTACGCACCGGTGGCTATGGGCAGATTCCGCAGACGGCGCTGCCGGAGGGCCTGCTGGTGGTTGTGATTGCAGGCATTACGGAAGAAATCGCCATGCGCCTGTTTCTGATCCCGCTATTGGTGGGGCTAGTGTCCTCGGTGTTGCTCGGCGGACGCCGGCAAGAGCAGGTGTTTTGGGGAGCGGCGGTGGCGGCTGCAGCGCTGTACGGGTTTCTGGCCATGGGGGCCTTAAGCGCCCGCGGAGGTACGGCGGACATTGCCGGGGCGCCCCCCTTCTACTCGCTGGGCCTACCAACGATTCTGCTTTACTCTTTGGTCGCGGCCTACTTTTTCCGGCGGGCTGGCTTCTTGTCTACGCTTTCATTGCGCTTTGGCTTTTACTTTGTGTGGCACATTTTGTGGCCGCTGTGGGGCATGGTACCCTAATGTAGTGTTGTAGCCATGTGGTCGACTACCATCGGCGACTATCGAGATCGCTAAGGCGTTCATCAATAGCCAGCGCCTGGGGAAGGGTACGGAGAGGGGAGTGATGAGCTAGGGGGGGTGAGCGTGGCG
>DATHSI010000261.1:0-17593 GCA_035464315.1 Candidatus Sulfomarinibacteraceae bacterium
GGAAGAGCTAAGGGAAGAGGAAGGCGAGTTCACCAAACTGGACGCGTCCGGTGTCTACGAGCGCTACCTCTTGGGCACCACCATTGATTACGTCGAAGAGCTTGGTTACTATGACCGCAAGCGAATTCACAACCTGAAATACTACACCTGGGTCGAGCAGCAGGGCAAGACGTACGAAGAGATCCAGGCTCAATGGTATGATCTCGATTATTGGACCAACATTCAGGAAAGCATGGACGACATTGACGCCAGGATCGAAGCCTTTAACGAACGTACCGGCCTTCGTAGCAAGCACAATGGAAGCTGATTCTGGAAACCGGGCGTCCCACTGGTACGGGACGTCCGGGTCTTTTTTTATCTGACTCACTATGGAGCGTCGCGACACGTCACAGACGACCATACACCTCGTCCGCCACGGGCACATTATGAATCCGGACGCGGTCTATCACGGGCGGCTGCCCGGCTTTCCCCTTAGCGATAAGGGGCGAGCGCAGGCGGCGGCGGCAGCCGAATGGTTGCGGGAGCGGCCCATTACAGCCATCTACTGTAGTCCTATGCTGCGCACGCGCCAGACGGGCGAGATCATTCGAGATGCACTGCAACCGCCGCCGCCGTTGTACGTTGAACCATTGCTTAACGAAGTCTACTCTCCTTTCGATGGGCGATCTCACGAAGAGATGGCAGCGCGTAACTGGGATTTTTACACCGGCGTTGACGCGCCATACGAACAGCCACAGGATATTTTGCAGCGTGTATTGGTCTTCTTTGACAGGGTGCGAGAGCAACACGAGGGCCAGCAAGTGGTGGGAGTCACGCACGCCGACCCGCTGGCATTCCTCTGGTTATGGGCCCGGGAGCAGCCCCTGACCCCTGAGGATCGTAAGAGGCTGGACGTCTTTGGCCTGCCCGATGACTATCCGGCAACCGCCTCCATCTCCACCTTCGTCTTTGGCGACGATCGTTCCGGGGTGCAACCTCATTCAGAATATGTCCGGCCCTATTGAAATGTGGAAGTTAAGGCTTGCCAATGCCTGAAGCCAAAGATATAGTACGGTTGTCACAATTATTACAGTTGCGAATCACAGAGCGAGGAGGTGACACGCCCGAAATATCTGACTCTCGTTACTCTCGTAAGCTCATTACTCGAGTTTAACTATTTCGGAGAGAAGAAAAGGAGTATGAAGATGAAGAAGAAACTCTTTATCCTTGTGACGTTGCTTAGCGTTCTGCTTCTGGCCCTGGCAGCCTGTAACGGCGCGGCCGAGCCGACCGAGGCCCCGGTGGAGGAACCAGTAGAGGAACCCGTGGAGGAACCTACGGAGGAGCCTACCGAGGAGCCGATGGAGGAGCCTACTGAGGAACCTACCGAGGAACCGATGGAGGAGCCGACTGAGGAACCAGCCGAGGAAACTGACCTGGGTACCGAAGATAACCCCATCGTCATGTCCTTCGTGCCCTCTGGCGATACTCAGGAAATCATCGTCAGCGGCGATGCCATTGCGGAGATGATCGAGGAGCGCACCGGCCTGGTGATCGATGCCAACGTCGGGACCGACTTCGCCGCCGTGCGCGAGGCGATGGGCGCGGGCCAGGCGCACATTGGCTGGCTCAACACCTTCAACTACATTCTGGCTAACGAACAATATGGCATAGAGGTGGAACTGGTAACTGTCCGTTTCGGCACGAGCTACTACAATGGGCAGGTCGTGGTTAACGCTGATTCCGGTATTGAGACGCTCGAAGATCTGCGTGGTAAGGTGATGTGCTGGGTCGATCCCAACTCCACCTCGGGCTTTATCATCCCCAGCATCATGCTGCAGGCCAACGGCATCGATCCTGAGGAGGATTTCACTGAAACCGTGGAAGCCGGTTCGCACAACAACGTGATCATCCAGGTTTACAATGGCGAATGTGACGCAGGCGCCACCTTCGTGGACGCCCGCACGGCTGTGGAAGAGGACTTCCCGGATGTGAACGAGAGAGTTCTGATCCTGGAAACCACGACGGACATCCCCAACGACAGCGTGGCCTTCATCCCGGATATGCCTGAGGACATAAGGCAAGCGATCGTCGACGCGCTATTGGATATCTCAGCCACCGAAGAGGGCCAGGAAGCGCTCAATAACCTCTACAACATTGAGGGGCTTGAGGCTGCTGACGACTCCTTCTACGATCCGTTCCGCCTCGACCTGAGCCGCGCCGGCATCGATATCGAGGAATTGGCCAGCCCTTAGTCTGATCTGAAGCAAGGAGGGAGAGAACGGCCGTTCTCTCCCTCTCTTTTTTCTATGAGGTCGGAGGTTGGAGATTGGGGACCGGCGAGCGCCGGTCGTTAGCCTCGAGTTTCTGACTGCCAGTATTCAAGAAGTTTTTCCCTCGTTGTGGGACAGGTTTAAGGAGGCTGTCTTGTTACGAATCGAAAACCTCACGAAAGTCTTTGAAGATGGCACTGTCGCCCTGAAAGATGTTAGTTTCGAGGTGCAGGAAGGGGAGTTTCTGGCCATCATCGGTCTTTCGGGTTCCGGGAAATCTACTCTCTTGCGTTGCATCAATCGCCTGATTGAGCCAACTGAAGGTCGCGTGATCTGGGATGACAAGGACATTACGGCTGCCAAAGGCCAGGAATTGCGACGTATTCGCCGGCAGATTGGCATGATCTTCCAGCAGTTCAATCTGGTGAAGCGAAGCAGTGTGATGACCAACGTCCTGTCCGGCCGTCTCGGCTACGCCAACCCCTGGACAAGCCTGGCCCACCAGTTCTCCAGGGCCGATCGCCGTCGCGCGCTGGAGGCGCTAGATCGTGTGGGTATCTCCGAAAAGGCCGATAATCGCGCCGATCAGTTGTCGGGCGGACAGCAACAGCGCGTGGCCATCGCTCGCGCTCTGATGCAGGAACCGAAATTGATGCTGGCCGACGAGCCGGTCGCGAGCCTGGATCCTGTGCTGTCCCACTCCATCATGCGCTACCTGGAACTGCTCAATCAGCAGGACGGAATTACCGTGCTCTGCAGCCTGCACTTTCTGGATCTGGTGCATCGTTACGCCTCGCGGGTCGTAGGCCTGAAGGACGGGGAGGTCGTGTTTGACGGTAGTCCTGACGAGCTGACTCAGGAGAAGTTCCAAGAGGTCTATGGTGAAGAGGCAGAGATGGTTTCCGTTGGCGGCTAACCCCAGATAACGAGCGCAAAATTGAGCGAGCAACAACCTGATGCAAGATAACACCAGCGACGACACCGTACAACGCTCGAGTATTCCTGCCTGGCAGGCCGCGCTGGCCTCGTTAGTCATTCCGGGAAGTGGACAGATTCTCGCCGGCCATCGCGGGCTTGGTCTGACGCTTCTGGGCAGCATTGTTTTTCTGGCGGCGCTGGTGCTATGGTTGGGTTTGCCAGTTCTCCTGGTTCCAATCGCCGGTATCTGGCTGTGGAATGCGTGGCACGCCTATAAGTTGGCCGGCGGGCATGAGGCACGGTGGACCATTGCGCTGGTCCTCGGCGCATTGGTCGTCTACGCCCTGGCCTTTGACGCCGTCGACGTCAGAACCGACCGGCTCATTTCAGGCTTGCCCACGATGCGGCCCTATCTTTCGGCGCTGGCCGACCCCGCTCTGTTCACGCGTGAAACGGAAGATCTGGTGGGCCTGGAACCCATTATGGTGCCCTGCGTCGAGCCTTTGCCGCCTCCGGCGCGCAACCCGACGCAAGAGCCAGACGTCATCCTCGACGCAGAGTGCGCGGAGGTCGGCGATATCATCACCGTGCGCGGAGAGGGCTTCTTCCCCAATCATGAAGGGGAGCTGCGCTGGGTCAATCCCCTTGGGGACACGCAACGCCTGCTGTTTGAAGGGGAGCTGGTTACCTTTGAGACGGACGACGAGGGCCGCTTTGAGGTACAGGTGCGTGCGCCCCAGGCGGTGCCCTTGACCCAACTCCCGCCGGAGGGCGAGACGCTCACGCACGCCATCCGTGCCGAGCAGCACCGGCCCTTTGGCCCCCTGATCCCCACGCAAACGCTGGAACTGGTCATCGAGAAAATCGGCGAGACGATTGCCTTGGCTTTTATTTCCACGGTCATGGGCGTTCTCTTCGCCGTGCCGCTCAGCTTCCTGGCGGCCCGCAACCTTATGGGCGCCAATCCCATCACTCGGGGGATTTACTATGTGATGCGCACGCTGATGAACGTAGTGCGCTCCATCGAAACCCTGATGTGGGCCATCATTTTTGCCGTCTGGGTAGGTCTCGGTCCCTTCGCCGGCTCGTTGGCCCTGTGGTTGCATACGGTGGCTGCGTTGGGCAAGCTTTACTCCGAGGCCATCGAGAGTATTGACCCCGGTCCTATCGAAGCCATTCGCGCCACCGGTGCAAACTGGCCGCAGATGGTGGTTTACGCCGTCTTCCCCCAGATTCTGCCCACGTTTACCTCGTTCACACTGTATCGCTGGGATATCAACGTGCGTCTGTCCACGGTCATCGGCCTGGTCAGCGACGCCGGGTTGGGTTTTCTGGTTATCCAGTGGATCCGGCTCAACCGCTTTTCGTCGATGGCTACGGCTATCATCGCCATCGTCATTGTTGTGGCCACGTTGGATTACGTCTCGGGCTGGGTGCGCGAACGCATCATCGCCGGCACGCCGGTGGTGAAGCAGGCCAGCCCCTTGCGCCGCAACGTCGTTCGTATTGCCATCGTTGGCGGGTTCCTGGTTCTGTTCATCTGGTCCTGGAATGTGGCCGAAATTGAGCTTGATGAACTGGTCGACGGCGCGCCGGCGGGCCTGCGCATTGCGCGAGCTTTTGCCGTCCCCGACTTTTTTGATCGTCCGGAGGAGGAGCTGGTTTTGTCCCATCCCTTGCCGGTGCCCTGTGGCGCCGCCGAAGCGGTCACGGGTGAAGTGCACTCCGATCTGGCAGATGCGACCCTTGACCTGGAACCGGCGTGTGGCGAGGTAGGGGATGAGCTTCTGATCCAGGCCAGCGGCCTGCCGCCTAATAGCGACGTTTCCGTGCGCTGGCAGTTCCCCGACGGCGCCTTTTTGCGCATCCGCTCTGACTGTTGCGTGACGGACAGCGACGGCAATCTGTTGATGGAGACGGAGATCAATCGCATCATTCTCGCCGGTATTCCCGAAGATTCGGATGAACCGGTGCGCGTGGCTATCGTGTGGCGCGAAGCGGTCGGGCCGTTGCAGCTTAGCGCGTCATTCCACCGCGTTGTCGATCTCTCCGTTGTCACCTTATTGATGGCGCTTATGGCCACAACCCTCGGCTCCTTGTTCGCCGTTCCATTAAGCTTCTTCGCTGCGCGCAACGTGATGGGCAACTCGGTGTTGGGCCGGACCGTTTACTACATCTTCCGCACGACGTTTAATATTACGCGTTCCGTGGAGCCTCTCATCCTCGTACTGATCGCCGCAGCATGGGTCGGCGTTGGTCCCTTTGCCGGTATGCTGGCCCTGACTCTAAACAACATTCCCAACCTGGGCAAGTTGTTCTCGGAGACCATCGAAGAGATCGATCCTGGTCCGGTGGAAGCGATTCGGGCCACCGGCGCCAACTCGTTGCAGGTGCTGGTTTTCGGTTATCTCCCGCAACTGGTGCCCCGTTTTCTGGCCTTCATTCTGTACCAGTGGGACATTAACATTCGCATGTCCACGGTCATCGGCTTTGTGGGCGGCGGCGGTATTGGCCAGCAGTTCCGCATCTGGGTGGGCCTCAACCAGTACTCGGCTGCCGGTATGGCCACGTGGGCCATCGTGGCCATGGTCTGGAGTATGGATTATCTGAGCGCCCGCGCACGGGAGGAAATGGTCTAGCTCATGCGCCCGGTCAGCGTGGTGGGGATTGGCCAGGTACAGGTGCGCAAACAGCACGAGCATAGCCTGCGCCAGCTGGGTAGCCAAGTGGTGCAAGAGGCAGTGGCCGACGCCGGCGTCGATGATGTTCAGGCCCTTTACCTGGGCAACATGCTGGCCGATGAGCTACAAGGCCAGAAGCACCTGGCCGCGCTGGTAGCCGACGAGGCCGGCCTCGCCGGGGTGGAAGCCCTCCAGGTGCGGGCGGCCACAGCCAGCGGCGCGGCTGCCCTGCGCGCCGGCTTTTTGACCGTGGCCAGTGGCGCTGCCGATCGGGTCGTGGTCGCTGGGGTAGAGAAGATGAGCGCCCCTGGCGTGACCTCTGTGCTGGCTAAGGCGCTGGACGCCGAGCGCGAGGTCCCGGATGGGGCCACCCTCATAGGCCAGAATGCGCATCTGATGCACCTTTATCAGGGGCGTTACCGCCCGCCGCGAGAAGCACTGGCCAATTTTGCAGTGAACGCGCACCGCAACGCGGCGCACAATGCCTATGCCATTTTCCAACAAAAGCAGGTGACTGCGCAAGAGGTTCTGGAGTCGCGCCTGATCAACGCTCCGATTCGCCTGTTCGACTGCGCGCCAATCTGCGAAGGTGCAGCCGCCGTAGTACTCGCGCCATCGGCGGAGGCTCGCACCTACACCGACATGCCCGTCTCATTACTGGCCTCATCCGTAGCCACGGACCGCTTTCGTCTGGCGGACCGCACTGAACCACTGCATCTCCGTGCGGCGGAACGCTCAGCGCACGCCGCGTTTGACCAGGCCGGCCTGACTCACCGAGACCTGGATCTGTTCGAAGTCCACGACGCGTTTACCATCATGACCTGCCTGCTGCTGGAGGCGGTCGGTTTCGCCGAGCGTGGCGAGGGCTGGCGCCTGGCGCTGGAAGGGGAGATCACACTGGGTGGCAAAGTGCCGCTGACCACCTTTGGGGGCCTCAAGGCCCGTGGGCATCCCATTGGGGCGTCTGCTCTCTACCAGGTGTGCGAGATTGTGTTGCAATTGACGGGCCGCGCCGGCGCCAATCAGGTGCCAGAGGCACGTACGGCGCTGATGCAGAGTGTGGGCGGCGCGGCGGGGACGGTGATCAGCCATATTTTCGCCGCTCCGTAGCCTTCTCCTTGCTTGACACATGGTGCCCCTTGCACAATAATGGGGCACACTTCCCCACCGTATCAGACGCGTTGCACACCCGCCAGATTTGCGTCTTTCGCATTCCTGGCCCATCATAATAGACGTGAAAGGGATTTTTCCATGAAGCCAGCGCCGTTTGAGTTTTTCGCACCTGAATCTGTGGAGGCGGCCCTTGAACTGGCTGCGGATTATGGGCACGAGGCGAAGTGGTTGGCCGGGGGACAGAGCCTGGTTCCTGCTATGAATTTTCGCCTGATTCAGCCATCTGTGCTTCTCGATCTAAACCGCCTGCAGGCGCTGGACTTCATCCGCCAGGCGCCCGACGGCGCGCTGCGGCTGGGGGCCATGACACGACAGCGCCGCCTGGAACGCGATCCCACTGTGGCCCGTAGTTGCCCGTTGCTGGCAGACGTGATGCCATACGTGGCGCACCCGCAGATTCGAAACCGGGGGACCCTCGGCGGCAGTATGGTGCACGCCGATCCGGCCGCTGAGCTGCCCGTGGTGGCTGTGGCGCTCGACGCCCGCTTCTATGTGCGCAGCCGGGATGCCGAGCGTTGGATTTCGGCCGGCGATTTCTTTCGGGGCATATTCAACGTCGACCTGGCGCCGGCGGAGATGCTGGTCGAGGTTGAGTTTCCGACGATGAGGCCACACAGCGGCTGGTCCTTCCTGGAAGTAGCGCGGCGTCACGGCGATTATGCTCTGGTCGGTGTGGCGGCTCTGGTGACGTTGGATGACGCCGGTCGTTGCCAGCAGGCGCGCCTGGTCTATCTTAACGTGGGCGATCAACCGGTGGATGCCCGTAAAGCGGCGCAACTGCTGGTTGGTGAATCCATTGACGGGGCGGCGATCGAGGCGGCGGCAGACGTTGCCTCTCAAGAGGAAATCGATCCGGTAGCCGACATTCATGCCTCGGTGGCTTACCAGAGGCACCTTGCCCGCGTATTAACGCACCGCGCGCTGCGACAGGCAGTAGCCCGGGCCGGCGCCCCAGACGGGCCGGCTGATGGTTCTGCAGAAACAGGGAGTTAGAAGCGAATGCATGCTATTCGTGTAACCGTGAATGGACGGGAATATCAGCGGATGGTGGAACCCCGGCTGTTGCTCAGTGACTTTGTACGCCACGAGTTGCAATTGACCGGCACCCACGTTGGCTGCGAGCATGGCGTCTGCGGCGCCTGTACGATTCTTCTTGACGGCGAAGCGGTGCGCTCCTGTCTGATGTTCGCGGTGCAGGTTGATGGTCGCTCTATTACCACGGTGGAAGGCCTGTCGTCGGGTCTGGAACAGATGCACCCTCTCCAGGAGGCATTCTGGGAAGCTCATGGTTTGCAATGCGGTTTCTGTACCGCGGGTATTCTGATGACGGTCGTTCCCTTCTTGCAGGAGAACGTTGATCCAACAGAAGAAGAAATTCGCGAAGCCATCTCCGGTAACCTCTGTCGCTGCACCGGATATCAGCACATTGTAGATGCTGTCAGGTTGGCTGCGGAGCGTGTGAGGGTGGGGGATGCGGCTGCGGCTTGACGCAAGAGCAACGTTCGAGGGTTACAATGCCCGGACAGGTTGAGCGCAAAGCGCCCGTCTCCGATCTGGTATCCCTGATTGCTGCATTGCGCGATGGGTCTCTGTCTCTGCTGGCATATCTCGACGAGCTGGAGACCCATTTTTCAGCACAGGAGCCACAGGTGCAGGCGTTTGTGCCCGAAGCTGATCGTTTTGAACGGCTGCGCCGCGATGCCCGCCGTTTGCAGGAGCAGTACCCAGATCCCGAGACACGCCCGCCGCTGTTTGGCGCGCCGGTGGGTGTTAAAGACATTTTTCACGTCCGAGGCTTTGACACCGTCGCGGGCAGCCGCCTGCCGGCTGAGACTTTAAAGGGCCCGGAGGCGGCTGTGGTGACAGCCTTGAAACAGGCAGGCGCGCTGATTCTGGGAAAAACGGTGACGACCGAGTTCGCTTACTTTGCCCCCGGTCCGACGCGCAACCCGCATCATCCGGAACACACGCCGGGCGGTTCCAGCAGTGGCTCTGCGGCGGCTGTGGGCGCCGGCCTGTGCCCGCTGGCCCTGGGCACACAGACCATTGGCTCGGTGATCCGGCCCGCTGCCTTCTGTGGTGTGGTGGGCTACAAGCCGAGCTATGAACGTATTTCCCGCGAGGGCGTCATTCCGCTGTCCCCCTCGTTGGACCACGTAGGGTTGTTCACCACCGACGTAGCCGGGATGCAGTTGGCGGCAGGATTGTTGGTGGAGCGCTGGCAGCAGGAAGCGCCGGCGGCGCGCCCGGTATTGGCCATTCCACGAGGCCCATATCTGGAGAAAGCTTCTGCAGAAGGGATAATACATTTCCGGGCCGTGGTTGGACGGTTGGCAGATGCCGGTTACCGCATAAAGACGGTCGAGGCGATGAGTGAGTTTGACCAGATCGCAGCCCGCCACCAGGATTTGCTGGCAGACGAAGCAGCTGAGGTGCATGCTGAGTGGTTTGCGCAGTACGATTACCTTTATCATGGGAAAACGGCGGAGTTACTGACGCGCGGCGCGATGGCGCCCGACGTGGCCGTTGACGCGGCGCGCGCCGGTCGCCAACAGTTGCGCCAGGCGTTAACGGACCTTATGAATGAGCACGGCGTTGATTTCTGGATCGCCCCGCCCGCGCCAGGCGCGGCGCCACGTGGCCTGGACAGTACAGGCGACCCGATCATGAACCTGCCCTGGACACAAAGCGGCCTTCCATCCATTAGCGTGCCGGCGGGCTTCAACGAAGATGGCCTTCCACTCGGGCTGCAATTGATTGGTCGCTGGCATGAAGATGAAACGCTGTTGCAGGGCGCACTGGCTATTGAGGCCGTGTTACGCCAGGGGGGTGCATGATTGGCGGTGGAGATCTGAGATTGGGGATCGGAGATTGGAGGCGCCAGATGATCATTGTAAAGCAGTTGTTGGAGCAGAAAGGGTATGATGTTTGGTCGGTTGGGCCGGATGACTCCATATTTAAGGCGTTACAGTTGATGGCCCAGAAGAACATTGGAGCCGTGTTGGTTATGGACGGCGAGGAAGTCGCCGGCATTTTTTCGGAGCGAGACTATGCGCGGAAGGTGATATTGCTGGGACGCTCCTCGCGAGAAACGCCGGTGCGCGACGTGATGACATCGCGCGTGTTCGCCGTGCGCCCGGATCAAAGCGTGGAGCGGTGTATGGCGCTGATGACGGAGAAACGCATCCGCCACCTGCCTGTGATACGTGATGATGAAGTAATCGGCGTTATTTCGATTGGCGACGTGGTCAAAGCGCTTATCTCAGAGCAGGCGATTACTATTCAACATCTTGAGGATTACATTACCACCGGATACCCGACGGCAAGCGGAAAGGCAGAGATATAGAGCAAGGATGAGTGTACGACACAGCGAAGTGCGTTCAGGCGCCTACTATGATTCCGTTGTCCTGATGCAGTTGCAGCGCGGTCTGGCCGAGCTGCCGGGGGTGCTGGACGCCGGCGTGGTCATGGGCACTGCGGCTAACCGCGAGCTGCTGGAGGAGAGCGGGCTGATGACGGAGGAAGCGGCGCAGGCCAGCGCTGATGATCTGGTGATCGTCGTGCAGGCGCAAGACGATGACGCGGCGCGGGCCGCGCTGGGGCAGGTGGACAGCCTATTGAAACGCCGGCGCAGCGCAGCCGCGCAGTCGTTCCAGCCGCGCAGCCTGGATGGTGCGGTGAAGCAGATGCCGGATGCCAGGTGGGTTCTAATCTCGGTGCCCGGACGCTATGCAGCCGACGTGGCGCGCGAAGCGCTGACCTTGCAGCGACACGTTTTTCTCTATAGTGACAACGTGTCGCTGCAGGAAGAGGTTGAGTTGAAACATACGGCGCGCGAAAAAGGGCTGCTGGTTATGGGCCCGGACTGCGGCACGGCGATTGTCAATGGCGTGGGGCTCGGTTTTGCCAACCGTGTGCGGCGCGGCGACGTGGGGCTGGTTGCCGCCTCAGGCACTGGCCTGCAGGCTATCACGGCCCACGTGCACCAGTTGGGCGGCGGCATTTCGCAGGCGATTGGCACCGGCGGTCGTGACCTTTCCGATGACGTGCAAGGGATAACAACGCTGCAAGGACTTTCCCTGCTGGATCGCGATCCGGAGACAGAGGTAATTGTGTTGGTCTCGAAGCCGCCGTCTGCCGACGTTGCAGCGCGCTTGCTCTCAGTGGCGCAGGGTCTGAGCAAGCCGGTAGTCGTTTACTTCATGGGCCAGCCCGTCGCCGTGCGCCAGGCGGGCAATTTGCATTTCGCCTTCAACCTGGCCGATGCCGCCGATCTGGCCCTGGTAGCCGGATTTCCTGATATCACTGATCTGGCGCCGCCGGGCTCCGATGCGCCTCAGGTGCAGCCGCAAGGCGCATATCTGCGCGCTCTCTTCTCTGGCGGCACGCTGGCTTACGAGTTGCTTCTCGGTTTGCAGAATGTGCTCTCGCCGATCTACTCGAACGCGCCGCTGCGCGAGTCGCAGCGGTTGGAAAATGCGCTGCGGAGCCACGGACACACTATTCTGGATCTTGGCGAAGATCAGTTCACGCAGGGCCGGTTGCACCCTATGATGGACAATGAGTTGCGCATCCGGCGGCTGCGGCAGGAAGCTGACGATCCGGAGACAGGTCTCATCCTGCTGGATGTGGTGCTGGGAGAGGGCGCCCACCCCGACCCGGCCTCTGAGTTGGCGCCGGTGATTGCAGAAGTGGTTGAACAGCGACAGAAACCCGTCGGCGTCCTCCTGGTGGGCACAGACGAGGACCCGCAAGATATTGAGCAGCAGGCTGCGCGGCTGGAGGAGGCGGGAGCCACGGTGTACCAGGAACTGTCGCTGGCGGTGGAAGAAGCGGTCAATCTGCTTGCTTCTTCGTCGCCGGTAGAAACTGGCCCACCCGTGAGTCTGGAACCATTTAGCGAACCGCTGGCGGCGATCAACGTGGGTCTGGAATCGTTTTACAACAGCCTTCGCGGTCAGGGAGCCGAAGCGGTCCACGTGCAGTGGCGCCCGCCGGCTGGCGGCAATGAAAAAATGATGGCCTTATTGGCTAAATTGAAAGCACAACAGTAAATAGGAGAGACGAGAATCATGAGTGACAATCGCCGGCAGGATATTCGGCGGCTTCTGAAGACGTTTGGCGTTCGCGCCGACGAGACGATCAGCGCGTATCTAGAAGAGCATGGGGACGTGGAGGAGTTGCGCGTGCGCGTCACGTTGGAGGACCTTACAGACTACGAGGGTTCCCCACCCGGTGAACCCCTACGCCTGGAAGTTGAAGAAACGATTCGCAATTCATGAGCTGCAAACAAGCCGCCTGCCGGCAAGAGTTCCGGTCAGCGGAAAAGGAGCCACTACGAATTGGCTGACGAGAGGGAGAACTTCCAACCGTTCGCACGACGGATGCGTGATGAGGGATTACCCGATGTGGTTATCCGTACCTTCAAGTATTACTATCGGCAGTTACTAGAAGGCCAGACGGGGCTCATTCCGGAATCAACGATCGACGCAGTCCGCAGCGTGCCGGATGCTGACACGTTCGGGGATGATTTGGCCCAGGAAGGCGAGGCGGCGCTGAACAAGACGGTGTTGGTTAAGCTGAATGGCGGCCTGGGTACCAGCATGGGGCTGGAGCGGCCCAAGTCGTTACTTAAGGTGCGGCATGATCTGACTTTTCTGGACATCATCGCCCGACAGGCGTTACGAGCCAATGTTCCCTTGGTGTTGATGAATAGCTTTAACACGCGGCGGGAAACGCTGGAGGCGCTTGAGCAGTATCCGTCTCTACACCATAGCGATCTACCTCTTGATTTTCTGCAGCATAAGGTGCCCAAGGTGCGACAATCGGACCTGGAACCGGCTGAATGGCCCGAGGAACCGGAGATGGAGTGGTGTCCTCCTGGACACGGCGACATCTACACGGCGCTGGTCACCAGCGGCATGCTGCAACAGATGCTGGAGGCCGGCTACGAATATGCCTTCGTGTCCAACTCCGACAACCTGGGCGCCGTGCTGGATGCCGGGATTCTAGGGTATTTCGTAGACAATGATCTGCCGTTTCTGATGGAGGTGGCCGATCGCACGCCGGCGGATCGCAAGGGTGGTCATCTGGCCCGACTCTCCGACGGCCGGCTGGTTTTGCGGGAGTCGGCCCAGTGCCCGGAGGAGGATCAGGACGCCTTCCAGGATGTGGAACGCCACCGCTACTTCAACACCAACAATCTCTGGTTGCACCTGCCCACCTTGCAGAAGGTCCTTGAGGAGCGCGATGGCATATTGGGCCTGCCCATGATCCGCAACGAGAAGACGGTCGATCCGCGGGACAAGAAATCGTACGCTGTCTATCAGCTAGAGACGGCTATGGGCTCTGCCATTTCCGTGTTTGAAGGCGCTGGCGCTGTGCGCGTGCCGCGCAGCCGCTTCGCTCCGGTGAAGACGACGGGCGATCTGTTGGCGGTGCGCTCCGACGCTTTCAAGATGACGTCCGACTACCGCATGGTGATGGCAGAGGCCCGCAAGGACCGTGGTCTGGTTGTAGAGCTTGATCCAACCTATTATCAGTTGATCGACATGATGGAAGCGCGCTTTTCCTGTGGCCCGCCATCGCTGGTCGCCTGCGATCTGTTCAAGGTCGAGGGGGACGTTAATTTTGGCTGTGATGTGGTCGCTCGCGGATCGGTTCATATCGTGCACGAAGATGGGCGGCAGGTCCACATTGATGATGACACAATTTTAGAAGGCGACTACGAACTATAGCGTGGCTGATGCCACGTCCCGCGCCGGGAGGCGCCGGACGTTGCCAGCCACAAGCGGAGGTATCGATGAGACGCCTGATGCGCAGAAACTTGAACGGTGAGCGCGGTCTATTAACCGCTGTCATTGCCCAGGCCGTAAAGGACTGGCGCAGTGGAAAGAAGCGGAGACGGCGTAATGCACGCCAATATTTCAGCAGTAAGACGTATCGTTATCATTTGAGCCTGCTTGACTTGCCGAAGGATTGGTTGCCCGTCGGCGTCGAACTTGATTGACATCGCCAGTTCAGGGGGGAGGGACCACCACAACAATGGAAGCGCGCTGTGACGGCTGTTGCAATATGCGGCTGCGAATGCGGTCTTCTGGTCGAGGGTCTGCCGGCGCAGCGGTCAAAATGGAGGGAATCAGTGGTAAATATAGACAAAGCGAACCAGGAAGCGGCTGAACGGTTGGGCGACGCGCGCCCCATTTTGACGGGTGTGGCGCGGGCAGGGGACGTCATTCCCGGCATGCGTGGAAATCTGTTGTTGCACGCAGGGCCGCCCATTACCTGGGAGCGCGCCTCCGGTCCCATGCGCGGGGCCATCGTGGGCGCTCTCATTCTGGAAGGGTTGGCCACGGATTGGGAGAGCGCAGAGCAACTGGTGACTTCGGGGGAAGTGGCGCTTGAACCGTGCCACCATCACAGCGCGGTAGGCCCTATGGCCGGCGTGACGTCGGCTTCGATGATGGTCTATGTGGTGGAGAATGAGACGCACGGCAACGTGGCATACTCCAACCTTAATGAGGGCTACGGCAAGGTACTGCGCTATGGCGCTTACAGCGAGGAGGTGCTGGAGAAGCTGCGCTGGATGAATGAGACGATGGGTCCTATCCTGGCCGAAGCGCTTTCGCATAGCGATGAGGGATTAGACATTCGCGCTTTACTCTCTGAGTCGCTGCACATGGGGGACGAGGGTCACAACCGCAACAAGGCAGGTTCTTTTATCTACACCAGCCGGCTGGCGCCCCTGATCGCCAAAACGAGCGCGGATGACGCTGAGAAAAGCAAAGTGTTGCAATTTTTGAGCGATAATGCCCTGAGCGTGCTCAATCCGGTGATGGCTGCCTGTAAGGCGATGTGCGACGCGGCGCACGGGGTAGAGGGTAGCTCGCTGGTGACGACGATGGCGCGCAACGGCACCGATTTTGGCATCCGCGTCAGTGGCCTGGGCGACCGCTGGTTCACGGGGCCGGTGGGCCAGCCGGACGGTTTATACTTCCCGGGCTACACGGCGGAGGATGCCAGCGGCGACATTGGCGACAGTACGATCACGGAGACGGCGGGCATTGGCGCGTTTGCGATGGCGGCGGCTCCGGCGATTGTTGCGTTCATCAGCGGCTCTCCACAGGATGCGCTCAACGCCACCCAGGAGATGTACGAGATCACGGTCGCCGAACATAGCCACTTCACCATTCCTTTCCTCAACTTCCGGGGCACGCCCACCGGTATTGACGTGCGCAAGGTGGTGGAGCTGGGACTCACGCCGCGCATCAACACGGGTATTGCTCACAAGGAGGCCGGTGTGGGACAGGTGGGTGCCGGTCTGGTGCGTCCGCCCATGTCCATTTTTGAGGAAGCGGTGGTGGCTCTGGCGGAGCGCTATCTCTGATCGATTCGCCGGTTACCGTTCGGTAAGCGCTAACGACAAAGGACAGGAAGAGGATAGCTTTATGAAATTTATTGATTTGACGATGCCGCTGGGGGTGGGCACGCCGCCCTGGCCGACGTATGAACCGTTGCAAGTTAAGTATTTCAAGCGGTTGGCGCCTAATGGAGCCAACGGGCAGTTGCTGACGCATAGCAATCATGTTGGCACGCATCTGGACGGCGAGATTCACTTCTACACGCCGGGCAAGGATATCGCTTCGCTGGACCTCGATTTTCTGACGGGGGAAGCGGCGATTATTGATCTGAGCGATTGCTGTGGCGATTATGACGTTTACACGCCGGAGATGATTGAAGAGCGTGTGGAGGTGCGCGACGGTGATATCCTGATCATCCACACCGGCTACCACCACTTTGGCTGGGATCAGCCCTATGGCAACGAGGTGCGCTATATGACGATGCACCCTGGGCCAGACGCGCGTTTTGCTCGTTGGCTGGAGGAGAAGCAGATCAAGTGGTTGGCGGTGGATTGTGGCAGCGCTGACCACCCCATGAATACCAAAATTCGCGATTGGATGCCGGGCCACGCGGAAAAAGCAGACGTTCACTTCCGTGAAAAGTATGGGAAACCACTGGCCGATTACTTTACGCCGGATATGTACCAGATGATGCACCTGTGGCTCTTTCACAAGGGCATCATTCACGTGGAATGTGTGGGCGGCGACATCGATCTGCTGGTCAACCGCCGCGTGCAGGTGGGCTGTTTCCCCTGGCGCTTCGTGGATGGCGAAGCCAGCATCTGCCGTGTGGTAGCGATGGTCGACGACGAGGAGTACGAGGCGCTGATGGCGCAGAAGGCCGAAATGCCAGCGACGCGCTTTGGCGATTGTTATGATCCGGAGCATGTGGAGCGGTTGGGGGGTAGGGGGGAAGTGTATTAGTCTACTGGTGTACCAATATACCAATACACCAATATACTAACTCCGAGGAACTTATGAACAACATTCAACTTCTGAACGACGCTAAATGGTATGACCTGACACAGGGCTTGAGCATTTTTACGCCACCGTGGCCTGGCGAAATGCCCCTGCAGGTGCACTTCTTTAAGCGGCTGACGGGCGCCTGGGGCGGCGGGCAGGGGGCCAACGGGCAGCTGATTGAGTGGAGCAATAATACAGGCACTCACCTGGTCGGGCCTCGCGCCTTTCATTCCGGAGCGCAGGCCATCGCCGATATTCCACTCAGCGCGTTGTGCGGCGAGGGCGTCATCGTCGATATTTCCGGCGCTGTCGAAGATTATGGCCTGTACACGCCGGAGATGATTACCGAGCGAGCGACCGTCAAGAAGGGTGACATTTTAATTATCAATACCGGCTACCATCGCTATGGCTGGGACCAGCCCGACGTGCCCAACGCGCAGGCCCAGGGCGGCGTTGAAAACAAGGAGTTTGGCTATTACGTGCGCCACCCTGGTCCTTCGCCGGACTTTTTCGAATGGGCGTTGGAGATGGAGTTGAAGCTGATTGGGGTGGATTGCGGTTGCGCTGAACATCCTATGAACACCAGCATCCGCTATATGCACGAGCGCGAGTTCGAAAAGGCGCAGGCGCGCCTGCAGCAAACGCACGGCAAGTCCTGGGATGACCTGTTCCCGCCGGAGGCGTATCATGAGCTGACGCATATTCGCGTGCCCAAAGCGGGCCTCCTGCTTGCCGAATCTCTGGGCGGGCAGATCGCGGAACTGAGCAATCAGCGGGCCTGGATCATGATACAGCCAATTCCCTTCATGGAGGTGGAGTCGGCGTGGTGCCGGGCGGCGGCGCTGCAGGCGCCCGATGGCATGGATCAGGCGCGATTCTTCGAGCGGATGCGCGAGGTGCCGATGTTGGACATGACCCTGCCCTTCAGCGTGCAGACGCCGCAGTGGGCCAATTACGAGCCGCTGAGCATCAAGTATACGAAGCGGGTGGGCGGCCAATATTTCGGGCTGGGCCGCAACAACGCTCACTGTCGCGCCAGCTTTCACCTGGCGTCGCATATGGACGGCGAAAAGCACTTCCACGCCGCGGGCCGCTCTATCGGCGAAATGCCCTTTGACTACTGGTTTGGTCCTGGAGCCATCGCCGATATTTCGGATGTGGTCAGCAACTCCAGCGTTTATACGCCGCAGATGATCGAAGACGCCGT
>DATHSI010000262.1:0-11487 GCA_035464315.1 Candidatus Sulfomarinibacteraceae bacterium
GATGCCGGCACAGGTCGCGCAACTGGCGCACGTTTTCCATGCTCACGGGCTGTCCGCCGGCCATATTGACGGTGCCGGCAAGGCTGACGTAGGGAATCTTGTCCGCGCCGACGCGGTCGATGAGCGCTTCGAGCTTTTGCAGGTCGACGTTGCCCTTGAAGGGGTGAGTGCTGGTGGGATCGTGGGCTTCGTCGATGATGACGTCGACAAAGGTACCGCCGGCGAGTTCCTGGTGCAGGCGGGTGGTGGTGAAGTACATGTTGCCGGGGATGTAGTCGCCGGGCTCGATGAGGGCCTGGCTGAGCAGGTGCTCGGCGCCGCGGCCCTGGTGCGTGGGCACGAGGTGCTGGTAGCCGTAGTAGGTCTGGACGGCGTCTTCCAGGTGGTAGAAGTTGCGGCTGCCGGCATAGGCTTCGTCGCCCAGCATCATGCCCGCCCACTGGCGGTCGCTCATGGCGCTGGTGCCGCTGTCGGTCAGCAGGTCGATGTAGACGTCTTCGGAGCGCAGCAAGAAGGTGTTGTAGCCGGCTTCTTCCAGCGCTTTTGTGCGCTCTTGTGGCGATATCAGGGCGATGGGTTCGACCATCTTGATTTTCCAGGGCTCGGCCCAGGAACGGCGGCCAAATTGCTGGCCCATGGTTTTTGGGGTGTCGGATTGGGATGATGTCATTGGATTCCTCCGGAGTATGGTCTAACAGACAATGCGAGCAAGATGCTCGCGCTCCATGTGATAGTTCTCTCGTAGAGCCCCGCCGATATAGCACGTTGTTGGTAACTGACTTAATGATAATATTGTAGCCTGCCGGTTGCGATGTTGCATGCGGTGGTCTGCCGTCACTTGCCCAGCAAGGCTGGGCCGTCCGCGGTCAAACTGGAGGAGAAACCAATGCGAACCGACTACGAGTATATCGTTCTGGGGCTGGGGGGCATTGGCGCGGGGGCGGCTTACTGGCTGGCGCGGGAGGTGGGGGAGGATGTACTGGGGTTGGAGCAGTTTGAGATCGGGCACGTGCGCGGGGGGTCGCAGGACCATTCGCGCATAATCCGGCTGTCGTACCACACGAAGGGGTACGTGGAGTTGGCCAAGGAGGCGTATCAGGCCTGGGCGGCGTTGGAGGAGGACGCGGAGCAATCGCTGATCGTGAAGACGGGCGGGCTGGATCTGACCCATCCGGGGGCCCGCATTCCGATTTCGGATTACACGGAAAGCATGGACGCGGCGGGGGTGCCTTATGAACGGCTGGATGCGGAGGAGCTGATGCGACGCTGGCCGCAGTGGAAGGTGGCGGACGATGTGAGCGCGCTGTACCAGCCGGAGAGCGGCATTGCGCCGGCGGCGAAGTGCAACGCGGCCCATTTACGGCTGGCGCGGGCCTACGGGGCCACGCTGCGCGAGAACGCGGGCGTGACGGCGCTGCGCGATGTGGGCGGTGAGGTTGAAGTGGAGGCTGACGGCGTGACCTATCGCGGGCGCAAGCTGGTCATCGCCGCCGGGGCCTGGACCAACAATCTGCTGGCGCACTTCGGCCGCGAGCTGCCGCTGACGGTGACGCAGGAGCAGGTGGTCTATTATGACACGCCGCACGCGGCGGAGTTCGCGCCGGAGCGCTTCCCCATCTGGATCTGGATGGACGTGCCCTGCTTCTACGGCTTCCCGGTGTACGGCGAGGCGGGGCCCAAGGTGTCGGAGGACGTGGGCGGCGAGGAGGTGACGGCGGAGACGCGCACCTTTGAGCCCAACCCGGACATCCAGTCGCGCATGGACGCCTTCGTGCGCAAGCACCTGCCGCGGGCCTATGGGCCGCCGATTACGATTAAGACGTGCCTGTACACCATGCCCCCTGACCGTGACTTTGTGCTGGACACGTTGCCGGGCCATCCCAACGTGGCCGTAGCTGTGGGCGCGGCGCAGGGCTTCAAGTTCGCGTCGCTGTTGGGCAAAATTTTGAGCGAGCTGGCGATCAAGGGAGAGACGGCGTATGACATTGAGCCGTTCCGCGTGGACCGCCCGCGCTTGCTGGAGGAGAATCCGGTGAAGACGTTTATGGTGTAGTAGAACCAACTGTCAGTTGATTCTACTACACCGGTATTCTTACGCGTGGGGGTGGTTGTGGATGGGGGGCACGGATTGGCCCAGCAGGCGTTCGATCTGGCGCAGGTGGGAGCGCTCGTCGTCGGCGCAGAAGGCGAAGGCGGCGCCCTCGGCTCCGGCGCGGCCGGTGCGGCCGATGCGGTGCACGTAGGTTTCGGGCTCGTTGGGCAGGTCGTACTGGATGACGTGGGAGATTTCGTCCACGTCGATGCCGCGGGCCACGACGTCGGTGGCTACCAGCACGCGTGTGTTGCCGTTGCGAAACTTCTTCAGGGAGCGCTGGCGGGCGGATTGTGATTTGTTGCCGTGGATGGGATCGGCGCTGATGCCCGCGCGTTGCAGGCGCTTGACCACGCGGTTGGCCCCGCGCTTGGTGCGCGTGAAGACCAGGGCGCGGCTGACGTCGCCCGCTTGTAGCACGTGCTCCAGCAGGGCCTGCTTCTTCTTTTTGGAGACGAAGTAGACGGCCTGCTCGATGGCCTCCACCGTGGGTTGTTCGGGCGTGACGGCGATCTGCTGCGGCTGTTGCATGATGCTGTTGGCCAGATTGACCACTTCACGGGGCATGGTGGCCGAGAAGAGCAGCGTCTGCCGCTGCTTCTTCACTTCGCGCACGATGCGGCGCACGTCGTGGATGAAGCCCATGTCCAGCATGCGGTCTGCCTCGTCCAGCACCAGTAGCTCCACCTGGTCCAGGTGCAGGTGGCCCTGGCCCATGAGGTCCAGGAGCCGGCCGGGGGTGGCGACGACGATGTCCACGCCGCGGCGCAGGGCCCGAACCTGCGGGCGCTGGCTGACGCCGCCGTAAATGGTCGTATTGCGCAGGTCTGTGTGGCGGCCGTAGGTGCTGAAGCTGTCCGCGATCTGGATGGCCAGCTCGCGCGTGGGAGCCAGCACCAGGGCGCGCACCGGTCGCTTGCCGCGGGAGGGCCGGTTCAGCAGGTGGTGCAGGATGGGCAGGGCGAAAGCCGCCGTCTTGCCCGTGCCTGTCTGGGCGCAGCCGGAGACGTCGATGCCGGCGAGAACGCGCGGGATGGCCTGGGTCTGGATGGGCGTGGGCTCGCTGTAACCGGCCTGGCGCACGGCGCGCAGCAGGTCGGGGTGCAGGCCCAGCGCGTCAAAGTGGCCGGCGCTGTCAGCGGTCAGGCCGTTGTTGGCGACCGGGCCGTCTTTAACGACCTTGCCGTTGCTGGCGGCCTGGCCGTTGACGGGCGCCGCGCCGTTACTGGTGGTGGCGCCGTTCAAGCGCTCGACGGCTGTGGCGGCGGGGCCTTTCTTGCGCTGTTCAACGCCAAAGGCCACGCGCTGGCCCTCGTCCAGCTGTGATTGTAGAGAACGGGGGATGGCGGAGTGGTGCACGAACAGCTCTTCGCCGCCGCCGTCGGGGATGATGAAGCCGAAGCCGCGGCTTCTGTTATACCATTTGATTGTTCCTGTGTGGGCTGTGCCCGTGGAACGGTTGTTGTTTTGTGACATGTTTATACTTTCCCTTATACTGGCAAAAAAAATCCCGGCCAGATGCCGGGCAGAATCTTCTTGACTCGTTTCCTGTCTGGTGTGCGGGACGCTGGCGATGGGTCCCGCGTGTATTGAACGGAGAAGTATAGCGTGGTATGGGGCGGCGCGCCACTTTTGGTAGGAATGGGGTCTGGAATCTATGGGGGTTCTTATGGTAAAACGAGTTGCCAACTCGTTCTATGGGGTATAGCGATTTGGTAAATCGTTGCTGAACGAGTTACCAACTCGTTCTATGTAGAGATCTAGATTTCCTTCACATTTTCTCCATAATTGCTCGTTATAATAGGATGACGCCGGTTGCGCCGGCGTTTTTTTGCGGTTGTTATTAGGAGACTGATTGATGCCACGACACTGGACTCGATGGCCCCTGTTGTTCGCAGGAGCGCTGTTGGTGAGTTTGGGGTTTCTGGCTGCCTGCTCTTCTGGTGGGCCGCGGCGGAGCGGCGCGCAGGTTGAAGGACAGGTAGTAGAAGCGTTTATCGGCGATCTGGCGGCGAGCGCCAGCGCCAGCGGCAAGGTGTTGCCGCGACGCTCGGCCATGCTCGCGCCGCAGGCCGCGGGCCGCGTGCAGACGGTATTTGTAGAGGCCGGCGATGTGGTGCAGGTTGGCGAGCCGTTGTTGCAGGTAGAGGCGGCAGAGCTGGAAGCAGCCGTAGCCAGCGCGGAGCAAGATCTGGCTATGCAGCAGGCGGCGTTGGATAGACTGTTGGCCGGCCCGCTGCCGGAGGAAATCGCTGCGGCGGAGGCGACGGTGGCCAGCGCCCGGGCGCAATTGGAGCGCCTGCGCCAGGGCCCGCGCCCGGAAGAAATTGCCGCCGCCGAGGCCAACCTGCGCGCGGCGCAGGCCGGCGTGTGGGCCGCCTCGGAACAGTACGGGCAGGCGCAGACGGGCGCCACGGAAGCGGAGATTGCCCGCGCCCGGTCCAACCTGGCTGCAGCGCAACTGGAGCTGGCGCGGGCGGAACAGGCCAACGAGGATAATCCGGTGCAGGCCACGCACCAGGCGATGCTGGATGCGCGGGAGGCCGTGGAGATCGCCCAGGCGGAGCTGGATAGCCTGCTTGCCGGGCCGAATGCGGACAGCGTGGGCGCGGCGCAGGCGGACGTGGGCGCGGCGGCAGCGCAACGGGATGCGCGGGCGGCGGACCTGGAATTGATGCGAGCGGGCGCCAGCGCAGCGCAGATTGCAGGAGCCGAGGCTTCACTTGCCCAGGCCGAAGCGTCCCTGGAATCGCTGCTGTCGGGTCCTACTGAGGAAGAGGTGCGCACGGTGCGGGCTCAGGTGCAGCAGGCGCAACTGGCGCTGGAAGACGCGCAGGATGCGCTGGGAGAGGTCACGCTGCGCGCGCCGTTCGATGGTGTGGTCAGCGCCGTGCACGTCAGCGAGGGCGAGATCCCCGGCGGGCCGGCGATTGAGCTGCTGGACGCGGCCAGCCTGCAGGTGGTGCTCAGCGTGGACGAGGCCGACGTGGGGTCGCTGGCTGTGGGCCAGCCGGCCACGGTGACGCTGGAGGCCTGGCCTGAGGAGGAGATTGAGAGCGAAATCGTGGAAATCGCGCCGTCTGCCAGCGAGAGCCCCGAGAGCGCCCTGGTTAGCTACGAGGTGTCCCTATCCCTGGAACAGGCCGCGTCGCTGCTGAGTGAGGAGGCGCGCCCGGTGCGCGCGGGGATGACGGCCAGCGCGCAATTGTTGACGGCGCAGCGTGAGGATGTATTGCTGCTGCCCAGCCGGGCCATCATTGTGGATCGCGAGGCCGGCCGTTACTACGTAGATCTGTTGGTTCCCGCCGAGGATGGCGAGGGCGACACGGTACAGCGAGTAGAGGTAACCATTGGCCTGCGGGACGACCAGAACACGCAGATCCTGGATGGCCTGCAGGCAGGAGACCGCGTGCGCGTGAGCACCAGGATTCCCAGCGCGCTACAGGGACGAGGCGGAGGGCCGTTCGGTGAGTGAGCAAAAAGGTAAAGGACGATGAGTAGAAGGAAGTGGCTATTGGCCGGGGGCGCGCTCCTGCTGGTTGTGGTCGCTGCGCTGGCCTTGTTCGGCGGCGACCTGTTGCCGGGACGCAGCGCCGGAACTGCGGCGTCGCAACCGGGCGCGGGCGAAACGATCACCGTGACGCGCGGCGATCTGGCAGCGAGCGCGACGGCCGGCGGACGCGTGGTCGCGCAGCGCTCGGCGGCGCTGGCGCTGTCTGCGACGGGCCGCGTGCAGACGGTCTATGTATAAGCCGGCGACGAGGTGCAGGCGGGCGACCCGCTGGTGCAACTGGAGACGGGCGCGCTGCAGCGGGCGGTAGCTAGCGCCGAGGAGAGCGTGGCTGTGCAGCAGGCGAACCTGGACAGCCTGCTGGCGGGTCCCCGCGCGGCAGACCTGGCAGCGGCGCAGGCAGCGGTGAGTAGCGCGCGGGCGCAACTGGAAGAGTT
The DNA here is from genome assembly GCA_035464315.1 of Candidatus Sulfomarinibacteraceae bacterium. GTDB lineage: Bacteria > Chloroflexota > Anaerolineae > Promineifilales > Promineifilaceae > JAAYYY01. Next base: position 6,041 of record DATHSI010000262.1, read on the forward strand.
GCTGGACGGGCCCAACCCGCAGGAGGTGGCCGCCGCCGAAGCCAATTTGCGCGCCGCGCAGGCGAACGTGAACCGCGCCTCGCGCCAGCTCTCACAGACGCAGGCGCCGGCGAACGACGCCGCTCTGCTGCAGGCGCGGGCCAACGTGGCCGATGCGCAAGAGGCCGTGCAGGAGGCGGAGCGTGCGCACATACGACTGCTGGATTGTGAGCAATTGGAGAGCGGAGAGTGGGAGTGCGTGCCCGGCGACATCCCCTTCATGAGCGCCGAGGACGAGGCACAAATGGTGCGCCAGGCGGAGCTGCGGGTGGTGCAGGCGCGCGAGACCCTGGCAGCGGCGCAGGCGGAGCTGCAGCGGCTGGAACAGGGCGGCGATGAGTTTGCGGTGGGTGCGTCACAGGCCAGCCTGGCGCAGATGGCGGCGCAGCGCGACGCGGTTCAGGCCAACCTGGATCTGCTGCTGGCAGGCCCTGCGGAGGCCGAGATCGCTCAGGCGGAAGCCAGCCTGGCGGACGCCGAAGCGGCTCTGGCGCAATTGCAGGCGGGGCCCACGGAGGCAGCCATTGCTCAGGCTGAGGCGCAACTGGCGCAGGCGGAGATCGCCCTGCAACGGGCGCGTCGCAATCTGGAGGAGTCGACGCTGCGCGCGCCATTCGACGGCGTGGTCACGGCCCTGTACGTCAGCGAGGGTGAGACGGCCGGCGGCATGGTTGTGGACCTCGTCGATCTGCAAAGCCTGGAGGTGCTGCTGGACGTGGACGAGGTGGATGTGGGCCAGCTTGAGGTAGGCCAGGGGGCGATGGTGACGTTGGAGGCGTGGCCCGACGAGGAGCTGCAGAGCGAGATCGTTTCCATTGCCCCGGTGGCCAACTCGCTGGTGCTGAACGACAGCCTGGCCTCCTTCCGCGTGCGACTGGCATTGCCGGAAACAGAGCTGGACGTGCGCGCGGGTATGACGGCCGACGCCAGCCTGCAGGTGGCGCGGCGCGAGGATGTGTTGCTGGTACCCAACCGGGCGGTGATCGCCGACCGCGAGGCAGGCCGTTACTATGTAACGCTGGTGGAAACGGCGGAGGACGGGGGAGAGTCGCTGGAGCGCGTGGAAGTGACGATCGGTCTGCGCGACGCGCGCTACACGGAGATCACCAGCGGCCTGGCGGAAGGGGACCGCGTGCGCATCAGTCCGCTGGTGCAGCAAAATGACTTCTTCGGCGGCCCGCCGGAGGGCGGCGGTCCCTTCGGCGGCGGCTCGGACAACCAGGGAGGCGGGCCGTGATTGACCTGAGCGGCGTGACCAAGGTGTACGAAATGGGCACGCAGGAAGTACACGCCCTGCGCGGCATCGATCTGTGCATCGAAGAAGGGGAATACGTGGCCATCATGGGACCCTCGGGCTCGGGCAAGAGCACGCTAATGAACATCATCGGCTGTCTGGACGTGCCCACGGACGGCACCTACATTTTGAACGGCACGGACGTCAGTGATATGGACGACGACGAGCAGGCGCGCATCCGCAACCAGCGTATCGGCTTCGTCTTCCAACAGTTCAACCTGCTGCCGCGCACGGTGGCCTTGAAGCAGGTGGCGCTGCCCCTGATGTATGGCGGTTATGGCCGTCGCGAGCGTACGCGGCGCGCGGAGGAAGCGTTACGCTCCGTGGGGTTGGGAGATCGCATGGACCACCGGCCGGATGAGCTGTCCGGGGGCCAGCAGCAACGCGTGGCCATCGCCCGCGCCCTGGCCACGGAACCAGACCTGATCCTGGCCGACGAGCCCACGGGCGCGCTGGACTCGGAAACCGGCGCGGAGTTGCTGCAACTGTTCGGCGAACTCAACCGCCAGGGCATCACCATCGTTACCGTGACCCACGACCCGGTGGTGGGCCGGGCCGCGAGGCGCACGGTGCATATTCGGGATGGACTGATAGAGAGAGATGAGATTGGAGAACAGAGATTGGAGATTGGAGATTAGATCGGAGATTGGGGATTAGAGATCGGAGATTGGGGCGATCTTCCAATTACCAATCTCCAATCAACCAATCTCCAATCTCCAGTAAACTATGAACCTACTTGAGAGCTTTCTAACGGCATTAGACAGCCTACGGGCCAACAAGCTGCGCTCGACGTTGACCATGTTGGGCGTGATTATTGGCGTGGGGGCGGTGATTGCGCTGTTGTCGGTGGGCAGTGGGGTAAACCGGCTGATCACGGATGAGATTCAGGCCATCGGCACCAACCTGATCAACGTCACGACGGACAATCAGGCCACGGGCGGCACGCCCGCGTTGAGCGTGGCCGACCTGCGCGCGCTGCAGGATCCACTAAATGCGCCGGCCGTGAGCCAGGTAGCGGCCTCCGTCCAGGGCACGCAGGAGGTGCTGTATGGCGGACGTACCTACCGCAGCACAGTGGCGGGCGTGTCCGAGGGCTATCTGGCGCTGAACAACTTCACGCCGGCGTTCGGCGACATGTTGACGCAGCAGGATGTGGATACGCAGGCGCGCGTGGCGGTGCTGGGCTGGGATGCGGCGCAACGCCTGTTTGAAGACGAGTACCCGGTAGGCCGCAACGTGCGCATCAGCGGCGTGTCCTATGAAGTGGTGGGCGTCCTGGCCGAAAAAGGCGGCTTTGCCGGCGGCGACAGCACCGTCTACATCCCCCTGAGCACGGCGCACAGCCGCTTATACGCCACGCGGGCGCTGGACGGGGAGCGGGCGGTCAGCGCCATTCTGGCGCAGGCCGTGGATGAGAATTCGGTGGACGCCGCAGTGGCGCAGATTACGCTGGTGTTGCGCGAGCAGCACGGCATCGTCTATGCCGAGGACGACGATTTCCAGATCATCAGCCAGACGGAGTTGCTGGAGACGTTTGGCGTGATTACGGCTAGCTTTACGGTGTTCCTGGGGGCCATCGCCGGCATTTCGTTGCTGGTGGGCGGCATCGGCATCATGAACATTATGCTGGTCAGCGTCACGGAGCGCACGCGCGAAATCGGTATTCGCAAAGCGGTCGGCGCGCTGCGGCGCGATATCCTGGTCCAGTTCCTGATTGAATCGCTGGTGCTCAGCCTGTTGGGCGGCCTGTTGGGCATCGGCCTGGGCGCGCTCATGTCGATGATCATCGACCGTATTCAGAACGATTTTAGCCCCGTGATCGAGCCGGGCACGATCTTGCTGGCGACCGGCTTTGCCGCGGCGGTGGGCCTCATTTTCGGCATCTACCCTGCCTGGCGCGCAGCTCGTTTGCGTCCTATCGAGGCTTTGCGTTATGAATAGGATGATATGATGAACAACCCGGCGGGCCGGCAGCAGGTGCTGGTGGTGGACGACGATCGCGAGATTGTGCGGCTGGTGCGCGGCTATTTGCGGCAGGCGGGCTACGACGTGCTGGTGGCCTATGACGGGGAGTCGGCGATGCACACCCTGCGCGCCGAGAGGCCCGATCTGCTGATCCTGGATCTGATGCTGCCCGACCGCGACGGATGGGACATCACGCGCGCCATTCGGGCCGACGCCGCCCTGGCGCAATTGCCCATCCTCATGCTGACGGCGCGCGTGGAGGACGTAGACAAGATCCTGGGGTTGGAGCTGGGCGCGGACGATTACGTGACCAAACCGTTCAATCCCAGAGAAGTGGTGGCCCGCGTGCGCGCCCTCTTACGGCGCGCGACCGGCGGGCCGCGGGCGGGTCCGTGGACCGGGTCGCAGCTGCGCGTGGCCGACCTGTACGTAGACGTGGGCCGGCGCGAAGTGCGTGTGGGCCGGCGCGAGGTGGATCTGACGCCCACGGAGTTCGACCTGTTGCGCACTCTGATGGAAAATCCCGGTTACGTCTTTACGCGGGACGAGTTGCTGGAGAAGGGGCTGGGCTACGCTTACAGCGGCATGGGGCGCACGCTGGACACGCACATCAAGAATTTGCGGCAGAAGATCGAGCCGGACCCGCGGCAGCCGGTCTATATCCAGACGGTGTACGGCGTGGGCTATCGCCTGGCCGACGAGAGAGACCTTGCCGATGAATAGATTGTGGGTGCGCCTGAGCCTGGCCTTCAGCGGCGTGATCATTCTGGCCATTCTGCTCATGATCGTCACCGGCTGGCTTTTTAACCCTGACCCGCGCTTGCAAGAGCCGGAGCCGCGACGGCTCAGCCGCGCGGAGTTCCGGGAGCGGCTCCCCGGCGTGGTGCTGGGGATGGCGGCTGTGATCGGCGTGGTGGGCATCGGCGCGGGGATCTGGATCAGCCGCAGTCTGACCTCGCCGTTGCAGGAGCTGGAGGAGGCGGCGCAGGCCATCGGGCGGCGCGAGTTAGGGCGACGCGTGCAGGTGGACGGCAGCCGCGAGATGGTCGCCGTGGGCCAGGCGTTTAACCAGATGGCGGCGGAGCTGGAACGCGGCGAGGAATTGCGACGCAAGCTGATGGCCGACGTGGCTCACGAACTGCGCACGCCGCTGAGCGTGCTGCAGGGGAATCTGCGGGCCATCATCGACGACGTTTATCCGTTGGACAAGGCGGAGGTGGCAAGACTTTACGACCACACGCGCCACCTGAGCCGCCTGGTGCAGGATTTGCACGACCTGGCGCAGGCCGAGGCGCGCCAGCTGCCCCTGAACCGCAGCGAGGTGGACGTGTCCACGCTGGTGCAGCGGGCGGCGCAGTTGTTCGAGCCGCTGGCGGAGGAAGAAGCGGTAACGCTGCAAGAGGCCTACCCTGAGAGCCGGGCGCTGGTGTACGCTGACGCCGCGCGGCTGACGCAGGTGGTGCAGAACCTGCTGGCAAACGCTCTGCGCCACACGCCCGCCGGCGGAACTATTGCCGTTACTGTCTCGGCTGACGAGGAGACGGTGCAGATCGCGGTGCGCGACGACGGCGAGGGGATCCAGCCTGAGCACCTGCCGCACGTTTTCGACCGCTTCTACCGCGTGGACAGCTCGCGCAGCCGCGACAGCGGTGGAGCCGGCCTGGGCCTGGCCATTGCGCGGGCCATTGTGGAAGCGCACGACGGGACGATGGATGCGAGCAGCAAGGGCGTGGGGCAGGGAAGTACGTTTACGATTACGTTGCCGCGAGATGCTTCGGCTGACACGAACCATTGAGTGGTTGGCGCAGGTGCTTGAAACTGAGTGACACGGAGAGCCACTTGAATTAATGCGCCGGACACCGGCGTTATTGCGTCTACATGGTGTTGGGTAGTTTGCGGAATTGTCCAGGGTGCCCCAAGATTGGTATTAGATCGAGTACTTAATGTATGAGGTGAGTAATCGATGATTACCCAACTGCTAATGCGTATGAAGCGCGCGAACGTAAGGATTTTCCAGCGTGCTGTGATTTTGACCCTGTTGACTATATTCCTTCCGGCCTGTACGAACCAGGCTGATGAGCCACCGGCAGCCGAAACGGAGACCGCTCAAGTTATGCTAGATGTCGAACGATTCACAACCACCCAGGAT
>DATHSI010000263.1:0-2025 GCA_035464315.1 Candidatus Sulfomarinibacteraceae bacterium
GACCGTGCGCGCCAGGCGCAGGGAGAGGCGCGTCAGCCAGCGCCCGCTGCGGCTGAGCTGCGTACCGTAGCCCAGTTGCGGCAGGGCCGCCAGCTCGCCGCCCATCAGCGAGACCACGGCGGGAACGCGCAGGCGGCGCGCAGCAACCGCCGCCACAAAGCCAGGTTCGTCGGCCCAGAAACCATGCAGCACATCGTAGGGCCAGCGTCGCCCGTCCGCCACAATCGCTCTCCAGGCACGCAGCAGCAGGGGCAGCCGGCGCAGACCGCCCCGCGCCGCGCCGCCAAAGGCGCGCACGCGAGCGCCAAACAGATGGTAGCTGCGGACGTGGTGAGGGTAGCGCAAGGTGTAGACGGTCACCTCGTGCTCGCGGGCCAACTCGCGCACCAGGTGGCGCAGCACGGGAATGCACCAATCCTCCTCGTCGGCGCTAAAGCCGGGTGTGACGACGGCTATGCGAAGCCTCAGCACGGGCCGCGCCCCTCTCATGGCCCGCTCCCCTGCTGCAGGCGAAACAGCGTGTACTGCCGGTGGCGGCCCAGTGGTTCCAGACCCACGTTTTGCTGCAGCCAGGCCAGATTGTCCTCCGGCGCGCGCCCAGCCCACTGGCCCAGCACGTTTTCCACGTCCACCAGCACGTAGCCCGGCCCACCCTGCGCCAGTAATCGCGACATCTCCTCGGGCGTCAGGAAGTACAGGTCGTGCGTCTCCAGCCGGCTGTAGCGTTGGAAGGTGAAGGTGATGTTGAAGGTAAAGAGCCGGACGCCCGGCTGCGTCTCCGGTTGAGTTTCCAACTCAGCTTGCTGCTCCACCCAGCGCACGGTGTCCAGGTCCGCCGCCTTGCGCGCCATAAAGTCGCCGGTCAGCGTGTAGCCGCCGGCGACCATCCACAGCAAACCGGCGAGTAGGGCCAGGGGCAGTAGCGCGGACAGAGCACGCGGCAGGCGGCGCAACAACCAGCCCGCGCCCAGCGCGGCGAAAATGGCCAGCGGCGGCAGGTAGGCCAGGGTGAAGCGGAAGTTCTGGTAGGGCGCGCCGGCGTGGAAGTCGTAGATCAGCGCCGCCCAGGCCAGCAGCAGAAACGCCGCCGCCCGCCGCTTCTGCCGGCCCATAGCCCACACGCCGGGCAACAGCAACGGAGCCAGCAGCGGCGTGAAGTAGTAGCGGTGGCCGGGGGCCAGCGCGTAGTACAGGCCGTTGGGCCAGTCGTAGGACAGCAGGCCATCGCCGGCCGTCACAAACTCGCGTCGCAGAGCGTTGAGCGGATGCCAGGAGTAGACGGCGAAGTTGCCCAAAAAGCGGGCGTCCCCACCCTGCCCCGCCAGCCACGCGGCGCGAATGACGGGCGACAGCACGAGCAGCGCCAACAGAACCGCGCCCGCCGCGTGCCACACCGCCGCCCGCCGCGGCCGTCGCCACAGGACGACCAGGGCGTAGGCCGCGCAAGGAATGGCCAGCAGGGCGTAGGCCCAGCGTGTGAGCACGGCGAAGGCCACCGCCGCCGCCGCCAGCCACAACCAGCCCGGGCCGCGCCCCCGCCCATAGCGCAGCAGGGCCCACACGCCGGCGGTCGCCGCCAGCAGCGCCGTGGTGTCGGACATCACCACGGCGCTCGATTGCCACAACTGCCCGTTCGCCGCAACGAGCAGGCCGGCGAGCAGCGCAACGGGCGCGCGGGCCTGGAGCGCCGGCGTCTTGCCGGCATCGGCCGGTTGCGAACGATGCCGGCGCTCCCCATCCTCGTACTCGCGCTCTGGCATCAACTCCCGCGCGATCAACACGGTAAACAGCGGAACCAGCGCCCCGGCGACCAGGCTCACCATCTGGCCCGCGGCGGGAACCGGTCCCAGGACCAAGGAAGCCAACGCCACCAACAACGGATAGCCCGGAGGCCAGAAAAAGGGCGGGGGCCACTCGCCCGCCGGCAGCGCCCGGCGCAGCGGGCCGACGGCGTAGTCGAAGTAGGCGAAGGCGTCCTGGCCATAGAGGCCGTCGAAGCCGCTGCGCAGGATGAGGAACAGGACG
>DATHSI010000264.1:0-5650 GCA_035464315.1 Candidatus Sulfomarinibacteraceae bacterium
CCGTGCTGTCGATCTCGGCGTGGCCGTGGAGGGAGCCGTGGGCCTGGGTTTTGGACACGTCGGCCGTGTGATACTGCCCAATTTCGTCGAAGCGCCAATGGGCGACGAGCCCGTCATCCCGACCTCCAGCGCGGCCGTTCGGCTGCCTCAAGCGTATTGAACCCTACTACCGCCAGTATCCCCAGGATAATGCCAACCGCCCCTAGCGCCAACCACAGCCGTTTCGCAGAAAATATGTTATTTCCTCTTTTTGCGAGAAACGAAGCACGCTCTCTGGATTTCGGTGGATGGCCACTGAGGGGTGTTATCCGTGGGACAGACCGACAAGGGTTAATCAGCAGCGGCAGTGCAATGACCTGCCGCTCAAATGATACCCTACCAGTCGAATTGGTCACAGCTTACCGAGAAGGATCTGGTTCTCCCTCCGGAGCTAATCCACACCGCCATCCATAATGTCTCCGCTGTTTCTAGGAATCAGCTAGCATCTGGCACACGTCTTGCACGTTGCCCGCCACACTCAACAGCTCCCAGTTGCCTTCCTGGTCGATCAGAAACTCCGTCCGGCCCCTGACCAGCGCTAAGGCTGGTAAGTCCTCAATGAAGAAATGGAGCCACGGGCCTGGCCCCGCCACGAGTGTGGTCCCGTCGGGCTGAGGCTCGACGAACGCGGGTCCCGAGACGTTCAGATCAATCGACTCGCCGCTGCTCAGATTCGTGAGCCGCACCCGCAACGCCCCTGTAATCGCAAACCGGCGCACGTGGTCCTCCTGGTCATAGAACGCTTTAAACATGCCCCTGTCGAACACGGCATCCACGAGAACGTCAAAGGCACACGCGCCAGAAATGACGAACGGCTCGAGCGGTTCAGTCGGCTCTTTATCGGGCGGTACGGCTGCCACCGTCGCCGCCAGAGCAAACATGAGTACAAAACCGAGCAGTACCAGCGGTACCACGAGAAAACGTCGATTACGCATTGCTACCTCCTAATGTACTACGAGATTTAATGACTGAATCTGTGAACCTCCGGTAGACTCGTGCTCGCCCGTGCTCGCCGGCGTTGTTCGGCAAGCCTCCCGAAGGCTGGTCCATTTAAAGCTACCGGACAAAGCTGGCCATAAGCACCCTCCTTACCATGAACCATGAACGCTCGCTGACGCTGGATAAGCGCTACTATTATGCGACAGGCATAGAGGGTATGTCACCACCCAAAAGTGGGGAAATTTGAGAAATGGGGGCGTCGCCGGCGCATAATCGGCGCCATTCACCGGCAAAAGTATGATACAATGACCATCAGAGAGAGCGATGGCGGAAGAGAGCTTCAAGAACGAATGTCCTTCGAGCCACTGACGGAGCGTGAGCTAGCAATCTTGAGGCTTATAGCGGCGGGCCTGTCTAACCGGGAGATTGGCGCACGGCTCGACCTGTCTCCGGAAACCATCAAGTGGTACAACAAGCGCATCTATGCCAAGCTGGACGTGTCCAGGCGCACGCAGGCCGTTGCCTATGCGCAGGAACTCGGTCTCCTTGAAGCCCCCTCGCCGCCGCCTGCCGTTGGCCCCGATTCAACGTCACCGCGCCCACACAACCTGCCCGCGCAGCTCACCTCCTTCGTCGGACGCCAACGGGAACTCGAAATCGTCAGTAAGCTATTGGAGAACAACCGCCTCTTGACTCTGACAGGACCCGGCGGCACAGGCAAAACGCGTCTGGCGCTGGAAGTGGCGTCCCGAACGCTTTCCCACTACCCTGACGGCGTCACCTTTGTCAGCCTCGCCCCACTCGACGATCCCGATCTCCTGCTGGACACCGTTGCCCAGGCCATCGACGTCAAGCAGCAACCCGGAGAGCTGCTGCCGGACACCCTGCTGCGCTTCCTTTCCGGGCGGGAAGCGCTCTTAATACTCGACAACTTTGAACACCTGCTTCCCGCCGCGCCGCACGTTGGTGAACTATTGGCCGGAGCTTCCACCTTTTCCGTCCTCGTCACCAGTCGCGAGACTTTGCGCCTGTCGGGCGAGCAGGCGTATCCGGTTCCACCCCTGGACGTTAAACCGGTGATGAAAGAGTCGGCCGCCGTGACGCTGTTCGCCGAACGCGCACGGGCCGTCAACCCATCGTTCTGCATCGACGAAGGCAACCGCCGCATCGTCGCCGCCATCTGTGCCTTGCTGAGCGGGCTGCCGCTGGCCATTGAGTTGGCCGCCGCACGCAGCAGGTACTTTTCGCCGCGGGGGCTGCTCTCCCGCCTGCAGGGAACGAGCGGATCGCGTTACACGGCCTCTGCGCTCGACCTACTTTCCGACGGCGCTCGTGACTTGCCCGAACGCCAGCAGACGTTAAGAGCAACCATCGACTGGAGCTACCACCTACTGGCCGCCGAAGAACAGATCCTCTTTCGACGCCTCGCCATTTTTGCCGGCGGCTGTTCCACGGAAGCGGCGGCGGCCGTTTGTGGTGCTCAGGAAGAACGGCTCATAGATACTTTGTTCTCGCTGGTCGATAAGAATCTGCTTCAGGTTGCCGAGGGCGTCCACGGCGAGCCCCGCTTCTTCATGCTGCACATCATTCGCGAAGACGCTCGCGAGCGGCTGCAGCGGATACATGAAGCGCAGCAGATGGGCGAGCGTCACGCCCGCTACTATCTGGCGCTGGCCGAGGAAGCCGAACCGGCGCTCACGGGACCGGAGCAGGGAACCTGGCTCACGCGGCTGGAAACCGAGCACGACAATCTGCGGGCAGCCCTGCGCTCGGTCCTGAGGAACGGGGAGGCTGAGCTTAGCCTGCGGCTGGTGAGCGCGCTCTGGCGCTTCTGGCTCTATCGCAGCCACTTCCACGAAGGACGGCAATGGCTGGAAGAAGCGCTCGAACTAGATGGAACGGCGCCCCGCCGGTTGCGCGCCAGAGCCCTGCACGGAATGGGCGAACTGACCCACTATCAAGGCGATCTTGCCGGGGCCATCGCCGCCCACGAACAGAGCCTGGCCCTGCGGCGCGAAGCAGGCGACCGTGGCGGCATGTCGGATTCGCTGGTGATGGTGGGGATTATCGCATCGGAGTTGGGTGACTACGATCGCGCCACGGCTGTCATGGAGGAGAGCCTGGCGCTGGCCCGTGAGCTGAACGACCCTTTCCGTACCGCCTATGCGCTCTCCGGGCTGGCCATGTGCGCCGTCTACCAGGGCAGGCAGCCCGAGGCGCGAGCGATGCTGGAGGAAACGCTGACCCTCTTTCGCCAGCAAGGCGACCAGGCAGGAATATGGTCCGCCCTTAACAACCTGGGTCTGGTCGAAATATATGGCGGTGACTATGCACGAGCCAAGCAATACCTGGCAAGCAGTGTCGAGCTCGCCCGGCAGCTAGACGCCCCCCATTTTTCTGCTGCGACGCGCGTCAACAGCGCCCTCCTTGCCCTGCGAACGGGGAGGCTGGGCGAGGCCGCGTCGGGCTTGATCGAAGGGCTACAATCATTCGTTGAGTTTGGCGACCGGCTGAGGATCGCCGAGTGCCTGGACGGGCTGGCCCACGTCGCGGCAAAGCAGCGTCGCGCCGAGCGGGCCGCCATGCTATGGGGCGCAGCTGCTGCACTGCGTGACGCGTTCCAGGCCGCCTTGCCCGCGGTAGAACAGGCAGCGCAAGTGCGGGCTGCGGCGACGCTTCGCGCCCACACACCGCCAGAGCGCTTGGAACGTGCCCGAGACCATGGCCGGCGCCTGGCGCGGGAAGATTTCGAAGGGCTGATCGCATACGCGGTGGAAGACAAACCAGAGGACACAGCGTCGTCACCATCCGAACCAGCTCCCTTGCAGCGCCTCACCCCGCGTGAGCGAGAGGTCCTGCGTCTGGTGGCGCAAGGCTTGAGCGATGCCGAGGTAGCGCAAGAACTCGTCATCAGCCCGCGCACGGTCAACGCCCACCTCACATCTATCTACAGCAAGCTGCGTGTCAACTCGCGCACCGCAGCCACGCGCCTGGCCGTGGAAAACGGCTGGATTTAATTAACGAGTTAGGCGCTCCCTGTCCGCAGGTGAATTCCGTTGAGGATTAGGTAATTCTACTGATGCGGCGACCCTAGCGGTTCCCCTATGCTGACGGTTGTGGACGGCCTAAGAGAACTGCAAACAGACGTCCGTGCCGGCTACAAGTCATTGTATATTGGTTGGTCGCGCCCTGCTGTCAGTCACTAACCACGATAAACAGTTTACGTAAACGGAGGTATGTAATGAACCGATCCGTTGTTGCAATAGCCAGTAGTGTCATCGGAATGCTGGGAACTGGAGGAGTCGCAACACTGTCTTTTGCGACCGGCCGTTCACCAGAATGTCTGCAAAAAATAGAGTCGCAGATGCTTGCCCAAATTGAGCGCTCTTGCGGGCAAATGACCACGCTCGACTTTCTGTTAATTGCGTTTCTCGGCGTTGTTATATTCGTCGTTATTCAGTTTGGGCCGGAGATATTAGATTTGCCGTCCAGAATAAGCGCGTCCGCATCTGATAGAAACTAATTGCATGCATCTTGTTCGGGGGCTGGGAAATGGCTCATCGTTGACGTTGGCGGCGCAGAGCCGCGGCACTTAAAATCCGCTTGATGCCTACGGCAATTTTAGCGACTAGGCTGTATACTCCCAGACCTTGGCCGGGCCTGGTCCTGCGCCCGCGCCGGAGGTCGGCCAGGTCGTATTCGCAGCGCTGCAATCGACCCAGCGACCGCAAGCCGATCGTATGGACTGCTGAGGAAAGTGCGCGATTTAGGTATGACGTTGGTTTCAGTTAATCGCGTTGAGTCCGGCAGGTAATAGCCAGCTCTCTCCGGGAACGTTCCCGCGCTTCACCCAAATCGACGGCCTACAAATAAAAAGAGCCCTCAAATAAGCGAGGTCTCTTCAATACCTATAGCATGATGGCTGGCTTCACTCACACGTGTTCATTCAACTGATAGAGCTGTATAAGATTGCCGCAAGTGTCATCCAGCACAGCCACGGTCGTGGTTCCCATATTTGTCGGCTCCATCGTAAACTCAACGCCCAGCTCTTTTAGCCGTTCATACTCCGCGTGAATATCGTCAACCTCGAAGGCCGTGTACGGGATGCCATCCTGCACCAGCGCTTCCTTGAGCGCCTACATGGCAGGATACTCGGCGTTGGGCTCGAGTAACAGCTCCGTGCCGTCCGATTCTTCCGGGGAGATAACCGTGATCCACCGCGCGCCCTGCCCCAGCGGGATGTCGTTCTTTTTTTTCAAAGCTCAATAACTCTGTCTAAAAATGCAGGGCTTTGTCGTAGTCGCTAATTGGCACGCTGCTCAACTTAATCTTCATGGAAAACTATCCTCCTTCTCTTAATATCAGCGTGGCCGTCCAACAATCCAGTTGGCGAAATTCGCTGGGACTGAGACCAAACTGTTGTTTGAACGGCGTGCTGAACGCCGCGTGGGTCGCGTACTCGGCCGCCAGTGCAACCTCTGGAATGTCCACGGCGCCCATGCGCAGCGTTCGCGCCGCCCGTTCCATGCGCACACGCCGCACATAGTCGGCTATGTTCTCCCCCAACGTGGCTCGTAAAGACGCGGTGAAAGTGGGGCACAGAAAACCCGGCAACGTCCGCCAGCACTTCCCGGTTCAGCGGTTGGTCCATATGCTCGCGGATGTACTGCTT
>DATHSI010000265.1:0-3736 GCA_035464315.1 Candidatus Sulfomarinibacteraceae bacterium
CGACCAGCTGCAGATCGTAGGCCGCACGCGCATCCTGCGCCGCAACTACCGCAGCACGCGCGACATCGCCCTCGCCGCCGCCGAGGTATTGGCCGGAGTAGACGGGGGCGACGCCGACGCCATGGAGCAGGAGTTCGTGCACCGCGGCAATCCCCCCGTCATCTACGCCGCGGACGGCGCTGCCGACCAGGCCCAATGGTTGGCCCGGCATCTGTGGCAGGCCGCGCGCAAACTGCGCCTGCCCATCAACGCTGCCGCCGTGCTCGTGCCCTCCAGCACCCTGGGCCAGGCCCTGGCCCAGCAGCTAGATGCCGAAGGACTACCCGCCCGCTTCATGCGCAGCCGCACCCTGAATCTGGAGGAGCCCTGCGTCAAAGTGCTCACGCTCTATGCTGCCAAGGGCCTGGAATTCCCCATCGTGGCCCTGGCCCACGTCGAAGCCGACCGCCTACCGCGCGAAACAACCGCCAGCGATCCTCCAGAGTTGGCCGAGCACGAAGCCGCACAACGCCGCCTGCTCTACGTCGGCTGCACCCGCGCCATGCGCCACCTCTTCCTCACCCACGACCGCAGCCTGCCCTCCACCTTCCTGTTCGACCTCTCCGACGAGCGCTGGCTACGCTTATAGAAGCCGTCCCCCCGGCACAATCTGGCAACGCACGACAAGCCGGCCAATCTCTAATCAACCAATCCCCAATCTCCTCGGGAGCACTAAAAGTTTGTGAGTTGCTGTGGCCGGTGTCCCCACCGAGCCACCATGCGGGCTACGGTCAGGAGACCGGCCCGATCACAACATTTTCGCACTCCCAATCTCCTCGCACCCCTTGACACCGTCCTATAAAATTCGTATTATACTTTGTAAGTTAACTTAACTAACATAGTGTAGGACTGGCCATGAAAAAGGCTACTCGCCAGCAGACGCGCAATCACAACACCCGGCTCGTGCTGAAAACCATCTACGAGCAAAACGGCATCAGCCGCGCCGACATCGCACGCGCCACCAGCCTCACGCGCCCCACCGTCTCTACCATCGTCAGCGATCTCCTTGAAGAAGAGTTAATCGCCGAAACCGGCCTTGGCCCCTCCGCCGGCGGCAAGCCGCCCACCCTTCTGGAGGTACAAAGCAATGCGCAACGCTTGCTCTGCATCGACCTCGGCAGCCGGCAGTTCCGCGGCGCCCTGGTCAATTTGCGCGGCGGGATCACCGAGCGCGCAGAACTGCCCCTGCAGGGCAAAACAGGCGACGAGGCCCTCAACCTTGTCTACCAGCTGATAGACCATCTCCGAGCCGCTTCTCCGGTATCCATCCTGGGCATCGGCATCGGCACGCCGGGTCTGGTTGACCCGCACAGCGGCGTTGTGCGCCAGGCGGTCAATCTGGACTGGCGCCAATTGCCCTTAAAAAGCCTTTTAGAGTCACGGTATAAAGTGAGCGCCTACGTGGCCAACGACAGCCAGGCCGCCGCGCTGGGAGAGTTTACTTTCGGCGTGGGGCATGACAGCCGGAACCTGATCTTGATCCGCATCGGCCAGGGCATCGGCGCCGGCATCGTGCTTAACGGTCACCCGCTGTACGGCGACGGCTTTGCCGCCGGTGAAATCGGCCACGTCGTCGTCGCCGACGATGGCCCTCGCTGCAGTTGTGGCAACCAGGGTTGCCTGGAGACGGTAGCCGGCACGCGCTCTTTTCTGCTGGCTGCCGAGGAAATACTGGGCCGGGATGCTTCCTGGAGCGATTTTGTGGCTGCCTACGAGGAAGGCCGGCAACAGGCACTGCATCAAGTAGACAGCGCCGGTCGTTACCTGGGCACAGCCATCGCCAACCTCGTCGCTGCCTTCAACGTGCATCACATTGTCCTCTCCGGGCGCGTCAGCCAGTTCGGCGAGCGTCTGCTGCAGGCGGCTCAAACGGCGGCTCGCCGGCGTGCGCTACCTGCGCTCGTTGATGAAACAACGCTGAGCTACTCCGTACTGGGAACCGACGTCGTTATCCTTGGCTCCTCAGCTCTGGTCCTCAGGCACGAATTGGGCATCGTATAGATTGTCCAGGCAACGAAGGGCAAACAGGCAATAGACATGAAACAGTATCTTGCAGGCATCGACGTAGGAGGCACCAAGATTGAAGCAACCGTCGCTGCTGCCGGGGGCAGCATCGTCGGTCGCGCCGTGACCCCCACAGACAGCAGCGGCGGTGAGGGCCTACTGTACACCATCCACCAGGCCCTTGACCAGGCTCTGGCGGCAGCCGGTGTCACCAGGGACCGGCTGGTGGCCATCGGCGTTGGCGTGCCCGGTCAGGTTGATCGCGACCGCGGCGTTGTGCGACTGGCCGTCAACCTTAATCTGACATCCTATCCGCTGGGTGCGGAGCTGGCACAAGGGCTGCATGGCGCCCCTGTCGTTGTGGAAAACGACGTGCGCCTGGCGGCTATGGGCGTCTACCGCCACCTGCAACAGAGTAACCCGATCCATAGCCTGGCCTACCTCAGCATCGGCACCGGCATCTCCGCCGGCGTGGTCTGCCAGGGCCAGCTCTACCGCGGGGCCGGCGGCATGGCCGGGGAGATCGGCCACATCGTCGTCGCCCCGGACGGTCCGCTCTGCAACTGCGGCCTGCGTGGCTGCCTGGAAGCCGTGGCCTCCGGCCCGGCCATCGCCAGCAGCGCCACAGCCTTCCTGAACACAGACAGCCGCGACCAGAATAGCCCACCGCTCAGCACCGCGGCCGTGTACCGCGCCGCGCAGGAAGGTCATCCCCAGGCGCAGGAACTGATTCAGCAGGTCAGCATCTATATCAGTCGCGCCATTCACTTGCTGGCCATGACCTATGACGTAGAGCGCATCGTTCTGGGCGGTGGTGTCACCGGCGCAGGCGATGCTTTCTGGAACCCGGTAGCGGCGCAGTTGGCCCATCTGCGCCGCCAATCTCCTCTGGCGGCCTCAATGCTGCCGCCGGAACGCGTGATCACGCTATCGGAGGAGATCAATCCCGGCATATTGGGCGCTCTGGCGCTGGCGGAGCAGGCAGCCAGCGATCATTTTCTTACATCTAGAAACCCATGAATTCATGGGAGGAGGAACAAGATGAAAAGGCAATTCTCATTATTTCTCGTGCTGGCCCTCATCGTCGTCCTGGCTGCCTGTGGCCAACGGCCGGAAGCGCCCACGCCGCAACCAACGGAAGAAAGCAGCGCGCCGGTGGCGGACAGCGGTGAGCAAGGCGATGACGGCCCTGAGTCAGAACCGACGACAGCGCCGATGACGGATGACACAGAAGCTGACGGCACTTTCTGGGAACGCGCCCAGAACGGCGAGTTCAGCGGCAGCACCGTCACCATTTTCGGCAAATGGACGGAAGCGGAGGAAGAGAACTTCGTCGCTGCCCTGGCCCCCTTTGAGGAGGCAACCGGAATCGACGTAGAATACGAAGGCTCTTCCGAGTTCGAAACCCTGATCACCGTTCGCGTTGAGGGCGGCGACGCCCCCGACGTCGCCGGTTTCCCGCAACCGGGCCTGCTGGCGCAGTTCGTCCATGAGGGAGTGATCCCCGATCATGCCCAATTCCTGGACGTGGAAAAGCTGCATGAAAATTACGGCGAAGCCTGGATCGATCTGGCTACAGTAGACGGGCAGCTGTCGGGCGTCTTCTACCGCGCAAGCACCAAGAGCATCGTCTGGTACCCGGTCGAAGCGTTCGAAGAAGCCGGTTATGAGATCCCCGAAACCTGGGACGAAC
>DATHSI010000266.1:0-22413 GCA_035464315.1 Candidatus Sulfomarinibacteraceae bacterium
ATCGATTTGGTTTCAAAGGGACTGGTAGATGTGCGCTCGCTGGTGACGCATCGTTTTTCGCTCGAAAACGCAGCTGAGGCGTTTGAAGTTGCCCGGCGGCGCGAGGGACTGAAAGTCATTGTTGAGATGTGAAATAACGACTTCAAATCATGGGAGATGAATATGAATCGAAACGATACCCAAAAAGCAATCGAGAGCGGAAAGACTGCTCTTGGCGTCGAGTTCGGCTCGACTCGCATCAAGGCAGTGCTGATCGACAAGGATCATACGCCGATTGCATCGGGAAGCTTTGAGTGGGAAAACCGGTACGAAAACGGCATCTGGACATACACGCTAGAAGATATTTGGACGGGTCTACAAGAGAGCTATCAGAGACTCAGCAACGACGTTTTGGAGAAGTACAATACCCCACTCCAGACCATTGGCGCCATTGGCTTCAGCGGCATGATGCACGGTTATATGGCATTCGATAAGGACGGAAATCTTCTCGCCCCGTTTCGCACCTGGCGCAACACCATCACCGGGCCGGCATCTGAAGAACTCACCGAAATGTTCCAGTTCAATGTTCCCCAACGCTGGAGCATTGCCCACCTCTATCAGGCGATGTTGAACGAGGAATCCCATATCCAGCGCATCAGCTTTTTGACCACCCTTGCCGGCTATGTCCACTGGAAACTGACGGGGCAAAAGGTGTTGGGCATAGGCGACGCATCGGGTATGTTCCCTATCGATAGCCACACAAACGACTATGATGCAGGCAAGCTCGAGCTGTTCAACGAACGGCTCAAAGCGCAAAACATTTCGTGGGAGCTTCAGGAAATCCTGCCCAAAGTCCTCGTAGCAGGGGAAGCAGCAGGCGAACTGACCGAAGAAGGCGCCAGGCTGCTCGATCCCACGGGACAACTGCAAGCGGGTATCCCCCTCTGCCCCCCTGAAGGCGACGCAGGGACAGGTATGGTCGCCACGAACAGCGTTGCCGAGCGAACGGGCAACGTTTCCGCAGGAACATCCGTCTTTGCCATGATCGTTTTGGAAAAGCCGCTGTCGAAAGTCTATCCCGAGATTGATATGGTGACGACGCCCACGGGTAAGCCCGTCGCCATGGTCCACAGCAACAACTGCACATCCGATCTCAACGCATGGGTCGATCTGTTTGCAGAATTCGCCGATGCGCTTGGCGTGGAGATTGGCCAATCTGATCTGTTTGAAATGCTGTATCAGCAGGGGCTCACAGGCGACGCGGATGGGGGCGGGCTTCTTGCCTACAATTATCTCTCGGGCGAGCATATCACGCACTTTGAGGAGGGACGTCCCCTGTTCGTCCGTAGCCCCGAAAGCCATTTCACCCTTTCGAACTTCATGCGCACCCATCTGTTCTCGGCGCTCGGGGCATTGAAGATCGGCCTGGACATCCTGTTTGAACAGGAAAAAGTGCAGATGGACCAGGTCCTGGGGCACGGGGGTTTCTTCAAAACCGAGGCAGTGGGTCAAAAGATCATGGCGGCGGCGATGAATGTCCCCGTTGCCGTGATGGAGACCGCAGGCGAGGGCGGCGCCTGGGGTATTGCCCTGCTTGCCGCCTATATGTTGTATCAGGCAAAGGATGAACCCCTGGAAGCTTACCTTTCGGACAAGGTCTTTGCCGGGGAAAATGCCACGACAGTCGCCCCCGACCAGCGGGATGTTGATGGCTTTATGGCATACATGGAACGCTACAAAAAAGGACTGGTCATCGAAAGAACGGCCGTGGATGTCTTGAAGTCGAAGGGTTAGGACAAGGCAGCGAGGAGATTACATGCTCGAAAGATTAAGAGAAGAAGTGTGCGCCTTGCACGCCGAGCTACCCAAGAACAACCTGGTAGCCTGGACCAGCGGCAACATTAGCGGCCGAGATCCCCACAGCGACCTAGTGGTCATTAAACCCAGCGGCGTCAAATTCGAAGACCTGACCCCCGATAAGATGGTCGTGGTCGATCTGCAGGGAAACGTGGTGGAAGGCGACTTAAAACCGTCATCTGACACCGCCAGCCACTGTTACCTCTACCGTCACATGCCCGAGGTCAACGGCGTGACCCACACTCACAGTCGCTTCGCCACCGCCTTCGCCATCCTGGGCAAAGAGATCCCCTGCGTGACCACGGCTATGGGCGACGAGTTTGGCGGGCCCATTCCCTGCGGCGGCTTCGCCCTCGTCGGCGGCGAAGAAATCGGCCAGCGCGTGGTCGAAGCCCTGCGCGATTCGCGCAGCCCCGCCGCCCTGCTGCAAAATCACGGTGTCTTCACCGTGGGCCCCACCCCCGAGGCCGCCGTCAAGGCAGCGGTGATGACCGAGGACAACGCAGCCATCGTGTGGACCGCCATGCAGATCGGAGAGCCGTTGCGTATTGAGCAGGCGGACGTGGACCGCCTGCACGAGCGGTATCAGAATGTATATGGGCAATAGCGCCGAAATCCTCCGGGAGGCCGGCGCATTATCTCCGGCTCTACCGTACCGCCGGTCAGGCCTCCCGGACGTTGCCTAAAGAACCAGGAATAACACCTATGGACGCCACATCAGCTCCCACCACCAACGTAAAGCGCCTGCGCCACCTACTACAAAAGCTGGACCTCGACGCCGCCTTGTTGCGCTCCGCCGCCAGCTTCGCCTGGGCCACCGAGGGCGCTGCCTCCTACATCAACATTGCCGCCACAGAAGGGGAAGCCAGCCTGCTCGTCACCCCCGACGACGCCTTCCTGCTGACCAACAACATCGAAGCGCCGCGCCTGGAGCGCGAAGAGTGCCTGCACGAGCAGGGCTGGACCTTCAAGGTCGCTCCCTGGCACCGGCAGAACGACCTGCTCACCCGGCTCACCAGGGGACTGACAGTGGGCGCCGACCTTCCTACCCCCGGCGCTGCGGATCTACAAACGCCGCTCAGCCGCCTGCGCGCCCAACTGACGCCTCTGGAACGGGAGCGTTTCCGCGAACTGGGCCGCCTCTGCGCCGGCGCCATGGACGAGGCCGCCCGCGCCGTGCGCCCGGGCATGACCGAGCAGGAGATCGCCGCCCGGCTGGCAGCCGCGGCGCAGAAACGGGGCGCGCTGCCCACCGTCCTGCTCATCGCCAGCGACGAGCGCATCTTCCACTTCCGCCACCCGCTGCCCACAGAGAAGAAGCTGCAGCGCTACGCCATGCTCATCCTCTGCGGCCGCCGCCACGGGCTGGTCTGCTCCCTGACCCGCTTTGTCCACTTCGGCCCTCTGCCGCAGGAACTGGCGCAAAAAGCGCGCGCCGTGGCTGCCGTAGACGCAGCCTTCATCCGGGCCACACGCCCTGGCCGCCGCGCCGGCGACGTCTTCCAGGCCGGTGTCGCCGCTTACGCAGCCCAGGGCTACGCGGGCGAGTGGCAGAAGCATCACCAGGGTGGGCCTGCGGGCTACGAGCCGCGCGAATACCTGGTAACGCCGGACACCGACGACGAGATCACCGCCGGGCAGGTTTACGCCTGGAACCCGTCCATCACAGGCACCAAGTCAGAAGATACCATCCTGGTCGGCGGCGAAGGCGCTGAAATCCTGACGAGAATCGACGGATGGCCCGGGCTGGAAGTGGGTGCGGACGACGGCCAGACCATCTTCCGTCCCGCAATCCTGAAACGGGATTGAGCAGCCGTCCTCATAATCAGAGGCCTCTTACCAGCGGCCATCGCTTTTTGAACCGCCGGGCGCGCCGTGGTAGGATCGGCCGCGATTTCCGTCCCTATCCATGAAATTTCTCACCTCCCTCCTTCTTCACTTCTACCATGATCGACCGAGCCGGGTCAGCATCATGGCTTTGCTGCGCTTTTTGGTCGTGCTGGCGGCAATGGTCACCGTCTACAGCGTGCTCTTCCACTTCCTCATGGCTTACGAGGGGCGCCAGGAGAGCTGGATCACCGGCTTCTACTGGACGCTGACCGTGATGTCCACCCTGGGCTTTGGCGACATTACCTTCCAGTCCGACCTGGGACGCCTCTTTTCCACGCTCGTACTTTTCAGCGGCATCATCTTCTTGCTGGTGCTGCTACCTTTTACGTTCATCGAGTTCTTCTACGCGCCGTGGACCAAGGCCCAGGAGGCCGCCCGCGCCCCCAAAGAGCTTCCCGAGGACACAGAGAACCACGTGATCATCATCCATCACGACTCTGTCACCGATCTGCTCATCAGGAAGCTGAACCAGTACCAGTACCGCTATGTTCTGCTCATACCGGACCTGGAAGAAGCGCTGCGGCTGCACGACCTGGGTTACAGCGTCGTGCGCGGTGATCCCGATTCACCGGAAACATACCGCCGCCTGCGCGTGGAAAAGGCCGCGCTGGTGGCGGCGACGGCTAACGATCGCCTCAACACCAACGTGGCCTTCACCGTGCGTGACGTGACCCAGACCACGCCGATTATCGCCACAGCTTCTTACGCGGCTTCCGTCGATATTCTAGAGCTGGCAGGCTGCGATCATGTGCTGCAATTCGGCGAGATGATGGGCCAGGGCCTGGCCCGTCGCGTTTCCGGCGGCGCCTCTGCCGTGCACATCATCGGCCGCTTTGGCGATCTGCTCATCGCCGAAGCCACGGCGCGGCAAACGTCCCTGGTGGGCAAGACGCTGCGCGAGAGCCGCCTGCGCGAGCACACTGGCGCCACCGTGCTCGGCGTGTGGGATAGAGGCGTTTTCGAGAACGCGGGTCCAGACACGCGCATCGAGGAAAAAATGATGTTGGTGCTGGGAGGCACCGCCGAGCAGTTGCAACGCTACGAAACGCATGTATACGGCGATGCGGATGCTGGCAGCGGACCCGCCATCATCATTGGCGGCGGGCGCGTGGGGCGCGCTGCGGGAAACTTTCTGGCAGAGCAAAGCATGGACTACCGCATTGTGGAGCAACTGCCGGAGCGCATCCGCGATCCCCACAAGTACATCCAGGGCGACGCCGCGGAGCTGGAAGTGCTGGAGGCGGCGGGCATCCAGGAGGCGCAGGCTGTGCTGGTGACCACGCACGACGACGACACCAACATCTATCTCACCATCTACGTTCGCCGCCTGCGCCCCAACGTGCAGCTCGTGAGCCGCGCGCGACTGGCGCGCAACGTGGACACGCTGCACCGTGCCGGCGCCGATTTCGTGCTTTCCTACGCCTCTATGGGCTCCGACGCCATCATCAACCTGCTCAGCCGCAGCAACATCCTCATGGTTTCCGAAGGGCTGGACGCCTTCGCCGTGCAGGTGCCATCTACCCTGGCAGGCAAAACCCTGGCGCAAACCGACATTCGCCGCAAGACAGGCGCCACGGTGGTGGCCCTCAACCACAATGGCCGAACAGAGATCAACCCCGATCCCAACGAGCCTCTCCCGGCCCACACCGAGATGATTCTGATCGGCGCCGAAGACGCGCAGGCGCAGTTCTTGAAGCGTTTTGTGACGTAAGCGTAAGCCACGACGGCCCGCTCAGGCCCAGAAAAAAGCCTTCCGCTCCAGGCTCAACGACTCAAAATTGAGGGCCAGGTCACGCGCCATCTGATACGCCTGGCGCAGCTCTTGCCGCGTGGGGCGGCGGGCGATTTCGACGTACCTGTCGTCATATTTCGGGCTGCGCGGATCGCAGAAGTTGTCCGGATGGTACTGGTCCATGATGTTCACCGGCGCATCAGGCATATGCTCCGCAATCCACTCCAGCACCGGCCGCGTGCAGCAATCCACGTGGTTGGGCATCACCAGATGGCGGATCGTAAAATCCTCGCCCCACTCCTGAATCTTCAGCAGATTGCCGGTCACCGTTTCCCAGTACCAGGGCGTCCGCGATAGCGTCACGCTGCAGCGACCGGGTCCAAACTTGAAATCGGGCAACCATACATCCATCAGCAGGCGCAAAAGCTTCATGCTCTCCGCAGACATAAAGAAGTTGCTGTTCCACAGCAGCGGCGCATTGAACGCGCCCCCATAAATCGCATTACGCTCGTTGGGCTCGTAGCGATCATAGAAATAATCGTGCTTGGCCGGTCGCGCCGCGCGCAGATCGTCCGGCGTGGGTTGCAAATTGGCCAGCAGGGCGATGGCTTCCAGGATCGTATGCAGGTGGATGGTCACTTCCCCGCCCACCCAGTTGATGTTGTGGCAGCCTTCCTGCCGCAACAACCAGGCCATCGTTGCCAACGTGCGCGGCGAGACAACCTGCCCGTTATCCTTGTCCGTGCTGATGTCCCCATTCTGGCAAAAGGCGCAGCGCATGTTGCACGACGTGAAGAAGATGGTGCCCGAGCCCTGGGCGCCGCGATAAATGCGTTCCTCGCCGGTGTGGTGAAAGTAGCTGGACACGCGCGTGTCCTCGGCCAGCTTGCAGGTACCGAATTTGCGCCCCTCGCTGCGGTCCACGCCGCAATCCCAGCGGCAGAAGTTACAGTGGCGCAACATCCGATGACCCAGTTCGGCGCACAGCGCCAGCAGGTTGAACTGCGGCGGTGGCTCGGCCGCCAGCCGCCGCTCGCCGCGACGGATCTCGCGCCAGCGCCGCAGGAAGACAGGCGTCTTGTTCTCCACCTCTTGCCACAGCGCGTCTTCCGCGGCCGCACCCGGCGACAGTTCGACCGCCACGTGGCGCGCAATGCGGAATTTGGCCGGCATCTCATTCACAGCCACCTGGCGATACCAGGAAAGCGCGCCGTGCAGGTCGGGCTCCCGCCACACAGAAAGTTGATCGAAGCTATTCATGGCTCTGTCCCTTTACCAGCAATCTTAAACGTTTTTCGGGCGCGGTTCAAGGAAACCGGCTTACAGTCTGCGCTTCATCGTTTCCACAAAATAGGGTATCTTCTATAGTGGAGAGGCGAACGAGAGTGGCATAACAGACAATGGATAAGGAAAAGATGACAACCCACAAACAGTATGACGCGATCATCATCGGCTCGGGACAGGCAGGTAACCCGCTGGCGCACAAGCTGGCCGACTGCGGCTGGACCGTAGCCCTCATCGAGCGCCACCACCTGGGCGGTTCCTGCATCAACTACGGCTGCACCCCCACCAAGACGATGCTGGCCAGCGCTCGCGTGGCCCACGTAGCGCGCCGCAGCGTCGACTTCGGCGTGGAAACGGGCGACGTGACCGTCGATCTGCCGGCCATCGTCGCCCGCAAGAACCGCATCGTGCACAACATGCGCAGCGGGCAGGAAGAGCGCGTGGCCGAACGCCCCTCCCTGGACCTCTACCGCGGCACGGGCCGCTTCACAGGGCCGCACACCGTAACCGTCAACGACGTCGACCTGCGCAGCGAGCACATCTTCATCAACACCGGCGCCCGCCCCCGCCAGCCTGATATTCCCGGCCTGGAAGACGTCGACGCGCTCACCAATCACAGCATCCTGGACCTCGAGCAGCTACCTGAGCATCTGCTGGTGTTGGGCGGCAGCTACATCGGCCTGGAGTTCGGCCAGATGTTCCGCCGCTTTGGCAGCCGCGTTACGGTCATTGAACGCGGCGACCAGATCGCGCCCCGCGAGGACGAAGACGTGGCCCAGACCCTGCAGGAGGCACTGGAAGAAGAAGGCATCCAATTCCATCTGGGCGCCGAGGTCAACAGCGTGAGCGCCGCCGGCGAGGGAGTAACCGTAGCCACAAAGCAGGACGGCGCGGCGGACGAAATCGCCGGCACGCATCTGTTACTGGCTGTGGGCCGCGTGCCCAACACAGACGCGCTGAACCTGCAGGCCCCGGGCGTGAAGACGGACGAGCGCGGTTACGTCGTGGTCAACGAGCGACTGGAGACGACGGCGCCCGGCGTCTGGGCCCTGGGCGACGTAAAGGGCGGGCCTGCCTTCACCCACATCTCCTTTGACGACCATTTCATTGTCTACAAAAACCTGGTTGAGGACGCCCAACCGCCGCGCACGATCAAAAACCGCATCGTGCCCTATGCTCTCTTTACCGACCCGGAGCTAGGCCGTGTGGGTATGACTGAGAAAGAAGCGCGCGCTGCCGGCTACAACCTAAAAGTCGGTTCTATCCCCATGGCCTGGGTGGCCCGCGCCCGCGAGCGCGGGGAGACCGCGGGCCTGATGAAGATCGTAATCGACGCCGACACCGACCGCATCCTGGGCGCGGCCATTCTGGGCAGCGAAGGCGGCGAGTTGGTACAGACGCTGAAGGCGCTGATGATGGCCGACGCGCCGTGGACGTTGTTCAAAGACGCCGTCTTCATCCACCCTACCCTCAACGAAGGCTTCTTTACGCTGATGGATAGCGTCGAAGCCGTGGACACGGACGCCGGAGACGTCCCCTAAGCCTGGCGCACAGCTCTTGCCTGCCGCACAATGTCCTCGATCTGGCCCAGGTGATCGGCGTCGTGCCGTAAGCCAAGCAGGAAACGCGCCACCGGCCCCACGCGGCCCACAGCCTTATAAGGCGTATAGGTGTTATCAAAGTGGGGCTCGTCCGGCCACATATCGAGGCTGGCCAGCCGCATGCGGCGGCTCTCCTCCAGGCGCTGCCGGCACTGGGCAATGGTCGTCACCGCCCGCCAGGGCACCTCATAGCGCGACCGGCCGTGATATTCCACGCCACGCGCCAGTTCCGCTGCCAGCGCCGCGCTCTCCTCCGCCGACGCCGTCGTGTGCACGATCACGTGCCCCAGGGTCCAGGGCATCGTCAGCTCCTCCTCCGAAGCCGCGTAATGGTCGTAGGCGTCAGGATCCCGGGGCACAAACGTCACGTCTTCGTCGCTGCAACCCTCGATAAGGGCCAGTATCGTATCCACCATATCGTTCGTTAATGCACGCAAATTGGCCTGCACATCGTCCGCACTTATCTTCTGGCCCAGTTCGCGCACTCGCACTTTGCGATCGCGAATGGCCGCAAGGTCGATCATATTATCTCTCCACATCACATACATATGTCATATGTAGGATTCTAAGGGTAGGCGCAATCAGTGCAAACGAAACCGGCAGTAGCGTCATCAGGATCGCTCCTGTTGCGTGTTCACTCCTGGTGTGGAAAAATCAGGCGCACAAGATACAGGATCTCGCATGCAATTGAAACAACGTTACCTTCCACTCTACATACTCCTGACCCTCGCCTGCCTGCTCACGCTGTGGTCCCTATTTACCGGCCCCACACCCATGGCACTGGCCCAGGCCACGGCAACGCCAACGTCCGAAGACGGCCCCTCCGACGCCCCCGATCGCGTCGAGGTGCGCCCCACGGCGCGCGACGACGAGATCCGCCAGCGGCTGGAAAGCATCCTGCAAGCCACCGGCTGGTTCATCGAGCCCGACGTGCGCGTGCAGGACGGGGTCGTCTTCCTCTCAGGACAGACGGAAACCGCCGAATACAGAACCTGGGCCGGCGATCTGGCGCGCAGTACACAGGACGTCGCCGCCGTCGTCAACCAGATCGAAGTGCTGGAGCCCTCCGTCTGGGACTTTACACCGGCGCTCAACGGCTTGCGTGAACAGGCGCGCCGCCTCGTGCGT
Source organism: Candidatus Sulfomarinibacteraceae bacterium (assembly GCA_035464315.1). Classification (GTDB taxonomy): domain Bacteria; phylum Chloroflexota; class Anaerolineae; order Promineifilales; family Promineifilaceae; genus JAAYYY01. Next base: position 9,472 of record DATHSI010000266.1, read on the forward strand.
ACCCTGCCGCTCATCGGTATCAGCCTGATCATTCTGACCATCGCCTGGATCGTGGCCCGATATGCTGCAGCCGGCGCCCGCAACTCCCTGGATCGCCGACGCATCCCGCCCTTGTTGGGCAACGTCCTCGCCCGCGCCGCGGGCATCGCGGTCTTTCTCCTGGGCCTTTACCTCGTCTTCCATGTGGCTGGGCTCACTGGCGTGGCCCTGACCCTGCTCGGCGGCACGGGGCTCCTCGGTATCGCATTGGGCATCGCCTTCCGCGACATCGCCGAAAACTTCCTTGCCAGCGTCTTCCTCAGCCTGCAGAGCCCATTCCAGACTGGTGACCTGGTGGAAATTGGAGACACAACTGGGTTCGTACAGACATTGACCACGCGCACGACGGTGCTCATGACGCGCGATGGCAACCACGTGCAGATTCCCAACGCCACGGTCTACCAGAGCGTTATCCACAACTACACCAGCAACCCCAACCGCCGCGAAGATTTCATAGTGGGCATCGGCTACGACGACGCAGTCACGCACGCACAGGAGATCGCCATGGATGTGCTGGCCCAACACCCGGCTATTCTTGAGGATCCCGAGCCGTTGATCCTCGCCGAAAACCTGGGTAGCGCCACCGTCGATCTGCACATCTACTTCTGGTTCGACGGATCGCAACACAGCCCGCTGAAAGTCAGATCGTCCGTCATACGCCTGGTCAAACGCGCCTTTCAGGAGGCCGGCATCTCCATGCCCGGCGAGCAACGCGAGCTCATCTTCTCCCACGATGTCCCTCTGCGGCTCCTGGAGCCCCAACCGCCCGAGGCCGAAGAAGAGCGCGCGCCAATGGTCGAAGAAACCGCCGAAATATCCACCGGCGCCGAAGGTGGCCTGCGCAGCGAGGCGGAAGAGATCGAAAAACAGGCGCGCCAATCGCGACCGCCCGAAGAAGGTAGGAACCTGCTGGAACCGCCGCAATAACGCGGCAGACTGGCAATGACAGGCAGCAGCGCCGGCAACCGTTTCTCAGACAGGCACCACCACCTGCACGCGCGTTCCGTCGCCTGGTTCAGACGTTAGCGTCAATTGGGCGCCAATCAGTTCCGCCCGTTCGTGGATGCCCAGCAGCCCGTAATGGCCCTGCGGCGCCAGATCGGCCGGGCTCTCGGGCACGACGAAGCCGCGACCGTCGTCCTCAACAACCAGCGTCACTGCCTGCGGCGTGAAACGAAGTTTAACCATCGCTATTTCCGCTGCTGCGTGGCGACCGGCGTTGCTCAGCGCCTCCTGCGCGATGCGATAAAGGGCCAGTTCCACCTCTGCCGGCAGCCGGCGCTCGTCGCCCACCTTGTGAAAATGGGCGGCAAGCTCGTTTTCGCTGCGCGCCTCTTGCACCAGCATCTGCAGCGCCGGCGCCAGTCCCAGATCCTCCAGGTAGATAGGACGCAGGGCGTGGATCGTGCGCCTCAAATCGGCGATGAGCTGCGACACCATCTGTTGCATCTCGTCCAACTGCTCCCTCGTCTGCACCCTCAGGTCATCGGCCTGGTCTCCCTCCTGCCCCAGTTGCGCCAGTTGGATGCGCTGATTGAGGGCAATCAACGATTGGATGGTATCATCGTGCAACTCGCGGGCCAGGCGGCGGCGCTCCTCCTCCTGCCCCGCCGTGATGGCGCCCAAATAGTCGCGCAGTCCGCGCTGCGCGCTGCGCACTTTCTGCGCCATGTGCACCAGTTCCGCCTGCAGGCGCTGAATTTCCGCAATGCCGCCCACCGGCTCTTCAATAGCCTGGAAATCGCCCCAGGCCAGCGCCGTGGCCTTCTGTTCCAGCGATTGCAGTGGCTGCACAATCTGCAACGCGCCAAAGCCCAAGCCAATGAGGGCGATGAGCAAGATAGGCGCCAGCACCAGCGGCGCCCACTCCGTCGTGCGCAAAAGCGGGCTGGCCAGCATCTGCCAGGGCTCCTCGATCACCAGCGCCCAGCCCACCGGCGTAATGGGACTGAAAGCCACCACGTGTTCGCCGTCGCCACGCGCCCCATCGCGATCCGCGAAGTAAGTCGTGCCGCTTTCCCCGCGCAGCGCGCTGATCACGCCCGGGTGCTGCAAAGGCCGAGTCTCCGCCAGAAGCGGGGGGCCGGCGCGGTAAATCAGATCGCCGTCCGCAGTAACCACAGCCGCCGTTGCCGCATCTCCGCCGCCGAAGACACGGCTGAGGGCGTTCCGCGCCAGCGTCGTGGGCGAGAATGCGCCTGCAGCCGTAAATCCCTCCACCGTGGCTGCCGCCACCAGCGTGAGCGTGCCGCTCCCCGCGCCGTCACCCAGGGCTGGTGCAAAGAAGAATTTTGCCTCTCCGTCGGTTGTCTCGTCGCCAAAAGAGGTGGAGGACAGGTCCTGCCATCCCTCCAGATGCGCCGTCGCCGCCAGCAGCTTGCCGTCCGGGGCAAACAAGGCCATGCTGCCCTCAAACTCGGGCAACAGCGGGCCCACATCGTGCAGCGCCTGCGCCGGCTCTTCCATCCGCGCCGCCCGCTGGGCCAGCCCCTGCACGGCGCTCGCCCGCTGCTCCAACTGCTCGCTGACCGCCGCGGCGGCGGCGCGCGCTGCCCGCTCGTCCCGCTCGCCCACCATCGTGCGCATCGCCTGCTGGTGCAGGAGCGAACTACCCACTGCCACCAGTAACAGCAGCACGGTGAGTGGCAACAGAACGAGGAAAAAAAGCTGCAGCGAGAGGCCGCTCCAGCCCTTTCCGGGCAGGCGGAACCACTGGCTCATCAATCGCTTACTCGCCGGCCTCGTCGGGGTCCAATAATCCCAGCGAAACGCCGCGCATCACCGCTTCTGTGCGGCTGTTGACCTCCAGCTTGCTGTAAATTCTTGCCAGGTGCCCCTGCACGGTGCGGTCGCTGATATCTAACTGCAGTCCAATTGCCTTGTTCGTGTGCCCCTTTGCCGCCAGCTCCAGCACCTGCAACTCGCGGTCCGTCAGCGGTTCGAAGCGCGGCTTCGTTTGCTCCTGCGCCACGCGCACCATGAGCTTGTGCGCAATGGCCGGGTCCAGCGCCGACTTCCCTTCCTCCACGTCGCGCACAGCCTGAATAATCTCCGGCGGCGACGCCGTCTTCAGCACGTAGCCGTTGGCCCCAGCCTGCAACACGGCCATCACATAGGGGTCATCGTCGTAAGCGGTCAGCACCAGCACGCCAACATCGGGATGGTTGGCGCGCACCCAGCGTGTTACCTCAATGCCGCTCGCTTTCGGCATCTGTATATCGAGCACGGCCACATCGGGCTGCGTCTCCGCAATAAGCGCCCTCGCCATCGCGCCGTCGTCAGCTTCCGCCACGACAGTTATGTCCGGCGCGTGTTCCAGAAACTGGCGAATCCCGGCGCGGACCACCGCGTGGTCATCGGCCAGCAAGACACGAATCTGTTCGCCTGTGTCACCCATTATTCGTTTCCCCGGCGTGTGCTGTTCAGGCTAAAGGCACCACTCGTCTTCAGCGGCGCTCCTATTATCCCTGTACCTATCTCTACGGTCCACCTACTATATCACGCGGGGAAACCGGCCGGCGTCTTACTCAGCAGTAACGACGAGGGTTCCCGTCATCCCGGCGGCCTCATGCCCCTCCACCGTGCAGAAGTAGACGTACTCGCCCGCCTCGGAGGGCGTAAAAGTCACTGAATGGCTCTCCCCCGGCATGGCGGACACGTGAAGCTCGGGCATCTCCTCCATGTGGCTCATGTCGTGACCGTCCTCCTCCACAGGCTCGGCAATATGGGCGGGAATGTGCATGACGCTAAAATCATGCTCCAGCGCGCCTTCGTTGCGCAGAGTGAGCACAACCTCGCGGCCTGCCGCGACCTCAACTCGCTCCGTATCAAAGGCGATGTCGGAAGCCGTAATGGTTACTTCCTGAGGACCGCTGGCGCCGCCGCCTGCAGAACAGGCGGTTATGCCCAAGGCCAGTACAACCAAAAAGAGTACCAACAATCGTTTCATAGTCTGCTCCTTTTTCCACTCGAAGAGAAATCTGGATAAGCTAACCGCTATTGTATGTGCTCCCAAGGGATCGGTTGAGGGCCAGATAGCGGGGAACCGGCTACGCCATTTGGCGGGTGCGGGCAACATTCGGCTTATGCCACCCTGATCCCCTTCAGCTCACGGCCCGCCGGCTATAGCTTTGACAGAATCATGGAGGGCGTGTTTGGCCGTTGGAGCTGGGTGGCAAACGGGTGCCTGGCGCGAAGGACTAATCCTTTTCGCCCCTCACGAGCGGCAGAATCACTCTTTTTTCATCCTTTTTCCGCCCCTGAGACTGATGTTGGCCCGGAAACCGCCGGTTACCATCGGGACATGGACGAGGTTTGTCGGGTGTTCCTCATCGGAGAGTCTCTGTTAATCGATGTGCTGGCCCAGTTGCTGGCGGAAGAATCGTGGCTGGAAGTTGAAGGCACAGCCCTCTCCCCCCACGTGGCCGTCGCCGCCGTGCCACAGGCGCGACCACATCTGTTTATCCTGGCTCATGCCGGTAATCACCCCCCACACTCGCCCGACCCGATTCTGGATCACTATCCGGGCATTCCCCTTATCACCGTCGATCTGAATCGGGATTACGTGCAGATCATCACCAGCCGCCGCGTTGGCGCCCGGCGCACCGACTTGCTGGCGGCAATTAAGGAATTGTCAGGAGCAAGTGCAGAGTAGAGGGTACGGCGCAACCGCTCGTCGCCGCGCGGCGAGCCCTGCCCCAGCGGAGTAGATTCTATGAATATATCCCGTCGCGATTTCTTGAAAATGAGCGGCGCCGTGGGCGGCGCGGCGCTCGCCAGCCATATGTATTTGCAGTTGCTGCAACCGGTCAACGTCCACAACCCGCTGGCCGACTACCCCGACCGTCGCTGGGAAGAGAGTTATCGCAACCAGTACAAATACGATTCCTCCTTCACCTACGTCTGCTCGCCCAACGACACCCACGCCTGCCGCCTGCGCGCCTTCGTGCGCAATGGCGTCATCCTGCGTTCGGAGACGAACTACGACGTCGATAGTTACAGCGACCTGTACGGCAACCGCGCCACCGCTCACTGGCACCCGCGCGGCTGCAAGAAGGGCCAGACCTTCCACCGCCGCGTCTACGGCCCGCACCGGCTCAAAGGCCCCATCATGCGCCAGGGCTGGAAAGAGTGGGCCGACGACGGTTACCCTTACCTGGATGCCGCCAACCGCGACAAGTACAAATTCACCGCGCGCGGCGACGACGTCATGATCCCCGTCTCCTGGGAAGACGCCTACCGCTACATCGCCGGCGGCATGATAGCCATCGCCGCCCACTACTCTGGCGAAGAGGGCGCCGACCGGCTGCGGGCCGATGACTATCCCGAAGAGATGATCGAGGCCATGCAGGGCGCGGGCACGCGCACCTTCAAATGTCGCGGCGGCATGGGGCTGCTGGGCGTCATTGGCAAATACGGCATGTACCGCTTCGCCAACACGCTGGCCCTGCTCGACACGCACACGCGCGGCACCGACGAGGAGACGGCCTTGGGCGGTCGTCGCTGGTCCAATTACACCTGGCACGGCGACCAGGCGCCCGGACATCCCTTTACCACCGGCCTGCAGACGTCTGACTGTGACTTCAACGATTTACGCAACACGCGGCTGCACATCCAGTGCGGCAAGAACCTGGTAGAAAACAAGATGGCCGAGTCGCACTTTTTCATCGAGACCATGGAGCGCGGCGCCAAAATCTACACCATCACGCCCGAATACTCGCCGCCGGCGACCAAGGCCGACACCTGGATTCCCATCCGGCCCTCAACTGACACAGCCCTTTTCCTGGGCATCAGCAAATGGATCATGGACAGCGGTCGCTATAACGAACCGTTCGTCAAACAGTTCACCGACCTGCCCCTGGTCGTGCGCCTGGACACCCTCAAGCGCCTGCACCCCCACGAAATCTTCTCCGACTACGAACCCGGCCTTTCTGAAGATGGCCCCAGCTTCAAGCTGCACGGCTTGAGCCAGGAGCAGTACGAGCAGCTAGGCGATTACGTCGTTTTCGACGGGAACGCGGGCGAGCTGGTCCCCCTGACGCGCGACGACGTGGGCCAGCGCATGGCGGAGAAAGAGATCGACCCCCGCCTCTCCTGGTCGGGCACAGTCACCCTGCTGGAGAGCGGCGAAGAGATAGAAGTCATGACCCTCTGGGCCATGTACGAGGAGCATTTGCAGGAGTACGACCTGGACACCGTATCTGAAATCACGCTGGCGCCAAAACACCTCATCGAGGAGATGGCCGAAGATATCGTTACCATGTCCCCCGTGGCCATTCACATCGGCGAAGGCATCAACCACTGGTTCCACGCCACGCTGGCCAACCGCGCCCAATTCCTGCCCCTGATGTTGACCGGCGACATCGGCAAGCCCGGCGCCGGCTGTTACACCTGGGCCGGCAACTACAAAGCCGCCCTCTTCCAGGGCTCGCCGTGGACCGGCCCCGGCTTCAAGGGCTGGATCGCCGAAGATCCCTTCCACCCCGATCTGGATGAGAATCTGGACGGCAAGGACGTGCCCTCCCACAGCTACCCCATGGACGAGTAGCCGGCCTACTGGAATCACGGCGACCGCCCCCTGATCGTGGACACGCCGAAATATGGCCGCAAGAACTTCACGGGCCAATCGCACATGCCCACGCCCACCAAGGTCATCTTCCACTCCAACGTCAACCTGCTGAACAACGCCAAGCACCACTACGACATGATCAAGAACGTCAACCCCCTCATCGACCTGATCATCGCCGTAGAGATCGAAATGACCTCCAGCGTGGAATACGCCGACTTCGGCCTGGCGGCCAACTCCTGGGCCGAGTTCACCGTGCCCGAAATCACCGCCTCCTGCTCCAACCCCTTCCTGCAAATCTGGAAGGGCGGCATCGAGCCCCTGTACGACACCAAAGACGACGTGACCATCCTGGGCGAGCTGGCGGCGGCCATCGGCGACGAACTGGGCGACCGGCGCTTCCACGATTACTGGAAATTCGTGTTGGAAAAGCGGCCCGAGGTGTACATCCAGCGGTTGTTGGACATGTCCGTGCCCACCCGCGGCTACCGTTATGAGGACATCATGGACGGTAAGTACGGCGAGCCGGGCGCAGCTCTGATGCTCTTCCGCACCTACCCGCGCATCCCCTTCTGGGAACAGGTCAACGATTCGGAGCCGTTCTTCACCGACTGTGGGCGTCTAGCCGCCTACTGCGACATTCCCGAGGCCATTGAATACGGCGAGAACATTATCAGCCACCGCGAAGGGCCGGAAGCGACGCCCTACCTGCCCAACGTCATCGTCAGCGGCAGCCGCTTTCTGCGCCCCGATGACTACGGCATTCCCGAAGACGCCATGGGCTGGGACGAGCGCACCGTGCGCAACATCGCCCGGTCCTGGTCTCAGGTAAAGAACAGCAGTAATCCGCTCTGGGAGCAGGGCTTCCACTTCTACTGCCTGACGCCCAAGACACGCCACCGCGTGCACTCCTCCTGGAGCACAGTCGATTGGACCATCATTCTAGACAGCAACTTCGGCGACCCCTACCGCGTGGATAAGCGCCTGCCCGGCGTGGGCGATCACCAGCTACACATGCACCCGCAGGCGGCCATGGACCTGGGCATCGAGGATGGCGATTACGTGTACGTGGACGCCAACCCCGCCGACCGCCCTTACCGCGGCTGGCAGGAAGACGATCCCTTCTACAAGGTCTCGCGCCTCATGCTGCGCGTTAAATACAACCCCGCCTACCCCTACCACATCATCATGCTCAAGCACGGGCCCTTTATGGCCACGGAAAAATCGGTGCGCGCCCACGAAACGCGCCCCGACGGGCTGGCCAAATCAGAAGGAACCGGCTACCAGGCCAACCTGCGCTACGGGTCCCAGCAATCTATTACCCGCGACTGGTCCATGCCCATGCACCAGACGGACACGCTATTCCACAAAGAAAAGGTGTTCACCGGCTTCATGTTCGGCGGCGAGGCTGACAATCACGCGCTGAACACGGTGCCCAAGGAAACCCTGGTGAAGGTGGAAAAGGCCGAAGATGGCGGCCTGGGCGGCGTGGGCAAGTGGGAGCCGGTCAACTCCGGCTTCACCCCGGGCCACGAGAGCAGTTTCATGGAAAAGTACATGGCCGGACAAATAACCACCGTCTCCGGCGCAGACGAAGAAACAGGAGAGTAACAGTGAGTAGCATCCCCTTACCCATGCACCAACCACAGGTGAACGACGGCATGCCCCTGCCCGCCCACGAAGAGGACCCTTACGAGCTGGTAGGCATGGTCATGCCCGGCGATCCGGGCCAGACCGAAGCGATGGCCGAGGCCCTGATCGAAGAGTTCATCCTGTTGGGCTGGAACGAAAAGCGCCTTATGACCCTGTTCACCAATCCCTTTTACCTGGCAACACACCGCATCTACCGCCAGAAAGGCGCGGCCTACGTCGAAGCCCTCATCACCAAAACCTGCGCCAGGTGGCGAACGTGATTCCCGGCCCGACAGGCAAGCCGCCTGAGGTTCAAAACCCCAGGCTACGAGGAAGAAAGCCGGCTCAAGCCGGCTCAGCAGTATCGCCATTTATGTCAACATGTTTTAACATGTTTCCTGTTTCATAGCTGCCGATTGAAATCGGCAGCGCATCCGACAGCACAAGGAGCAAAACATGGCAGAAGTCTATAACTGGCAACTCGGGCGACCGATGGAATACGTCTACGAGGAAGCGCACCCCGACAGGCAGTTTGCGGCGATATTCAACATCAACCGCTGCATCGGTTGCCAGACCTGCACCGGCGCCTGCAAAGCCACCTGGACCTTTTCCAAAGGCCAGGAGTACATGTGGTGGAACAACGTCGAGACCAAACCTTACGGCAGCTATCCCAAATATTGGGACGTCAAGATATTGCAGCAACTCGACGAGGCCCACCAGGCCACCGGGCGCACGGCCGAATGGGACCCGGCGCAGAGCGACGAGCAGGCGCCTTACGGCACGTACAACGGCATGACCATCACCGAGGCCGCCACCGCCACCGACGACGGCAACCAGGCGCTGGGCTACCTGCCCACCGACGACGAGTGGCGCGCGCCCAACTTCTATGAAGACACCGCCACCAAATATAAGGGCGGGCAGCTGGGCATTTCCGAAGAAGGAGCCGCGCTGCCCGTGCACCAGACCTGGTTCTTTTACCTGCAGCGCATCTGCAACCATTGCACCTACCCCGCCTGCGCCGCAGCCTGCCCGCGCCAGGCGATCTACAAACGCAAAGAAGACGGTATCGTGCTCATCGACCAGAGTCGCTGCCGCGGCTACCGTAAGTGCGTGGAGCAGTGCCCGTACAAAAAGTCCATGTATCGCGGCACCACGCACACCAGCGAGAAATGCGTGGGCTGCTACCCCCGCGTGGAAGGCAACGATCCGCTCAGCGACGGCGTACCCATGGAAACGCGCTGCATGAGCGTCTGCCCCGGCAAGATCCGGCTCAACGGCCTGGTCGAGATCGGCGAGGACGGCGCCTGGGTCGAAGACCCGCAGAACCCACTCTACTACATGGTGCGCGTGGAAAAGGTGGCCCTGCCCCTCTATCCCCAGTTCGGCACCGAGCCCAATATCTACTACATCCCGCCGCGCTGGGCCCCTCGGCCCTATCTGCGGCAAATGTTCGGCCCCGGCGTGGACGAGGCCCTGGAACGCTACAGCGCCCCCTCGCGCACTCTGCTGGCCCTGATGCAACTGTTCCGCGCCACGCAAACGATGATCTTCCGTTTTGAGATTGAAGAAGGGCCGCTGGTGCGCGAAATTGAGCGCAACGGGCAGTTGTGGCAGATGTACGACGACACCATTGTAGGCTTTGACGCCGAAGGGCGCGAGGCCGCCCGCCTGAGCGTGGTCGAGCCGCTGCACGAGCGCCCCGCAGAGCGATTGAATTCGATTTAGAACCAGACCAACCTCCGGGAGGCCCCGCTTATATCCTCTCGATTTCAGGAGTTGCCCACAAGGGCCTTCCGGAGGGTTAATGTTAATTGAGAACCGGGAGAAGTAACCATGAACAAACAAAACGCGATTCGCCGGGCGCAAGTATACGGCTTTCTGGCCGAAGCTTTCCTCTACCCCCGTGAAAACTGGTCCGAGGATATCGAGTTGGTCGTGGATATTGTGCGCGCCCTGGGCTGGATCCAGGTCAAAGTAGAGATTGCGCCTGTTCCGCTGCCTGCCCTGCGCGCCGCTTACCGCAACACCTTCGGCGCCGCCGGCTCCCTGGGCTACGAAACAGAGTACGGGCTGCCGCACGAATACCGTCAGAGCCAGGAGATGGCCGACATCGCCGGCTTCTACCGCGCCTTCGGTCTCAACGTGGGCGGCGAGGTGCGCGAGCGGGCCGATCACGTCGCCGTCGAGCTGGAATTCATGCACGTGCTGGCCCTGAAGGAAGCCTACGCGCTGGAAACCGGCTCTGCGGAACACGTCGACATCTGCACCGACGCCCAGGGCAAGTTCCTGCAAGACCACCTGGGCCGCTGGATCGATCTATTGGCCGAGAGCGTAGCCCACAACGCCCCCGGCTCGCTGTACGCAGCGCTGGCCCAGTTTGCCGCTGCCTTCGTGCACGCCGATGCCGAGCGGCTGGGCGTAACGCTCGACCCGCCCGACCTGTCCGACATCCAGCACACGCCCTACGACGCAGATTTTTCCTGCGCCGACTGCGCCGCTGCCGGTCTGGGTCAACAGGGATTTATCCGTGCGGACACGATTCACTAGGTTCGTAGTGACGACTTCAGTCGTCCGCCGTTACTGGAGTAACCAACAATGACCAGCACCCGCTCTCGACTCTTACTGATTGCACTTCTGGCCCTGGCCATTGGCCTGACCGTTCTCAAGATCCCGCTTGCCAGCAGCCAGGGCGTGACCATCGCCGCGGCGAAAGTAGACGGCGCGCTGCCCGTGGACGATGTGCAGGCCGCACTGTGGCAGGAGGCCACAGCCGTTTCCGTACCCCTCAGCGCACAGGTCGTCGCCCGGCCCATGTTCCCCCAGGCCAACGTCAAGGCCGTCGCCGCCCGCGCCCTCTACAATGACGAGCAGATCGCCTTCCTGGTGGAGTGGGACGACGAGACGATGGACGATTCGACCGTGCGCGTACAGGATTTCAGCGACGCCGTGGCCATCCAATTTCCCCTGGTGGAAGGGCAACCGTTCTTCTGCATGGGACAGCAGGACGGCAACGTGAACATCTGGCACTGGAAAGCCGACTGGCAGGCCGCGATGGTCGCGCGGCAAGACGTAGACACCGTGTACCCCCATATGTACGTCGATGGCTACCCCTTTGCCGATGAAGAAGCCGGCGCCTCCGCGCCCGTCTCTTCCTATGAAGACATCAGTTACCTGCCGGCAATGGACGCCGGCAACCTCTTCGCCAGCGCCTCCTATGCCTCGCCGGTGGAAGATCTGATCGCCGGCAGCTTCGGCTCGCTCACCTCACAGCCGCTTGAGATGCAAAACGTGCAGGGGCACGGCGAATACGCCGATGGTCGCTGGCGCGTGATCTTTGTGCGCGACCGGCAGTCGCCCGACGCGGAAGACGCCCAGTTCGAAACCGGCCAGATCTATTCACTGGCCTTCGCCGCCTGGGACGGGGCCAACGAAGAGCGCAACGGACAGAAATCCACCTCGCAGTGGGTCTCGTTGCAGCTCGGCGCCGCCGATTCCACGGCCACCGGCGACGACGCCGCGCCCGACACCCTTGCCGGCGACGGCCAGCTTGCCGCCCCGGCCGACCCCGACGCCGGCAGCAGACCCTCAACGACCGAGTCGATGGAAGGGCTCGCTTATATCTTTGGGCCGATGCTCCTTGTGCTGGGCCTCGCTCTGCTATTAGGCCTTGGCGTCTGGCAACTCTCCAGATTGCCGGGCAAGAAATAAACGACCATGGAAAGACAGCAATCCCTTTTTCAGTGGTTGGCGCTGGCGGCGCTGGCGGAGTGGCTGCTGCTGCGCACGGTGACGCGGGCGGCGATTCACGTGCCCAAGTCGCCGGGAATGATTGCCGCCTACACGGCCGTGAACCAGATCGGTCTCGTGGCAGCGGCCTTTGCGGGTCTCCTGGCGCTGTTCCTGCTACTGTCTGTCGGGTGGCACGTTTGGCGCACGACGCAGGCGCGGTTGTTGGCGCCGGCATTGGCCGCGCTGGCGCTCCTCAGCCTGCTGTTCCTGGTAATTGTGCCGCCGGCGTGGCTGGCACTGTTCTACCAGCTGTTGGCGTTGGTCGCCGTCGTTGGCATATCCGGGACCACCCTCAGGGCGAGAGGGGCAACGCCAGAGGGGAAGGGGACATGGTTGCGAACGGCGGCGCTGCTGTTCCCAACCCTCGCCCTGTCAGCCGGCCTGCTTTACCAGCTCCTGCCCAATCTCTACGCCATTCTCGGCTGGCCCGGCCCGCCCCCGTTCACCGGGCTCTCGTTTAATGCCGGCGAGCTGCTGGTCATCGGCAGTGTGGCCGTCTGGTGGTGGGCCTTTGGCCGTACTCGCAACTGGCGGCTGTGGCTCTGGGCCGCCCTTCCCGCGCTCCTTTTCACCCTCAGCTTCCTGCGCGACCCGGCCATGACCGGCATCCTCACCATCTGGTCTACCGGGCTGACGCTATTCTTGCCCTGGCCCCTGTACGCGCTGGCGCTGTGGTTCGCCGGCGTCACCCTGCTGGCTTCCTGGGGCCCGCGCCGCCCGCTGGCAATCGCCATGCTGCTGCTCATCGCCGCCGGATACGCGCCGCAGCTAAGCTCCCAATTGTTCTGCGCCATCATCGCCCTCTGGCTGCTGGGACGACTCCGGTCCCTGCCCCAGGAACAACCGTCTCAGGGCCTCCGCCCTGCCTCTCTGGTCCTGAGGGCGGCAGAATAGATCGCCACCGCAGTATTGTTGTG